>CAZITQ010000370.1:0-5308 GCA_964542165.1 uncultured Rickettsiales bacterium
GGTGGCGCCGCTGAGACGACGGGGCCTGGCCGACCTGGATCGGCTGATCGAGCACTTCCTGGAGGAGTACCGGCGGCGACACGGGCGCCCGCTGCTCTCGCTTTCGCCCGAGGCCCGCGGGCTGCTGTACTCCCATCGCTGGCCCGGAAACGTCCGGGAGCTGGAGCACTGCATCGAGTCCGCGGTGGTGCTGGCCACCGAGGATCCCATCCGACCCGAGCACCTGTCCCTGCTCTCCCCGTGGAGCGCCACGGAGACCGACTTGCCCGTCACCGGCCCCCCCGAGGAGATCTTCGTGACCGGTCTGCACCCCCTGCGCGAGGTGGAGATCGCCTACATCCGGCACGTGCTCACCCTGTGCGACGGCAACCGCAGCCGAACCGCGCGCCTGCTGAAGATCGGCCGCAGCACCCTGCTGAGGAAGCTGAGGTCGGGATGACGGGCAACTACAGCAAGTACATGCTGGTGCACGACCTGGTCCGGTCGCTGGTGTGGAACGACGACGCCGGGTTCTTCGACCGGCTCGAGCAGGAGGTGGTGGACGACCTGGGCGTGCGCAAGCTCACGGTGAGCGAGCGCGAGGGGGAGGGGCGCTGGAAGATCCTGTACTCGGTGGACCTGGACGGGAAGGACGCCGAGGTCGAGATGGAGTTCTCGAAGGTGACGGGGTACGACCTCCCGCCCTACCTGCTCACCCCCTCGGAAGACGAGCCCTTCGACGCCCACTTCGCCATCGGATGCCAGGACGGTCGGCCCCGGATCCTGTCCGTCTGCCGCGCCGATCCGGACCGGGTGTTCGAGAACGGCGAGCTCAACAGCCTGATCACCATCGCCAACACGGTCGGCGCCCTGCTGGACAACCAGCGCCTGCTCAAGGAGGACACCCTGACCGGTCTGGCCAACCGCATGCAGTGCCAGCTGGCGCTGGCGGCCGCCGAGGCCAGCGTGCAGCGCTACCAGCGCCACTACGCGGTGGTGATGCTCGACCTGGACCACTTCAAGCAGGTCAACGATCGCCACGGCCACGACGTCGGCGACGTGGTGCTGTTCCGGCTGGGCCAGGTGCTGCGAACGGGGCTGCGCTCCACGGACTTCGTGGGACGCTGGGGGGGCGAGGAGTTCCTGCTGGTCCTCGACGAGGCGGAGTGCGAGGACGCTCGGGTGCGGATGTTGGACCTGTTGAGGGAGTTCGCCGGGGAGAGGTTCCAGGCGGAGGGCGACCGGTTCGGCGTCACGTTTTCGGCCGGCGTGGCCTCCCTGTCCCCCGAGCTGTCCGCGGCCGAGAGCGCGGTGAGCCGGGCCGATGTGGCCATGTACGCCGCCAAGACCGCCGGACGCGGTCGGGTGCTGATCGACGCCTTCTCGATCCGCGAAGGGCCCTGAGAGCTACTCCATCACCACGTCCATGAACATCTGGGCGATGTAGTCGTGCCCCAGGGCGTTGGGGTGGATGCAGGTCAGGGTGTCGAACCACAGCTGGGTGCCGGGGCCGCGGTAGCAGGGCGCGAGCTGGTTGTCGTGATAGAAGCCGTGGCCGCAGAACTCCTCGAGCATGAAGATGAAGTCGGTTCCGGTCTCCACGGCGATGGAGGCGTACTGCTCGTTGGCGTAGATGACCATGTCGGCCAGCACGGTCGGGTCGTCCCAGTCGGCGCCGTACCCCGCCAGTCCGGCCAGGGGGCAGGCCTCGGTGTGGCCGGTGCCGTCGGTGAACTCGAACATGTTGGCAAAGATCACGTACACGCCGTTGGGGAACTTGTCCGGGGGATCGAAGAACCACTCGATGGCCTCGCGCTTGAGCTGCACGAAGGCCTCCACGTCGTCCCAGATGAGCCCGTAGTCCACGCCGTCGAGGCCGTCCTGGGTCATGTCGGCGATGTCGTTGCCGCCCACGGTCATGACCGCCAGGGTCACCTTGTCCCGCTGGTCCTCGGGGAAACAGTCGACGATCTGGTCGTTGTCCTGGATCAGATCGTCGGTCTTGGCGCCCCACTTGGCGCAGCTGGCGAAGTCACCCGACTCCTGCAGCAGGGTCACGCCGTCGATCACGTTGACCGTCTTCCACAGATAGCTCGGCGGCTCGAGCCCGAACTGGACGGCCAGCTCGTCCGCCAGTTTCGAGCGGTAGTAGTCATCGGGCAGGAAGGGCGGCGTGCCGACGGTGACCGAGTCCCCCACGAACACCACCCGCTCGACCCCGAGGATGTCCTGGTGGTTGGTGCCGTAGCAGTGGGACCCGACCACCGGGTCGAACTGGTCGTAGTCCGGGCCGATGGGCGGCTGGCTGAGGAAGGCGTCCTCGTAGCAGGCCGCGACCGTCAACTCCGTGGTGTCGTCGTCGCCGGTGGCGTCGTCGTCGCCGGTGGCGTCGTCGTCATCTCCGGTCGCGTCGTCGTCGTCCGCCGAATCGTCGTCGCCGGTGGCGTCGTCGTCCCCCGTGGCATCGTCGTCGTCCCCGGCCGAGTCGTCGTCGGGCATCTCCTCGTAGTCCGCCGGGCAGCCCAACAGCGCGACCGTTCCGATCATCACCCAGGCCCACAGGCGTGCTTCCATGTCGCGGATCTCCCTCTGCTTGCACGGTATCAGGCGGAGGGGTGAAGGGTCACGTGCGAGGTGGAGACCCTGCCCTGGGAGCCTGTCGGGGATGGATCCACAGCGGGCTCCTAGGGCCGAGCCGCCGCCGGCTTGCCGCCCTTGCGGGGATCACACGCGCCGGAGAAGTACGCGCCGTCGACCCGGGCGATCTGAACGGCGGAGAAGAATGCCTTGACCTGGACGTCGTGGCCCCGGGCGCGCAGGTTGGCCTGGACGTCGGCGGGAACGCCCTCATCGACGCGTAGCACCTCGGGCACCCACTGGTGGTGCATCCGGGGCACCGAGACCGCGTCCTCGGGGTCCATGCCGAAGTCGATCACGTTGGACAGGGCCTGCAGGGTGGAGCTGATGATGTACGGTCCGCCGGAGCCGCCGATGGCCATCACCACCTCGCCGTCCGGGTCGAGGACCACGGTCGGGGTCATCGAGGACAGGGGCTTCTTGCCCGGCTCGACGGCGTTGGCCTCCCGGCCCACCAGGCCGAAGGCGTTGGGCACGCCGGGCTTGGCCACGAAGTCGTCCATCTCGTCGTTGAGCAGGATCCCGCTCTTGGCGGCCACCACCTTGGAGCCGAAGAGGGTGTTGATGGTCGTGGTCAGGGCCACGGCCATGCCATCCCCGTCGATCACGGCGATGTGGTGGGTGCCCGAGTCCTCGGGGATGGCCACGTCGAGGCCGTAGTGGTCGCGGCCGAAGGTCCGCGAGGGGTAGATCGAACGCTGGATCTCCCCGATCCGGGCCGGATCGAGCATGCGGTCCACGGGCACGTCGACGAAATCCGGATCACCCATCAGGCGCGCCCGGTCGGCGTAGGCATGCTGGAAGGCCTCGGCCAGCAGGTGCAGGTGCTCGGACGAGTTGTGGCCCAGGGCGGTCAGGTCCCAGGCCTCGAGGACCCCCAGCACCTGGAGCAGCACGGCGCCCCCCGAGGACGGGGGCGGCATGGTGATCACGGTGTACCCCCGGTAGGAGCCCACCAGCGGCTCGCGCTCCACGGGCTGGTAGGCCCGCAGATCCGCCGCGGTGAGCACGCCGCCGCTGTCCTGGACCGCGGCCACGATGTCCTCGGCGATGGGTCCGGTGTAGAGGGCCTCGCCCCGGGATCGGGCCCAGGCCCCCAGCGTCTTCGCCAGCCGTTTGCGGCGCACGGTCTCGGCCTGATCCGGGATGACGGTGCGGCCGTCCAGCAGGTGGGGCACGATGTCGGGGTAGCGGCCGAGGCAGCGGACCAGGTGCGCGCCGATGGGAAATCCCTTGCCGGCCTGGTCGATGGCCGGGCGGGCCACCGCGGACGCGGACAGCTCGCCGAACCGGGCGTGGAGCTGGGCCAGCCCCCGGGGTTCTCCGGGCACGCCCACGGCCAGGCCGCCGTCGGTGCTGGCCTCGGGGATCACGTCGCCGCTGTCGTCCAGGTACATGTCCCGGTGGGCAGCGGCCGGGGCGATCTCGCGGAAGTCGAGCACGAGGCGTTCGTCGCCGCGGACCACGACGGCGAAGCCCCCGCCGCCCAGTCCGGAGCCCGCCGGCTGGACCACCCCTGCCGACAGGGCCGCGGCGACCACCGCGTCCACGGCGTTGCCCCCCTGCTCGAGCATCCGGGCGCCCGCCTTCGACGCCAGTGGGTGGTCGGCGGACACGATCCCGGCCCGGCCGGAGACGGGCGGCGGCGCGGCCGCCAGCGCGATGACCAGGGCTGCCGCCAGCAGGGCGGTCAGGACGATCGAGATGCTGCGTCGGCTCATGGGCGCCTCCGTGGATGGCCGCAAGACTCTACCGCGAACGGAGTCACTCCGACTCGCAGACGAAGGGTAGGTTCCAGCCGGTGCAGGAGACGTCGTTCCAGACCGTGGCCGGGTAGTACCGCAGCAGGGTCCCGCAGTCCTCGTCACCCGCGTTGTTGGGCTCGCCGTAGTCCCAGTGGGTGTACGGCGAGCTGCCCCACTGCCAGACCCAGGTCCCCTCCTGGTCCCGGTCGTTGAAGCCCATCCACCAGTACGTGAGCCAGATCGAGGCCGCGGTGTCGCTGAGGAAGGTGTCCTCGTCCACGTCGTCGATGGTCACCAGGTGGAAGTCGAAGTCGTCGCAGAGGTCGAGGGCCTCTTCCCAGGTGACCGGATCGATGCAGAACAGGTAGGTCACCCCGTCCCGCAACTCGACCTCGCAGTCCGCGCAGGCGGGCGGCCCGTCGTCGGCCACGCCGTTGCAGTCGTCGTCGAGCCCGTTGCAGATCTCCGGGGCGCCGGGGTGGATCGTGTCCAGGGTGTCGTCGCATTCCTCGCAGGCCATCCAGCCGTCGCCGTCCCCGTCCACCTCGTCCGCCGGGACGGCACCGTCGCAGTCGTTGTCCGCTCCGTCGCAGAGCTCGGCGTTGCCCGGGTAGTTGCCGGGGTCGGCGTCGTCGCAGTCCTCGCAGGTCAGGGAGCCGTCGCCGTCGCCATCCCCCTCGTCCGGCGCCGGCTGGCCGTCGCAGTCGTTGTCCGCCCCGTCGCAGGCCTCGGTGTTCCCGGGGAAATTCGCGGCGTCGGTGTCGTCGCAGTCGTCGCAGAGGGAGACCCCGTCCCCGTCGCCGTCCGGCTCGTCGGGAGTGACTGGATCGCAGTCGTCGTCGACGCCGTTGCACGCCGCCTCGGCCTGGCCCGGGAAGATGGTCGGGTCGGCGTCGTCGCAGTCGTCGCAGAGGGAGACCCCGTCCCCGTCGCCGTCCGGCTCGTCC
>CAZITQ010000371.1:0-5306 GCA_964542165.1 uncultured Rickettsiales bacterium
GTCGCCGGTGCTGTCGTCGTCGTCTCGGGTGTCGTCGTCTCCGGTGTCGTCGTCATCGGCGCTGGTGTCATCGTCCTCGACGATGTCGTCGTCGTCCTCCTCCCCGGGATCCGGGCAACCGGTGAGGGTGAGCGCCAGGCAGGCCAGGAGGCAGGCGACCGTTCGCCAGGTCCATTCGTGCATCGTCCTTCCCCTTTCGCGCCGCGGCCGGACGGACCGAACGCAGCTTGCTCAGGATGCACGGAAGGCGGGAGGTCGGCAAGGGACGGTTCGGGTCGCTGCGAGCCGTCTGCAACAAGACATCGCAGGTCGTCTGTCATTGATCGCGCGATTGATGTATAAACCCCCCCGCCCTGGGACAGGGCCGCGAGCCCTTTCCGTGCAGGGACACATACCGCTTGCAAGCGGGTATCCACGGAGAGCGTCTCCATGAGCTTGTTTGCGTCTTCCCGCGGGATCCGGCTCCCCAGGCCCGATCCACCCGGTCACAGCATCTCGGATCTACCGGTCCCTGACACCGTCGTCCTCCCGATGCGCCAGACCCTCGGCCCGCCTGCGCGGCCCGTGGTCCAGCCCGGTGACGAGGTTTTGAAGGGCCAGAAGATCGGCGAACCCGAGGATCCGGCGGGTGTTCCGATCCTCGCCACGACCTCGGGCAAGGTCGCGGCCATCGAGGATCGGCCAGGCCCCGAAGGCATCGCCGAGCTCTCGGTGGTCATCGACTCCGACGGCGAGGATCGGTGGGAACGGGAGCCGGTCCACGACGCCGGTGCCCTCAGCCTCTCCCCGGACGAGATGCTCGCCCGGGTCCGGGAGGCGGGCATCATCAACTCCGGCTACGGCGCCGAGCCCGCCCACCGGGACCTGGGGACCGCCATCCGGACCCGGGGCTACGTGGGCGTCTCCGGGACGCCGGTGCTGCGGTCCGTCGAACACCTCATCGCCCGGGCCGTGGACGTGGATCCCGAGGTCCACGCCCTCGAGGCGGTGCTCGTGGAAGACACCGGGGCTGCTCGCCAGGGTTTCGAGGTGCTCAAGCGCCTCCTGGGGACCACGGCGATCCACCTGGTGCTCGTCGAGGCCAAGGGTCGTGGGACCGAGACCGCGGAGATCGAGCAGTTCTGCGAGCCGATGGAGATCTGGCCGGTCCCGGCTCGCCCCTGGAACTACCCCACCCTCAACGACGCGATGCTGATCCGGTCCATCACCGGGATCGAGGTCGGCGGAGCCTTCCGCGAGGCCCGGGACACCGGTGTGCTGGTGGCGAACATCGACACCATCATCGACGTGGGGCGGGCCGTGCTCGCCCGCAAGCCCCAGCTGGACCGGGTGATGTGGGTCGCGGGCCGCGTCGGCCACCCACGCCTGCTCCGCGTGCGCATCGGGACGCCCATCCGCCAGGTGATCGAGGCCTGCGGCGGTGCTGCGGGCGAGACCGGCGCGGTGCTGCTGGGAGGGCCCATGCGGGGCCGCGCCCAGCACGACCTGGACGCGCCGGTCACCCGGATGGCGGGGGCCCTGATCGTCCTGGGCGAGGACGAGCTGGTGGAGTTCACCAACGAGCCCTGCATGAACTGCGGCGCCTGCTCGCGGGTCTGCCCGATGCGGTTGCAGCCCCACGTGCTCAGCCGCCTGTGCGAGTACGGCGAGTTCGACGACGCCCTGTCGTACGACCTGCTGACCTGCATCGAATGCGGGTGCTGCACCTTCGTCTGCCCCTCTCGTCGCGCCAACGGGCACTTCCTGCTCCACGGCAAGACCGAGGTGATGGCCAGGAGGAACCGCTGATGAGAGGTCCTCTGCTCACGGTCGGCATGGCGCCCCACCGCCACGGCGGGCGCTCCACCGGCGGCATGATCCGGCTGACCTTCCTGGGTCTGCTGCCCGTCCTGATCGCCGCCCTCTACCTCTACCGAGGCAAGGCGCTGGCGATCCTCCTGGTCTCGGTGGTCGCTGCGGTGGCCACCGAGGTGATCGTCACCCTGATCGTCCGCAAGCCGATGAAGGTGCTCGACGGGCACTCGGCCCTGCTGGGCACCCTGCTGGCGCTGGTGATGCCCGCCGGCGCCGCCCTGTGGGTCGTCGGTTTCGCCGCGGTGCTCTGCGTCGCGCTGGGCAAGATGGTGTTCGGCAACGCCTGGAACTACCCCTTCCACCCGGTGCTGGTGGCCCTGGTCCTGGTCCAGATCTCCTGGCCCGACAAGGTGGACCAGTTCCTCAAGCCGCTGCCCATGCTCGACGAGGGCGTCACCGAGGAATCGGCCACGATCTGGCAGGACGCCGCCGAGCCGGTGGCCGCGGCCAAGGTGCTGCCCCAGCTCGCCCACCGGGCCAACACCCGCGAGTTGATCTGGGGCGACCACCCCGGCGGCATCGGCGTCACCTCGGTGGTCGCCATCCTGCTGGGGGGACTCATCCTGCTGGGGCTGCGGGTCATCCCGTGGCAGATACCCGTGGGCTTCCTCGTCTCGGCGGGGGTGTTCGCGTTCATCTTCTATCAGGTGGACCCGGCGACCTATCCACCGCCGTCGTTCACCCTGTTCGCCGGCGCGCTGTTCTTCACGGCCTTCTTCCTGGCCACGGAGTGGGTGACCTCTCCATCGACCGGCTGGGGCATGCTGCTGTACGGGGTGGGCGCCGGGGTGCTCACCTGCGTCATCCGCTACTGGGGTAGCGCCGCGGAGGGCACCTACTTCGCGATCCTGATCATGAACGCCGCGGCTCCCTTGCTGGACCGCCTGGCGCCGGTTCCCTTCGGGAGGAGGTTGAACGCCAATGCGTGAGATCGCCCACATGGTCGTGGTCCTGGCCGCCGCCGCGGCGGTCTCGGGCTTCTCCCTGTCGCTGGTGCGCAACGGCACGGCCGAGCGCATCGCCGTCCAGGAGATGACCTTCGTCAAGGGTCCGCAGGTCGCCAAGATCTTCCTCTCGGAGGAGGAGATCCCGGAGGGGACGGCGGACGAGGCGCTGATCAGCCTGTTCGACAAGAACCCCGTCGAGCACATGACCGAGCTGACGCTGGCCGAGGGCCAGACCGTCGCCGTGTTCCCGGCCGTCAAGGACGGCAGCCACCTGGGCTACGCCCTGGAGGGGGCCGGCAAGGGCTACGGTGGGGCCGTGTCCGTGATGGTCGGCGTCACCCCCGAGGGGACGCTGGCGGGGATCGGGATCACCGGCCACAGCGAGACCCCGGGCCTGGGGGCCAAGTGCACCGAGGCCCAGTTCCTGGACCAGTTCCGGGGAATGCCCGCCGAGGGCGGGGTGGCCCGCGCCGCCGACGGCGGCCAGGTGGAGGCCATCACCGGCGCCACGATCACCACCGTGGCGGTGGTCGACGCGGTCAACGAGGCGTTGACCATCTACAAGCAAAACGAGGCCGATCTCGCAGCTCCGGCTGGCGGGCAGTAGCGGGAAAGGGGAGCGACGATGGCATCGGTCGCACGCGAGTTCACCAAGGGGCTGTGGGAGATCATCCCACCGTTCCGGCTGGTGCTGGGCCTCTGCCCGGTGCTGGCCGTGACCACGGCCGCCTTCAACGGCCTGGGTATGGGCCTGGCCACCACCTTCGTGCTCACCATGAGCAACATCCTGGTCTCGGCGATGCGCAAGATCATCCCCCGCAGGGTCCGGATCGCGGTGTTCATCGTGGTGGTCGCCACCTTCGTGGTGGTCACCGAGCTGGTGATGAAGGCCTACTTCTTCTCCCTGTCCCAGTCCCTGGGCATCTTCATCCCGCTGATCGTGGTCAACTGCATCATCCTGGGCCGCGCGGAGGCCTTCGCCTCCAAGAACGGGGTGATCCTGTCGGCCGCCGACGGTCTGGGCATCGGCCTCGGGTTCACCATGGCGCTCACCTTCCTGGGCGCCGTGCGCGAGGTCTTCGGCGCCGGGACCTTCTTCGGGTTCAGCGTTTTCGGCGAGTCCTTCCAGCCGTTCGCAGCTATGGTCCAACCGCCGGGCGCCTTCGTCTGCCTGGGGCTCATCCTCGGGCTGATGAACCTGTACACCATCTGGCAGGAGCGTCGCTCCACCGCCGGACAGGAGGCGTAGACGATGGGTGACTATCTCCTGCTGATCGTCGGCGCGATCCTCGTCAACAACATCCTGTTGATGAAGTTCCTGGGCAACTGCCCCTTCCTGGGCTGTTCCCAGAAGATGTCCACCGCAACCGGGATGTCCGCGGCGGTGGTCTTCGTCATGACCCTGGCCGGGCTCATCACCTGGTTCATCTGGACCTACATGTTGGTCCCGCTGGAGCTCGAGTACCTCAGGACCATCGCCTTCATCCTGGTGATCGCCTCGCTGGTCCAGCTGGTGGAGATCGTGCTGCAGAAGCTCTCGCCGGGGCTCTACAAGGCCCTGGGCATCTTCCTGCCCCTGATCACCACCAACTGCGCCGTGCTCGGCGTGGCCGTGATCAACATCGACAAGGAATTCGACCTGCTGCAGACCGCGGTGTTCTCCTTCGCGTCGGCCCTGGGCTTCGGCCTGGCGCTGGTGCTGTTCGCCGGGTTGCGGGAGCGCATGGCGGTGTCGCCGGTGCCCCGGGCCCTGCAGGGAACCCCCATCGGTCTGATCACCGCCGGTCTGCTGGCGCTGGCCTTTGCCGGCTTCGCGGGCCTGGTGGCCTGAAGGGTAGGGAACGACGATGCTGACTGCTGCACTGGCAATCGGAGCCATCGGATTCGTCGCCGCCATCGGCCTGGGCATCGCGGCCAAGGTGTTCGCCGTCTACGTGGACCCGAACATCACCGCGATCGAGGACGCGCTGCCCGGCGCCAACTGCGGTGGATGCGGCTACGCCGGCTGCTCCGCCTGCGCCGAGGCCATGGCCAAGGGCAAGGCCGCCCCCAACGCCTGCATCGTGGGCGGGGACGAGACCTCGGCCAAGGTGGGCGAGATCCTCGGCGTGTCCGTGGGCGCCTCCGAGAAGTTGATCGCGAGGGTCGGATGCCGCTACGGGGTCGAGGACGCCGACCTGCGCTACACATACGCGGGGATCGGCGACTGTCGAGCCGCCTCGCTGCTGGCCGGCGGCACCAAGGAGTGCCCCATCGGCTGCCTGGGCCTCGGTAGCTGCAAGAAGGCCTGCCCCTTCCACGCCATCACCATGGACGAGGACGGGCTGCCGGTGGTCCACGCGGACCTGTGCACCGGCTGCGGCACCTGCGTGCGCACCTGCCCCAAGGGCATCATCCAGCTCCACGGCAACTTCGCCGACCTGACCAAGGTCCATTGCCACGGCGAGTGCACGGCGCCCTGCCAGCGCACCTGCCCGGCGCAGATCAACATCCCGGCCTACATCC
>CAZITQ010000372.1:0-5298 GCA_964542165.1 uncultured Rickettsiales bacterium
AGCCAGCCCTGGGCGTGGCGCTTTTTCAGGGCCTTGGGGTTGATCTCGGCGATCAGGCCCACGGCGCCGGCGATGACCGAGGCCTTGGCCTGGGCGCCGCTCATGCCGCCCAGGCCCGAGGTCACGAAGAGCCGTCCGGCCAGGCCGCCCTCGGCGGGCAGGCCCAGGTAGCGCCGGCCGGCGTTGAGCAGGGTGATGGTGGTGCCGTGCACGATGCCCTGGGGCCCGATGTACATGAAGCTGCCAGCCGTCATCTGGCCGTAGGAGGTGACCCCCAGGGCGGCCATGCGGTCGTAGTCGGTCTTGGCGCTGTAGTTGGGCACCACCATGCCGTTGGTGAGCACCACGCGGGGGGCGTCGGGGTGGGAGGGGAAGAGCCCCAGAGGGTGGCCCGAGTAGAGCACCAGGGTCTGGCGCTCGCTCATGCGCGACAGGTACTGCATGGTGAGCAGGTACTGGGCCCAGTTCTGGAAGACCGTGCCGTTGCCGCCGTAGGTGATCAGCTCGTAGGGGTGCTGGGCCACGGCCTTGTCCAGGTTGTTCTGGATCATCATCATGATGGCGGCGGCTTGGCGGCAGCGTGCCGGGTAGGCGCTGATGGGGCGCGCCTTCATCTCGTAGGCGGGCCGGAAGCGGCGCATGTAGATGCGGCCGTCCTGGGCCAGCTCGCGGGCGAACTCGGGGGCCAGCTCCTGGTGCATGGCGGCCGGGAAGTAGCGCAGGGCGTTGCGCACGGCGAGTGCCCGCTGGCTGGGCGAGAGCACGTCGGGGCGCGCGGGAGCGTGGCTGATCCCGGGATCCTCGGGGGGATAGGGGGGGAGCGAGGACGGGATGCCTGCGGCGACCTGTTCGGCGAAGCTGGACATGGGACCTCCTGCGAGCAACTTGCAGGCCGGCTGGGCCGGCCTGGTGCGAGGCGCTTGCCTACCCGGAACAGGGCGGGTGTGCCAGTCGCCGCGCCAGGCCCCCCCCTGCGAGGCGATCCCCCTCCGGAAAAACGCATTATAGGCGAAGAGAGCGAGCAGCTGTTTCGGGTGAGGTGAGGAGCGAGCATGGGCTACGATCTGCAGGCGGCCTCCGAGATCGGCACCTGGATGATGAGCATCCTGGTGCTCGACGCGGTGGGGATCTGCGCCGTGCTGCTCTCGCTGGGAGTGGCCCTGGTGGCCCGCATCCGCGGCAAGAGCGGCTGCATGATCCGCGGTTTTCCGGTGATTGTCATGCTGGGTGCGGCCCTGCCCTCCATCATCGGGGGCACGGGTTTCTTCGTCGAGAGCTCCGCCGGCTCCGAGGCCGCGGCCGTCGCCGCGCTGCGGCTGGGCGGCATCAGCACGGTGCTGCTGGGGATCGTGGCCGTACTGGCGCTGATCATCGTGCCATGGAACGACAAGACCCGCTGAAGCTGCCCCGCGATCCCGGAGGAAAGATGCCCGCTCCACATCTCTCAGCCCACTACGCCTCTCGCAAGCCCTCGGCCATCCGCCTGGCACAGATCGAGTACCTGCAGCGCTTCGACCGCGACGAGGTCGACGCGGTCAACGTGGCCATCGGCAACGTCAGCCTGGCCATGCACCCCGCCATGCAGCGGCGCATCCGCACGCTGGGGGAGCCCCCCAGCCCCTTCGCGGACGGCGTGGTCAAGTACTCGCCCACGGTGGGCATGCAGGAATGCCAGCAGGCCTTCCTCAACGTGATCGCCTCCAGCGGCTGCTCTGCCAAGAACCTGCACGTGCAGGTGACCGACGGGGGCAGCGCCGCCATGGAGCTGCTCATCGTGGGCGTCTGCGGCCCGGCGGGCAGCGATGAGGGCCCCTTGCTGCTCATTGACGCCGCGTACACCAACTACATCGCCCTGGCCAGCCGCACGGGCCGCGCCACGGTCAGCGTGCGCCGCAAGCTGGGCGAGGATGGGAAATTCACCCTGCCCGACATGGCCGAGATCCAGGCCGCCATCCGGCGGCATCGTCCCCGGGCGCTGGTGGTCATCCCCTACGACAACCCCACCGGGCACTACTACGACCACGAATCCATGGTCCTGTTGGCCCGGCTCTGCGTGCGCTTCAACATGTGGATGGTCAGCGACGAGGCCTATCGCGAGCTCTTTTACACGGGGGGCTCGCCCTCTAGTGTCTGGAGCATCACCGAAGAAGAGGTGCCGGGCATCTCGGGCCGTCGCATCAGCATCGAGACCGCTTCCAAGGTCTGGAGCGCTTGCGGGCTGCGCATCGGGGCCCTGGTCACCGACAACCCGGTCTTCCACACCAAGGCGGTGGCCGAAAACACCGCCAATCTTTGCCCCAATGTCATCGGCCAGCACATCTTCGGCGCCCTGGCCGACGAGAGCCACCAGGACCTGCGGGCCTGGTACGACCGGCAGCGCAGCTACTACCGCCAGATGCTGACCGACGTGTCGCAGGATCTGTTGACCGAGGTGCCGGGGCTCATAGTGTCCAGCCCGGACGCCTCCATCTACTCGGTGGTGGACGCCCGCAACGCGGCGGCCCCCGGCTTCGACGCCCAGGATTTCGTGCTCTACTGCGCCCGCGAGGGGCGGGTGGAGCTGGATGGGCGGCTGCACACCCTGCTGGTCAGCCCCATGGCCGGCTTCTACAATGTGGCAGAGGGCGAGGAGAACCCCGGGCGCACCCAGATGCGCATCGCCTATGTGGAAGAGCCCGAGCGCATGAAGCTGGTTCCCGAGCTCTTCGCCCGGCTGTTGGGGCGCTACGGACAACGGCGACAGAGAAGAGCCGGGAGTTGAACGATGCCTGAGAAGCTCAAGCGAGCCATGCTGGTGGGCGTGATCGAGGATCGTCCCGGCGCCATGAGGGGGCTGTCGCACCATATCAGCGTTCATGGGGGCAATATCATCGGGGATTTCGCCAAGGTCAGCGACTCGATGGGCGTGATCAACTTCCACTTCGAGGTGCCGGCCGAGGGGCTGCAGGGCATCATCCAAGGCCTGCCCGAGGTGCGGCGGCGCGAGGAGTTCCAGTACCTGGAGTGCTTCGAGACCCCCAAGCGGCTGAAGGCGGCGGAGCGCTCCCTGTCCACGCTGCGCTTCACGTCCCCGGACAAGGCCGGGCTGATGGCCGAGCTGTCGGATGTGCTCTACGACTACCGGGCCGACATCGTGGCCCACCTGGGGGAGCGGCATCGCCTGCCCAACGGCGAGCTGGAGTGCGCCCACTACTTCGTGCTGGCGCGGCCGGAGCGGCTGGATCCCACGGGCACGGGCCTGTTGATGGAGCTGGTGGCCCTCGGGCAGCGCTGGGACTTCCACCCTCAGCTGGAGGACTCGACGCATCCGAGCGCGTACGTGGAGCTGTTCGCGCTGAGTCGGTTCAGTGGGGGGTCGTAGGGGGTAGGGGGGGCGTCGCGCGGCCGGTCCGCGAGGGGCCTCTCAGTCGACCGCCCTGTAGCGGGTCCACCGTCTCTCTCCCACGCGCAACACCTGCCCCTGGGCCACCATGCGCGCCAGGACACGGCGCGCTTGCACCTCGCTCAAGCCGAGCTCCCGGCGCAGATCGGCGTTGCTCACCTCGCCCAGCCGTCGCACCAGGGCGAGCGTGCGTTCCTCGATGCCCTCGCCAGGGCCCAGCCTGGGCGGGGGAGGCGTCGCAAGGATGCGCCGCGCCTCCTCGCCGAGCGAGAAACGTGGCGCGTCGGCGACGCCCGTGCGCACCAGCAGCCCGTCTGCAACCGCGCGAGCGAGGATGCGTCCCGTCTCCCTTTCCGCTCGCTGGATCGCGCGCGAGATGGCGCCCTGTGCGGCCTCCTGCTGCCGGCGGAGCAGGGCCAGGACGATCAACCTGTCCAGGTCGATCTCCCGACCGTCTGCGCGCAGGCGCTCGACGAGCCCGATGAAGGACTCATCGAAGCCGCCATCGAGGAGCTTGACCGTCACTTGCTCTGCATCGCTTCCGATCTCCGGGGCTCTCTTCCCCGCCGCGAGGCAGTGCTCGACCATCCGATCCATGCCGAGACCCGCCCGCTCCACCCACCTCAGCGCGCCGAACACCCCCGCCAGCTGCCGGTTTCGGGGAACCTGCTGTCGTAGGACGTTTTGCGGATTGACTCCGGATGGGAAGGGGCCGGGACTCGACACCGACAGGCTGCGCCCCTCGCGCAGCTCGACATGTACGGCGGCCGGACGTGCGTAGTCCCGATGGCTGGCCGCATTCAACAGAGCCTCGCGCACGGCCAGGGGAGGAAAATCGTGGACTTGGCGTCCGACGAGCCCGGTGGTCACCAGCCTGGCCCGGTTGTACCGCTCAATGCGGCTCGCCAGCTCCTTCAGCACCAGGACGAGCGGTCCGCGGAGATGGACGGGCGGTTCTTGTTGGCCGCTCCGCAGCTCCACGCGCAGAATCCACTCGGCCTGGGGCAGGTGCCGGCGAAGGGCTTCCTCTCGTCCCAGCAGCAGCAGAGCCGCGACGCTCAGCGAAGCGCCGGGGGGGGCCGTCATGTCCAGTGCGACTAGCAGCTCGGTCGTCGGGAGCCGGGCCAGCTGCGGTCGGTCGGTGGAGAGCTCCTCACGCAACGCGGTCAGCGCGAGCGGATCCAGGTCCCGCTGCGCATCCAGCCCCGGAGCGGGTCTGCCCGAGATGTCCAGGCTTCCCAGCGCCACGCGGCGACGGATGATGTCGTCGGGCGCCATGGGCAGGCATTCTTTGCCCACCCGCCAGCGGTACAGGCCCGCAGTGGTGCCGTGGACCTCCGCTGCCGCCTTGGGAACACGCAGCGCCAGGACGGTGCCAAGGGGATGCTCCACGATCTCGACCTCGACGATGATGGGCGGGATCGTCCCTCTGAAGATGCCCGTGCGGATGGCGTCCGGATCGTAGCTCGTCACCCCACGCAAGTTCCCGTCGTCCTCCACCCCCAGCAGCAGCACCCCGCCCTCCGCATTGGCGAAGCAGACGGCCAGCTCGCAGAGCTGCTTTGTGGAGGGCAGCCCGCGCTTGAACTCCAGATGCTGGCCCTCGCCCGCTGCGATCAGCCTCTCCAGCTCCTCCGGGTTCATGGCTATCTCTCCCGTGTTAGATATGAGATAGAGTCTATTTACTATCTTACATGGTTTGAGAGATGGAGGCGAGGCCGCGCGTCGTACGGCTGCTGCAACCGCAGACGGCTGCGACGAGCCGCATCGCCAACCAACGCTGCTTGGGGTCGGGGATCGTGCCGTGCCAGCTGAGTTCGGCTCGTATCTTTGGGCGACTCGCAGGTCGTGCCGAGTGGCGGGTATTTCTGTTTGTATGGTTGTTTGCGGCTGTGTCGGTGTTTGGTGAATGTCCC
>CAZITQ010000373.1:0-5272 GCA_964542165.1 uncultured Rickettsiales bacterium
CGTCGCCGGTGTCGTCGTCGCCGGTGTCGTCGTCGCCGGTGTCGTCGTCGTCGTCGTCGCCCGGACATCCGGCGAAGACGAACAGGGCGGCGCACAGGAACACGAGATAGTGAATTCGCATGGGTCTCTCCCTCTCCGGTGCGGACGAGCCTAGATCGGACGGAGGGGGGGGACCAGGGTCTATGTGGACCCGGGCTCGACCGGCTCGACCGAGACCGGGATCCCGCTCAGACGGGACGTCCCGGCCAGCGCGTCGACCTGGTCCACGGCGATGAGGTCGTTCAGGTTCACCCCCGGCTCCTCGTTGGCGACCGACAGGCGGGTGCCCGGCTGGCCGTGCCCCCAGCCGTGGGGCAGGCAGACCACGCCGGGCATGACCCGGTCGGTGACCTCCACCGGAGCGACGACCGCCCCGGTGTGGGTGGCGATCCGAGCCTCGTCGCCATCGGTGATGCCCCGCGCGGCGGCGTCGTCGGGATGGAGCTGGAGCGTGCACCGCCGCGATCCGCCCGCGAGCTTGTCGATGTTGTGCATCCAGGAGTTGAAGCTCCGCGGATGGCGGCGGCCCACCAGCGACAGGGTCTCCCCCGGGACGGGCTCACCGAGGCGTGCCTTCAGCCGCTCCAGGTCACCCCGGATCGGAGCCGGCGCCAGGTTCACCGTCCGATCCGCGGTGGCCAGCCGCCGGGGCAGCCGGGGCTCGAGGGGGCCCAGGTCCACCCCGTGGGGCTCCGCGCGCAGGGCGTCCACGGTGAGTCCCCGACCCCAGGGAGCCAGCCCCTTGCCGTGGGGGCCCATCCGGATCATCCAGGCCAGCAGCCCTCGGGGCCCGAGGCGCCCCTGGAGCACGCCCAGGGCGGCCCCCGCCAGCCGCCACAGCAGGCCCCGCCGCCCGGCCAGCCGCCGGGCCAGGCCGCCGAGGATCTGCCAGTCGTGGCGCTCCCCCTCGCCCCGGGCCAACACGGCCTCCCCGTAGCGGGCCGTGTTCCTCACGGCCAGTCCCAGGAAGAGCAAGGGGTACACCTCCCGCTGCAATCCGAAGGTCGGTGGGAGGATCAGGTGGGCGTGGCGGGTGGTCTCGTTGACGTACAGGTCGATGGCGACGAAGTACTCCAGGGACTGAAGCGCCGCGCCCAGGCGACGGCCGTCGGGGATCGACAGCGCGGGGTTGCCGGCGTGGGTCACCAGGCCCCGGACCCGCCCCTCGCCGGCCGTCTCCATCTCGTCGATCAGCGCCGCCACCGGGTACTCGCCCATGAACTCCGGCAGCCCCTGCACCCGGCTCCGGCGGGTGTCGAAGGTCCCGGTCTGGCCCGTGAGCGAGGCCAGCCCCGCCAGGTCCACCGCCGGCGTCGCGAACATCGCGCCGCCGGGGCGGTCCAGGTTGCCGGTGATCGCGTTGAGCACGTCCGCGGCCCAGGTGGCCAGGGTGCCGAACTCCTGGGTCGAGGTGCCCATCCGCCCGTAGCAGACCGCCGATCCCGCCCCGGCGAATCGGCGCGCCAGCTCCCGGGTGGTGTCCGCCGGGATGCCGGTGGCCTCCGCCACGACCTCTGGCGGGAAGTCGGCGGCGATCGCCCGCACGTCGGCCAGGCCCCTGAGATGGTCGGCCCGCCGATCCTCCCCGACGAGCTCCTCGTCCAGGATCACGTGGATCAGCGCCAGCAGGAACAGGGCGTCGGTCCCCGGGCGGATGAACAGGTGCTGGTCCGCCCTGCGGGCCGTGGTGGTCCGCACCGGATCCACCACCACCAGCGCACCGCCCCGCTTCCGCAGCGCCTTCAGCCGCCGAGGCAGATCGGGCACCGTCAGCGCCGAGCCGTTGCTGACCAGGGGATTCGCGCCCACGATCAGCCACAGATCGGTTCGATCCACGTCCGGGATCGGCGTCAGCGCCTGGCTGCCGTACATCAGCATCGAGGTCAACATCCGCGGCAGGGCGTCCACCGACGCGGCGCTGAAGCGGTTGCGGGTCCGCAGGACCTCGGCGAACAGGGTCACGAACAGGGCCGCGCCGTAGCTGTGGAAGGTCTGGGTGCCCAGGTACTGGGCCACCGCGTCCCGGCCGTGCTCGTCCTGGATCCGGTGCAGCCGGTCCGCCGCCTCGTCCAGGGCCTCCTCCCAGCCCACGGGCTCCCAGCGGTCTCCGACCCGACGGATCGGCGCCCGCAGCCGGTCCGGATCCCCGTGCAGCTCCCCCAGCGCCCGCCCCTTGGCGCAGAGGTACCCACGACTCAGCGGATCCTCCCGGTCCCCCCGGATCCGGACGACCCGCCCGTCCTCGACCTCCACCACCAGCCCACAGCTGGCGTCGCAGAGGCCACAGATCGTGAGGTGCTCGGTCCCCATCAACGCTCCTGGAGTTTCTTCCCCCGCTTGCAGGCCCAGTCGACACCCCCGGCGCAGGCCCTTTCGTAGCCCTCGATCGCCCGGGGGACGTCGGCGGCTCCACCCTCGCCCTTCTCGCACATCGAGGCGTGGTACGCGCAGGCCTCGGAATGCCCCTCGGAACAGCCCCGCTCCAGGCGTCCCCGGAGGTCGAGGTCCGCCGGGAGCTCCAGTTCGACCCGGTCCACCATCCTGGCGACCAGCACGCAGCTCGCCGCCGAGCCCTTCTCACAGAAGCCGGCCACCGTCCCCAGCACCCGACCGGGTTCGCCCTCTCCGCCCATCCCGAGCACGTGCATGTCGAAGGCCGCGTAGCAGCCGAACAGGTACCCACGCTCGCATTGCCCCTCCATGAGGATCCGCGCCCGCAGCTCGCCCTCGGGCCCCTGGACGCGGACCACGTCGGCCAGCGCCACGCAGGCGAACGCGACCCCCCCGTTGCAGGCGTCGTTCAGCAGGACCTCGGCGCGGGCCGTGTCCGGGTCCCCGCCCTGGCCCTGGGCGAGCATCAAGCCCAGGAAGGTGCAGCCGAAGACGGAGCCACTCTCACAGGTTCCCTGCATCTCCTGGCGAGCCGCCGACATGTCCGGATCGTCGGACTCGGCGCCCTCGAGCATGACCTTCAGGGCGCAGGCGTCGGCAACCCCCAGCTCGCACCCCTTCCGCGCGGCCGCCAGCGCGTCGGCGGAACGCCTCGACATCATGGCGTCCATCGCCGCGGCCAGGCAGGCCCCGCCGTCCCCCGAGGCGCACCGGGTCGCCAATTCCGCGTCGGGCCCGGCCTTCGCGCTCCCCTCGGCCCAGGCCGGGATCGGGCCGGAGCCGACGGACAGAACGAGGAACGTCGAGGCGAGAATTCGAAGCGCGTGAAGCCGATTCATGGCCACCTCCTGTCCCGGGTACCGGTACGGGGCGGAGTTTCGTCCCATGGTGACCGAGAATGCCCGGCCTCAGCCATGTGGGCGTCGGCGCAGGAGCGCCACAGCGACCAGCGCCACCGCCGCCGAGATCCCTCCCCGCGCCGTTCCGTCGGCCGAACACGCGCAGTCGTCCGTCCCCGTCGCCTCGTCCCCTGGCGTGACCGGGATCCCGGGGGGCACCTCTCGCTCGCCCTCCCCGACCTCCTCCGGGGGCGGCACGTCGGGATCCTCCGGGGGCACCTCGGAGTCGTCGGGGTCGGGGGGATCCACCCGATCGTCACCGCCCCCGCCGTCGAGCACGAAACACTCCAGGGGGGGCATGAGGCAGGTCATCGTCTTCGAACGCTTCACGCCGTAGACCCTGTCGGTCCACTCGAAGCGGGCACGCCACGAGTACAGCGCCCAACCGGGGGCGACGCAGCGCGCCCGGACCGTCTCGGTCACCTTGGAATGGGACGTGAGGGAAGGGACGGGGGCGAGCTCGAGTTTGCCGGAGGGCTCCGTGGCCGAACCCGCCTCCAGCACGATCGTCTGGTGCAGGGTCCAGGGTTCGAACGAACCGTCCGGATTCAGGTACTCCTGCTTGACCAGGTCGTTGAAGAACAGGGCCTCCATCTCGAACGTGGTCCCCACCAGGTAGCCACCCGCCGACGGAGCGCGGGAGGTGTTCCCCCGCCATTTCCCGTAGGCGGTCTCCGTCGGGTCGTCGAGGCACAACCCCTGGTGGCTCCCCGGTGTGACGACCTTCACACCATCCGCCGCCGGCGCACTCGTACTGCACTGGATGGTCGCCTCCCCCGTGAGGCGCATGAACCCGCGCCCATTCGCCATCCGGTCGTCCGGGTGGAGGTGATCGGCGGTGGTACCCGCGGGCGGGACGTACTCGATCTCCCCCTCGACCGCGATGGTTCCGGTGCCCTCCTGGGAGCAGTGGAACCACTGCCGCAACACCGTCTGTACGGTATTGCCGGCTCCAGCGCGCTCGATCAGAGGAATACCGGTGCTGGACACGGCGCCCCCCGCCTGCAATCGCGTGCCCCCCGTGACCCACCAACCTCGGCCGGGATTCGCAGACAGGGGCCCTTCGATCTCCGTGGCGGCGGGATCCGTCAGGGACACGGCGAACCGGTCGCCGAAACCGTTGGGCAGGGACACCGTCAGTGACACTTCGAACGCGTCGTGGACTCCGGCCGCTGCTGGTGCCACCAGGTCGGCCTGGAAAGGCGCGTTCGGGTTCGGCTGCGCGTGGGTTGTCGACGGAGAAACTCCGCAGCCGAGCAGGGCTGCGAGGAGGCTCCACGCCTTCCACGAGGCACGATTCGTCGGTCGGTCGTTCATGTGCTCGGCCCCTCCCCAGCGCCCCGCCGCTGTTCCCTCCGGGGCGAGAGCGATCAGATGCTCGACAACGGGAACCGTCGCCGAACCCACAGCACGCCCAACCCGATCACCGCCGCCATCGACGTCTCCGCCCCCGTGTTGGGGCTGCAGAAGCAGGCCCCCAGGGGGGGCTCCTCGTCGGCGGGGGAGGCCGAGTCGTCGTCGTCGCCACCGAAGCAGTCGGCGTCGTCCCCGTCGTAGTGGGCGTCGCAGTCGTTGTCGGCGCCGTCGTCGCAGATCTCCTCGGCGTCCGGGTGGACGAAGGGATCCAGGTCGTCGCAGTCGTCGGCCAGGGGGCCGCCGCCGTCGAATCCGTCGCCGTCCACGTCGGTCAGGTCGCCCTCGTCGCAGTCGTTGTCGATGCCGTCGTAGGGGATCTCTTCGGCCCCCGGGTTGACCGACGGGTCCTCGTCGTCGCAGTCCGGGTCGCCGTCCCCGCAGGGGGAGTAGCCGTCCCCGTCCCCGTCGAAGCCGTTGTCGACCTCGCCGTCGCAGTCGTTGTCGAACCCGTCGCAGACCTCGTCGGCGCCGAAGTAGACCAGGGCGTTGCCGTCGTCGCAGTCCCCCCCGCACGGCGACTGGCCGTC
>CAZITQ010000374.1:0-5232 GCA_964542165.1 uncultured Rickettsiales bacterium
CGTCGTCGTCTCCTCCGTACTGGTAGGAGGGGAGCACACACCCGGTCCCGAGGGCGAGCAGCAGGCACAGCAGGTAGACCATCGGATTCTCCTCAGACGGGGGAAGATACCAGAGGAGGCGCCCGGAGTGGGTTTGCTCGAATGCTGGTAGAATCCCGCGCATCGCTCGGCGGAGCGTGGGGGGTGCGGTCGCCCCCCCGCGGCTGATGTGGAGCCGGGCCGAGGGTCGATCTGGACATGGGCGAGAAGCGACGACGGGGAGGGGAACCGGACGGAGCCGGTGCACCGGAGGACGCCACGCCTGCGCGCGGAGCGGCCGAAGGTGACCTGGACGACGACGCCTCCATCGGCAATTCGATCCAGATGCTGGGCAAGTACACCCTGCTGGACACCCTCGGGCGGGGCGCGGCGGGCATCGTGTACCACGCCCACCTCGCGGGCCCGATGGGGTTCCGCAAGCAGGTCGCGCTCAAGACCATCCCGTCCCGGAGCACGGAACAGGAAGCCCAGATCCGCGCATTGATCAACGAGGCGCGGCTCGGTGGCCACCTGGAACACCCCAACATCGTCTCGATCCTGGACTTCGGCGAGGTGGAGGGGACCTTCTACATCGCGATGGAGTACGTGCAGGGCCACACCCTGCGGGACGTGCTGCGCCAGGTGCGGCGGCGGGGACCGATGCCGCCGGCGATGATCGCCGGGATCGGTGTCCAGATCTGCCGCGGGTTGTCCTACGCGCACAACGCCACCGACGACAAGGGCCAGCCCCTGTCGATGATCCACCGGGACCTCAAACCCGCCAACGTGATGATCACCCACGGCGGCCAGGTCAAGCTGCTGGACTTCGGCATCAGCCACGCGGCCACCAACCTCTACTCGGACCGGCCCGGCGAGACCGCGGGCACGCCGGCCTACATGAGCCCCGAACAGGCCACCGGCGAGGCCCTGGACGGTCGCTCGGACCTGTTCAGCCTGGCGTCGCTGATCGCCGAGATGATCACCGGCGAGACCGTGTTCGCCGCCGACGACGCGCACGCCACGCTCCACCGGGTGCACAAGGTGGAGGCCGGAGGAGCCAAGGCCCAGATCAAGGGGACGCACCCCCAGTTCCTCCCGGTGCTGGAGGGGGCCTGGGCCCAGAACCCGAAGAAGCGCTTCGCCAACGCCGACCGGATGGCTGCGGCTCTCCACCGGGCGAGCCGGGACGGGGGACAGCGACCTGCAGGCGAGCCCAAGATCGCGGTCTGGCTTCGCGAGGCGATGCGCTCCCCCGGGGGCGCCGGCCAGGGCGCCGCGGCCCTGGGGCCGTCGTCGGCGTCCGACGGGCAGCCCGCGGGGGGCCTGCGGGGGCTGCTGCAGCGCCTGGACAGCTGGGCCCGCGGCGGGGAAGAGGAGCTCGAATCCGAGGCCCTCGACGAGCTCGCCCTGTACTCCATCGACGACTCGATCACCTTCACCCAGGAGCAACCCAGGACGTTCTCGGTGATGCACGAGTTGCGGGCCACGAGCGAGCGGGAGGCCCCCAAGGACCTGATTCCCCCGGAGGAGGACGAAGAAGAGGAGGAGTCCGAGGAGCTTCCGCCGCCCGATCCGGTCACCGGCCGCGTGAACATCATCGACGCCGAGATCGACGAGGAAGAGGAGACCCTGCCCGGCCCACCGCCCTCGCCTGCGCCCGTCGAGGCCGATCCCGATGCCGAGGAAACCCTGGTGATGAACCTGGTCGCCGAGACCGGTGATTTCACCGAGGTGACGGAGTCCGCCGAGTACCCGGAGCTGAACTCCGACGCGTTCGAGGAGATCCTGGATTCCGGTGGGTTCGAGGAGGTCCTGGACGCCGCGGATTCCCTGTCGTCTTCACGCAAGGGCGCGGGTGAGGAGTTTCCCGGGCTGACCACCACCGACGAGATCGAGCGCGTCCTGGAGCGGGACGACGTGCTGCTGTGGATCGAGGTCCGCCCCGGGACGTTCTGGCGGGGCAGCGACGACGCCGGAGCCGTGCACCGGGACGACGAGGTCCAGCACGAAGTGACCATCAGCCAGCGGTTCCTGGTGGCCAACGTGCCGGTGACCCAGGCCCTGTGGACCGCGGTGATGGGCGGCAACCCCAGCGAGGTCGAGGGTCGCCAGCGCCCCGTGGACGGGGTCAGCTGGTTCGACGCGGTGCTGTTCTGCAACGTCTATTCCCGGGCGTGGGGCCTCAACCCGGCCTACCGCATCGACGGCGGCCAGGTGTCCTGGGACCGGGAGTCCGCCGGATTCCGGTTGCTCACCGAGGCGGAGTGGGAGTTCGTGGCCAAGGCTGGGGGACCGGGGGCCTTCGCCGGCGCTGACGATCCGCTCGCCGTGGCCTGGTTCGCCGAGAATTCCGGGGGGCGCTCACGGGAGGTCGCCACCCTGGCCCCCAACGCCTGGGGCGTGTACGACACGTCGGGCAACGGCTGGGAGTGGGTCTGGGACCGCTACGATCCCCACCCCGAACAGGGCTCGGTCGTCGACCCCATGGGCCACTGGTCCGCCGAACAGCGAGTGGCCCGCGGGGGTTGCTGGTCGAGCCCCCGCGACGACATCCGCACAGCGCGACGCCGGTCCGGAGACGTCATGGAGACCGGCCCCGACCTGGGCCTGCGCATCGCGCGTTCCCTTTTCTGAGGACAACCGCGAAGGAGGCCCCATGCACGACCGACCGTCCGAGTTGATGGTGAGCGACGGCGTGGCCTACCACATCGGCGTCCACGCCGGAGACCTGGCCCCCCAGCTGTTCTTCGTCGGGGATCCTGCCCGGGCCTTGCGGGTGGCGGAGCGCTTCGACAGCGTCGATGTCGAACGTCGGCACCGGGAGTTCGTGACGCTGACCGGACGCTACCGGGGTCTGCCGGTGAGCGTGATGGGCACGGGAATCGGCACCGACAACGTGGAGATCGCGCTGATCGAGGCCTACTCCCTGCTGGCCTTCGACCTGGAGACCCGGCGACGCATGGCGGACCCTCCGCGGATCACCCTGATTCGCATTGGCACCTCCGGCGGGATCCAGGCCGACATCGCCCCCGGTACCGCCGCCATCGCCTCCCACGCCATCGGCACGGACAGCACCGGCCTGTACCTCGAACACCGCTGCGAGGATCCCCAGGTCCGGGCGATGGAGGACCAGGCGACGGCGCTGCTGAGGGCGGCGACCCCGCAGGGGTACCGATTCCGGGACCACCTCCGCCCCTACGCGGCTCGGGCCAGCCGGGACGTCTGCGACGCCCTCGCCGTCGCCGCCTCCGCCCGCGGGGTGAGCCACGTCCAGGGAATCACCCTCGCGGTCCCCGGCTTCTACGGCGCCTCTGGCCGGTACATCGAGGGCCTCACCAACACCGTCGACGGTATCAAGGAATGCCTCGCGAAGCTGGACGTCGGTGGGATCCGTCCGGTGAACATGGAGATGGAGTCGAGCCTCATCTTCCACCTGGCCGAGGCCCTCGGAATCCGCGCCGGCACCCTCTGCCCGGTGGTCAGCAACCCCGCGAGCCAGGACTCGGTGGTGGACTACCGCCCCCACGTGGCCGACTGCATCGACGTGGCCCTGGAGGCGATGGTCTCGCTCGTGTCTCGAAACGAACCGCCGGGTCAGGGGAACCAGCGTCCGACCAGCGCGCCGAATCCGTAGGAACCCGCGTTGGCCAGGGCCACGGCGCCGAGTGCGAGCAGCGGGCCGATGTGCCGGCGGCAGGCGAACGCCATCACGACCGCCTCGATGGCCACCACGGCCAGCTCACAGCAGACGATGTAGGCGGTGTAGCTGTCGAACAGCCGGGGCCAGACGTACCACAGCTGGGGGTGGGTCAGCGCCGTGCCCAGGGCGCCCGCGAGCAGGACTCGCCGCCAGGGGGCCTTGCCGCGCAGGATCAACAGCAGCAGGGGCAGCTCGATGGCCCAGGTGACCAGCAGGGCGGGCAGGTAGGTGGCCAGGGGGGGGTTCACGCTCGGTTGCGGCCCCTTCCCAGGGTCAGGGCGAGGGCGCCGATCAGCGCCATGGCCAGGGAGAGGGCGGCGGGCAGGTCGGTACCCGACGCGGGCTGGCCGATACTGCAGCCCTCGGTGGGCACGTCCTCGAAGTCGTCGTCACCGACGGTCTCGTCCTGGCAGTCGTCCACGTGCTCGACCTCGATGCTCGCGGCGTCGGTGAACGAGTAGGGGTTGCTGGCCAGCCGGTAGGTGTAGGTGGCCGTCTCGCCGACGGGCACGGGAACACATTCGTCCAGCAGCTCGAAGGTGCCCCAGTGGTCGCACCAGCCTCCGCACTCGTCCACGCCGTCGCCGTCGCAGTCGTTGCACAGCTCGGGCTCCAGCTCGCAGTCCGTGCCATCCGGATGGCACTCGACCCAGGTCTCCAGCGCGCCGGTCTCCGACCACGCCAGCTCGCCCAGGTTCTCGCCGTCGCCGCCGAGTTCGCGGATCACCTCCACCGAGTTCGGCTCACCCATGTCCGCCAGCGCCAGTCGCACGCGCACATCCGGCCCGTCGGCGATCAGCTCGAACTCCTCGGGCGAAGGCCCGTCGTTGGCCAGCGCCGGGGCCGCCAGGGCCAGGGCCGCTGCGAGGGTTCCGAACCACCGTAGCTTCATCATCATCGACCTCCCTGCCGACCGCCGGGGTTGCTGACATGGGCTGCGGTCGGTGCCCGGGCCGTGTGCAGGGAGTGTGCCACGGCCGCGGGTCCGCCGGGGGCGGGGAATGGAGGTGCCCGATTCGGAGCGTCGGCCTCGCCACCGTGTTTCCCGAAGAACCCGGAGCGGAGGTTGACAGCGTGCCGCATACGACGGCAAGGATCGGGCTCCAGACGAAGAAGGGCTCCCATGCGACCTCACCTCTTTCCCGCGCTCCTCGCGCTCCTGCTCGCCCTGCCCGGGTGTCCTCGACCGGGGACCGACGACGACGACGACATCGACGGCGACGACGATGACGGCGACGACGACACTCCTCCGCTGGTGTGCGACGGATTCGAGGACGACGCGCAGATCTGGACATTGCCGGCCTACTTCCCGGCGAACACCGAGGTCCTCGACGACCTGGCCCACGACGACGACGCGGGCTGCGCCTCCAGCCAGTCGCTCACGTTCTCCCTGCTGGACCTGACAGGGGACGGGGTCCTGGACCTGGTCCTGACCGACAAGTGCGACACCGAGGGGGTCGGCACCGACGAGTGGCACGTCTACCCGGCCGCGTGCTCCTGAGCGAGAAGGTCGA
>CAZITQ010000375.1:0-5185 GCA_964542165.1 uncultured Rickettsiales bacterium
ATGGGGACGATGACAATGGAATTTCATCCGGCTCGGTCTACCTGTACCTGGGTGGCAGCAGCGGCGTGGATGCCAGCAGCGAGGCCAAGCTGATCGCCTCGGATGGCGCGGCCCGCGACTGGTTCGGAGTCTCCGTCGCGGGTGCGGGGGACGTGGATGGCGACGGCTACGACGACGTGATCGTGGGGGCCAACTCGGATGACGACAATGGCAGCAACTCCGGCTCGGCCTACGCGTACCTGGGCAGCAGCGGAGGCGTCGACCTGGCCAGCGAGAGCAAGCTCTTAGCCTCGGATGGGGCTGCGTCGGACTGCTTCGGCAACGCCGTCTCCAGCGCCGGGGACGTGGATGGCGACGGCTACGACGACGTGATCGTGGGGGCCTACTTTGACAACGACAACGGCAACATGTCCGGCTCGGCCTACGTGTACCTGGGCAGCAGCGGTGGCGTCGACCTGGCCAGCGAGACCAAGCTGATCGCCTCGGACGGCGCGGCCAACGACCAGTTCGGCATCGCCGTCTCCGGCGCTGGAGACGTGGACGGCGACGGCTACGACGACGTGATCGTGGGGGCCTACGGTGACAACGATCTGGGCACCGATAGCGGATCTGCCTACGTGCACCTGGGCAACAGCGGCGGCATCGACCTGGGCAGCGAGAGCAAGCTGGTAGCTTCGGACGGCGCGACGTACGACTACTTCGGCATCGCGGTCGCGAGCGCGGGGGACGTGGACGGCGACGGCTACGACGACGTGGTCGTGGGCGCGCGTGGCGACGACGATTGCGCCAGCTATGCTGGTGCGGTCTACCTGTTCCTGGGCAGCGCCAGTGGCGTCGACGCCAGCAGCGAGATCGAGCTGCACGCCTACGACTGCGCCTCAGGCGACCGCCTCGGGGGGTCCGTCGCGGGCGCCGGAGACGTGGATGGCGACGGCTACGACGATGTGATCGCGGGGGCCAACTTGGGTGATGCCGCCTACCTCTTCGCCACCTGCACAACGAGCACCTGGTATCTCGACAGCGACGGCGACGGCTACGGAGATGCCAGCGTCTGCGCCAGCGCCTGCTCCCAGCCCAGCGGCTACGTGGCTGACGCCGACGACTGCGACGACAGATTTGGGCTGGCCTACCCCGGCGGCGAAGAGGTCTGCGACGGCCTGGACAACGACTGCGACGGCACCGTGGACAACGAGGACGACGAGGACATCGAGTACAGCACCTGGTATCTCGACGTGGACGCCGATGGCTACGGAGATCCCGTCGCGAGCGTCTCTTCGTGCTTTCAGCCCAGCGGCTACGTGGACAACGCCGACGACTGCGACGACGGCGAGCCCCTGGCCCATACCGGAGCGGAAGAGGTCTGCGACGGGGTCGACAACGACTGCGACGGCACCGTGGACAACGAGGAAAGCGAAGCCATCTATGATCGCACCTGGTACGCCGATGCGGACGGCGACGGCTACGGAGACGCCGCAGCCACGATTGTCCAATGCGCCCGGCCCAGCGGCTTCGTGGTCAACGCAGACGACTGCGACGACGGCGAGCCCCTGGTCCATCCCCGCGCCGAGGAGCTCTGCGACGGCCTGGACAACGACTGCGACGGCACCGCGGACGAAGAGGACGCGGCCGCCATCGCGTACAGCGCCTGGTACGTCGATGTCGACGGCGACGGCTACGGCGACGCCAGCGCGACCATCTCCGCCTGCTCCCAACCCGAAGGCTATGCGGACAACGCCGCCGACTGCGACGACAGCGAGCCCCTGGCCTATTCCGGCGCCGAGGAGGTCTGCGACGGGGTCGACAACGACTGCGACGGCACCGTGGACAACGAGGACGCCGCCGGCATCACCAACAGCACCTGGTACGCCGATGCCGACGGCGATGGCTACGGGGACGCCGGTGCGACCCTCTCCGCCTGCTCCCAGCCCAGCGGCTACGTGACAGATGCCAGCGACTGCGTCGACAACGATCCCCAGGTGCGTCCCGGCGCCCTGGAGCTCTGCGACAATGCGGACAACGACTGCGACGGGAGCATCGACGAGGAGCCCGTCGATGGCGACGGGTGGTTCCCCGATAGCGACGGCGACGGCTACGGCGACACCTACGTCCAAGCCACCCGCGCCTGCTCCCAGCCCAGCGGCTACCTGGCCGACAACCAGGACTGCGACGACTCCGATTCCCAGGTGCATCCCGACGCCGAGGAGGTCTGCGACAGGGCGGACAACGACTGCGACGGGACGGTCGACAACGAAGACGCCGCCGCCATCGAGTACCGCGACTGGTATGTCGATGCCGACGGCGACTGCTACGGCTTTGCCGATGTCTATGTCAACGCCTGCTCCCAGCCCAGCGGCCACGTGGCCGAGGCCGGTGACTGCGACGACCTCGATCCCCAGGTCAACCCCGGTGCCGACGAGGTCTGCGACCGCGTGGACAATGACTGCGACGGCTATGCCGACGGCGCCGACAGCCTCGACGCCCGGGCCTGGTACGCGGATGCCGACGGCGACGGCTGGACCTCTGCGGAGGCCATCATGAGCTGCCAGGAGCCGAGCGGCTGCCGCGCCGAGCCCACCCCCGTGGCGGACTGCGACGACTGGCGCGACTACGTGCATCCCGGCGCCGAGGACATCCCCGACGACGGGGTGGATCAGGACTGCGACGGGAGGGATGCGACCGAAGGTGATGGCTGCGGCTGCGCGTCGGCGCCTAGAGTCGGGCTCCCCTTGCTGATCCCCTTGCTGGGTCTGGTGGCCCGCCGAAGGAGGGGGTGCTGGCAGCTCCGGATCCTGCCGTGGTGGCATGGATCAGGGCTTGCGCAGTCCCAGAATTGCGAGGGATAATCAAGCACTCTCCAACGTCGGATCTCGCGCGCGACCGAGGACCACCTTCTCATCGATGCATCCCTTCGCCGCCCTCTTCTTGCTGCAGGCCTGCGCCCCCGGCGGTGATCCCGCCCACAGCGGTCATTCCGCCAGCGAGCCGACGTGGCAGGGGGGATCCGGCCGCTTCACGGCCTCGGCCGGCGGCCTGCAGGCCGAGCTGAGCCGCGATGGGGTGCGGGTGCGGCGCGGCGCCGACGAGCTGGGCCTGCGCTTCTCGGCCTGGGGTCGGGAAGGAGCCTTGCAGGCTGTGGAGCCTGCGCAGCCCCTCCGGGGAGCTTGCGGAGCCGCTGACGAGCCGGCCCTTTCCAGCTGCGGGCGCCTGGAGCTGGCCCATCCCGGCCTGACCGAGCACTGGCGGGTCGTCTCCCAGGGTGTGGAGCAGGGCTGGCGGATCGAGGAGCGGGCGGACGGGCGTGGCCCGCTGATCCTCGAACTTGACCTGCTGCACGCCAGCCACAGGGAGATCCATGGGGACGCCCTGGGAGCGAGCATCCTGGGCTCGAGCGGCCTGGCCTGGCGCTATTCCGGGCTGCGGGCCTGGGACGCTGCGGGTGAGCCTGTGGCTGCCTGGATGGAGGCCCGAGATGGGGGCCTGCGCCTGGTGGCGGACGATGGGGACGCGGTCTACCCGCTCCATGTGGACCCGACGCTGGCCGTGGACAGCAAGCTGACGGCCTCGGATGGCAGCGGGAGTGACCAGTTCGGCTGCACGGTCTCGAGCGCGGGGGACATGGACGGTGACGGCTACGGCGATGTGATCGTGGGCGCCAGGTACGTCGATGACAACGGCACCAATTCCGGTGCGGCCTACGTGTTTTCGGGCGGTTTCGGTGGCATCGACCTCGGCAGTGAGGCCAAGCTGATCGCCTCGGACGGGGCCGCATCGGACTGTTTCGGCGCAGCGGCGGCCTGCGCCGGGGACGTGGATGGCGACGGGTACGACGACGTGATCGTGGGATCCGATGGGGACGATGACAATGGAATTTCATCCGGCTCGGTCTACCTGTACCTGGGTGGTAGCAGCGGCGCAGATGCCAGCAGCGAGGCCAAGCTATGCGCCTCCGACGGCGCCCCGCTGGACTACTTCGGCAAGCACGTCGCGGGTGCGGGAGACGTGGATGGCGACGGGTACGACGACGTGATCGTGGGGGCCTCCGGGGACGACGACAACGGAGGTCAATCCGGCTCGGTCTACGCGTATCTGGGCAGCAGCGGCGGCATCGACTTGGCCAGCGAGATCAAGCTGATCGCCTCGGACGGGGCCGCTTCGGACTACTTCGGCGACGCGGTCTCCGGCGCCGGGGATGTGGATGGCGACGGCTACGACGACGTGATCGTAGGAGCCAACGAAGACGACGACAACGGCAACCGCTCTGGCTCGGCCTACGTGTACCTGGGCAGCAGCGGCGGTGTCGACCTGGCCAGCGAGACCAAGTTGATCGCCTCCGATGGTGCGTCCAACGACTACTTCGGCAACGCGGTCGCGGGAGCGGGGGACGTGGACGACGACGGCTACGACGACGTGATCGTGGGAGCCTACGAGGACTCCGACAACGGCACCGATTCCGGCTCGGCCTACGCATACCTGGGCAGCGGTGGCGGCATCGACCTCAGCAGCGAGATCAAGCTGAGCGCCTCGGACGGCGCGGCCTACGACAACTTCGCCTCTTCGGTCGCGGGCGCCGGGGACGTGGACGGCGATGGCTACGACGACGTGGTCGTCGGCGCGATGCGCGACAGAGACTGCGCCAACTCTGCTGGCGCGGTCTACCTCTACCTGGGCAGCAGCAGCGGCATCGACGCCAGCAGCGAGACCGAGCTTCACGCCTACGACTGTGGCGCACGTGAGTACCTCGGGTGGTCCGTCGCGGGCGCCGGAGACGTGGATGGCGACGGCTACGACGATGTGATCGCGGGGGCCTACGGGGGTGATGCCGCCTACCTCTTCGTCACCTGCACGCCGAGCACCTGGTATCTCGACAGCGACAGCGACGGCTACGGAGACGCCAGCACCACCGCCAGCACCTGTACCCAGCCCAGCGGCTACGTGGCTGACGCCGACGACTGCGACGACAGCTCGGCCGAGGCCTACCCCGGCGGTGAAGAGGTCTGCGACGGCCTGGACAACGACTGCGACGGCACCGTGGACAACGAGGACGACGAGGACATCGAGTACAGCACCTGGTATCTCGACGTGGACGCCGATGGCTACGGAGATCCCGTCGCGAGCGTCTCTTCGTGCTTTCAGCCCAGCGGCTACGTGGACAACGCCGACGACTGCGACGACGGCGAGCCCCTGG
>CAZITQ010000376.1:0-5007 GCA_964542165.1 uncultured Rickettsiales bacterium
TGATCGCCCACATCGCGGCCATCTCGATGGTGTGGGGCGCGATGTGCTTGGGGATGGTGCTCTCCCGGTACTCCTTGCGGTAGATCTTCACCTCCTCGTGCAGCTTGGTGATGTACGGCACGTCGATCTTGATGGTGCGATCCCGCAGCGCCTCCATGAACTCGTTGTTCTGGAGCTTCTTGTACTCGGGCTCGTTGGTGTGCCCGATGATCACCTCGTCGATGTCGGTCTGGGCGAACTTCTTCGGTTTGATCTTGTGTTCCTGGCTCGCGGTCAGCAGGTCGTACAGGAAGGCCACGTCCAGCTTGAGCACCTCGATGAACTCGATGATCCCGCGGTTGGCGATGTTGAACTCGCCGTCGAAGTTGAAGGCCCGCGGATCCGAGTCCGACCCGTACATCGCGATCTTGCGGTAGTTCAGGTCCCCGGTGAGCTCGGTGGAGTCCTGGTTCTTCTCGTCCTTGGGCTGGAAGGTGCCGATGCCGACCCGGTCCTGCTCGCTGAGGATCATCCGGCGGACCTTGACGTTCTCGATCACCGCGGTCCAGTCGCCGCCGCTGCGCTCCATGTAGTGGCGCTGGTGGAAGCGGCAGACCGGGCAGAGCTCGCCGTCGATGTGGATCTTGTACGGCCGGTTCTTGCCCTTGTTCAGCTCGGTCTGGACCTGGCGGCGGAAGTCCATCGGGATCAGGTGCAGCGGCTCCTCGTGCATGGGGCAGGGGATCCACTCCGGACCGTCCTCCTCGGGGTTTCGCCACGAGTAGGTGTACAGGGCGCCCTCGGGGGTCTGGGAGTACTCCTCGATCCCCTTCTTGAGCATGCGCACGATGGTGGACTTGGCGCTGCCCACCGGGCCGTGCAGCAGCAGCACGCGGCGCTCGGTGCCGTAGCTCTGGGCCGCGGACTTGAAGACCGACACCAGCTTCATCAGGTGGATGTCCAGGCCATAGACCGCGTCCTTACCGTCATCGATGGGATCGTCGAAGAACGTGTAGTGGACGACCTTCTTCTTGAACTCGGTGTACTCCTCGGTCCCGTAGGAGACGATCATGTCGTAGAGCCGCTGGAACGCCGTGCGGGTGACCTGCGGCTGTTTGCGAGCCAGCTCCAGGTAGTCCGAGAAGCTGCCGGACCAGGTCAGCTGGCGGAAATCCTCCAGGTCCTGGTTGTTCTGGATCATCGAGATGATGTTCGACGCCGTGGTCATGCGCGCTCCCTCTGCGACCGGACGGCACCCGTCCGGTTGGCGATGCTCTCTACTTCTCTAAGTCTTGGACGGCAGTGGCCCGTTTCCCTTCGGCCCAATCTCGGAACCCACCGGGCCCTCCCGGCCGATCCGAGCCTCCCCTTCATGGTACCGCGAATGGGATCGTCCCGCACGCGGGGGCGCTGCGCTCGGGCGCGGAGAGGCGCGTGCACGGCGACCGCCGTTGGGGTAGGTTCTGGCCGGGGTTCGCCCCCGCTAGGAGGGACCATGTCCACGTCGCGTTTCTGGCTTCTCGCCCTGTTCGCCGCGTTGCTCTGGAGTGCGGGTTGTTACCCCGATGACCTGCCCGACGACGACGACACCGGGGACGACGACGACACCGGTGACGACGACACCGGAGACGACGACACCGGTGACGACGACACGGGTGACGACGACACCACCGGGGACGACGACACCACCGGGGACGACGACACCACCACGGGGGACGACGACACCACCACGGGGGACGACGACACCACCGCGGGCGACGACGACACCACCGGGGACGACGACACCACCTGAGTCCACGCCCGCCGCCAGAATCTCTCGCGGCTCTCGACCCGGCCCCCCGCCCACGGTTGTCGTGGTCCATGTGGCCCGCGGGCCGCAATCCTGGAAACCCGCATTCTCGCGCACGGTGTTTTTGACAGGGCACCTTGTGCCCCGCAGCGGTTTTCGGGCACCATCGGGCACATGACGCGTCTTTTGCTGATCGCAATGTTGCTCGCAATGTTGCTGGTACCCCACGCGGCCTGGGCGCAGGACGGGGATGACGACGTCGACTGGGACGAGGGGGGCGAGGGCGAGGGGGAGGAGCCGGCCGGGGAGGATGAACCCGAGTCCGGAGCCGAGTCCGAGTCCGACACCGAGTCCGAGACCGACACCGAGTCCGGGGCGGATGCCCTCCCCACCGACACCGAGTCCGAGACCGAGGCGGATGGCCGCCCTGCCGAGTCCGAGGGCGAGGGTGAGGACGACGGAGATCTTCCGGACCGGGCCTACGACGAGGAGGAGGGGGAGGGCGGCGACGCCCCGATCAAGCGCTCCTACTACGAGTCGGGCCCCGACCGCGACGTGCTGCTGCCCCAGACCATCGGCGGCCTCTACGTGGTCCCGCTCAAGCCGGAAGAGGATCTGGGCGAGTTCCTGGACGCCCTGGAGATCCCCGACGACACCGCCGCGGTGCTCGTCGACGGGCTCCCCGAAGACCGCTTCGCCTTCGACGGCATCAAGCTCAAGCTGCCCCCCCCGCTGATGATCTTCGAGCTGGAGACCGGCGTGCACGTGGTGGCCATCACCCGCGGCGCCTTCACCCACGAGCACCAGGTCCAGTGCACCGAGGGCGAGGTCTCCATCGTGCTGGTGGACCAGGTGCTCGGCGCGCTCAAGTCCGTGGACGAGATGGACGCCGAGGTCCAGCGGGAGTTGATGATCGAGCTGTTCACCGCCATCGGTGACACCGAGGACATCGTCGAGAAGATCCGCATCTGCAAGCGATTCCTCGAGATCCATCCCATCGGCGACGCCGCGGACAAGGCCCGGGCGATCCTCGCGGACCTGGAGTCCAAGGTCACCCACGAGGACGAGGGCAAGATCGATCTCTCGGAGAACGAGAGCACCGAGGACCTGCTGCACCAGCAGCGGCTGAGCCAGTTCGCCAGCGCGCCCCGGCCGCCGGGCACCCGGTCGCGCCAGATCGGCGGCTTCGTGCTGCTGGGTGGGGCCGTGGCCAGCGGGGTCGGCGCGGCCGTGTTCGACCTGTCTTCGTCCAACGCCGCAGACGACTACCACCGGGAGCTGGTCATGGGCACCGAGGCCTCGGCCCAGCCCTTCCTGCTCCAGGCGCGCCAGAACAACACCGGCTTCCGGCTGACCCTGACCGGGGCGATCCTGGCCGGCACCACCGCCGCCGCGATCCTGATCGCCGACGGCGCGATCCACGCCCGCTGGGTCCGGCTGCGCAAGGAGCTGGGGATCACCGGGGCCGACGAGGACGACGGGGAGGTCATGCTCGTGCCCACCGCCATGCCGCTTCCCGAGGGCGGCCTGAGCATCGGGCTGGGAGGAGTGTGGCGATGAGACACCTGTTCGCGACCGTCACCCTGGCCTGCCTCGTCGCCGTCGCGGGCTGCCCCGCGGACCCGGGGGCCACCGCCGACACCACCCGCATGCAGGACCCGCGGAACGTGGCCGAGGCCGTGGGTTGCTGGATGAACCCCATGGAGGAGGGCGAGGCCTTCGTCCTGGCCGACTGCGTCCCCATGCTCCACCCGGTGGATCTGGACGTGGGCGCGTGGGAGACCCACGGGGTCTTCGACTTCGACGTGGAGCCGATCCCCATGCTGGGCGGCATGACCTACCGCTACTTCTACACCGCGGGAGGTCCCACCTTCGCCCAGTCCACCGGCTTCGCCCAGTCGGACAACGGGGTCGACGTCCGGCGCTTCTCCCTCAACCCGGTGCTGACCCCGCCCATCGACGAGGAGATCGCCCAGATCGCCTGCACCGCCATCGACCGCCGCAACGGGACCTACCACGCCTGGTACCGCCGCGAGAACGGGGTGCTCTACCACGCCACGTCCACCGAGGGGCGTGAGTGGACCAAGGACACCACCGGCGCCGTGCTCAGCGTCAAGTCCGACGTCCAGGGCGGATTGAACACCCTGCTGACCTGTGACGCCTGGTTCACCGGCTCCACGGTCCACATGCTCGTGGGCGGTCTGTTCGGCGACCCGGCCACCGGCAACGTCGAGTTCGCCATCGGCGAGACCACCTCCGAGGACGGCTTCAATTTCCAGCCGGTGGACGCCCCTACCTTCCAGGGCAACGAGACCATCGAGTGGCAGGTCGGCGGCGTGGGCTCGCCGTCGGTGCTCAACTGGGGCAGCGACCAGTACATGTTCTTCGTCGGCGCCACGGAGTACGAGGAGCCCGACGACCCCTTCCTCGAGCCCTTCATGAGCCGCATCGGTGTGGCCCGACGGGTCGGAGGCGAGGGCGACTGGGTCTACGTCAGAGACCTCCCGCTGACCTTCCCCACCGCGTCGCCCTCCCGGGTCCGCGTGGTCCTGGCCGGCGAGTGGGCGATGGTCTACATGCGAGACCTCTACCACGGCGCCGTGGTCCACGAGGATCCCTTCGACGCCCTGGGACTGATGCTGGTCCACATGCCGGAACTGGAGGGCGGATCATGAGCCGTTTCATCACCCCCCTCGCCCTCCTCGCCGTCCTCGGCCTGCTCGCCACCGCCTGCGGCCCGGCCTCGGACTGCAGCAGCCTCTGCAGCACCCTGGTCAACGACTGCGCCATGGGCACCTGGACCGACTCGGGCATCTGCGCCGACGGCTGCACCGACGAGCTCTTCCGCCACCCCGCCCGCACCGAGGTCATGGAGTGCTTCGAGACCGCCGCCGACGGCTGCGACCTCGACACGATGATCGAGTGCAAGCTCCTGTCCTACTCCACCGGGAACGTGGCTGAGGGGGAGTAGGCTCCCTCGAGTCCGAAGGCCGCCTCTCCAGGCAACTCGTTCAGCTGATCCCTGACTGTCGGAATTCACCCCGGAATGTCGGGACCGACGAGGAGGCGCTCCGAAGAGCCCCCAAAGCCGGATACACGGCCGTTGATCCTTGTGCCCTCCAACCGCCCGTAGCCTCCAAAGCCACTACCGAAGGCCCCGACCCGAGTCCGAGTCCGAGCCCGTCCCCGCCCCGGGGGGGGGGGGGGGGGGGGGGGGGGGGGGGGGGGGGGGGGGGGGG
>CAZITQ010000377.1:0-1076 GCA_964542165.1 uncultured Rickettsiales bacterium
GACTTCTTCGGCCGCGAGCCCAACCGCTCGGTCAACCCCGACGAGGTGGTGGCCATGGGCGCAGCGATCCAGGGCGGTGTGCTCTCCGGGGACGTTCGCGACGTGCTGCTGCTGGACGTCACCCCGCTGAGCCTGGGGATCGAGACCCTGGGCGGCGTGCTGACCAAGCTGGTGGAACGCAACACCACGATCCCTGTCGAGAAGGGTGAGATCTTCAGCACCGCCAGCGACAGCCAGACCGCCGTGGACATCCACGTGCTGCAGGGTGAGCGGCCGATGGCCAAGGACAACATGACCTTGGGCCGGTTCCAGCTGGTGGGCATCCCGCCGGCGCCTCGCGGTGTGCCGCAGGTGGAGGTCAAGTTCGAGATCGACGCCAACGGCATCGTCAACGTGTCGGCCACGGACAAGGCCACGGGCAAGGAGCAGCGGATCACCATCACGTCGAGCTCCGGGCTGGACAAGTCCGACGTGGAGCGGATGGTGAACGAGGCCGCCGATCACGAGGAGGAGGACCGCCTGCATCAGGAGCTGATCGAGGCGCGCAACCACCTGGACAACATGGTGTACGGCGCCGAGAAGCAGCTCTCCGAGCACGCGGACAAGATCCCCGAGGACATGAAGGGCCGCGCCGACGAGGCGATCAAGGAGGCCAAGGGGGTCCTGGAGTCCGACGCCGAGGACGCCGAAAAGCTCAAGGCCGCGGCCGAGAAGCTGGAGAAGACGCTGCACGAGCTGGCGGCGGCGATGTACCAGTCCACCGGTGATCAGCCCGGCGCCGACGCCGGCATGGGCGGCATGGGCGGCATGGGCGACATGGGCGGCGAGCAGGCCGCGGCCGGAGGTGACGACGGTGCCGACGGCGGCGGCGACGACGTGATCGACGCCGAGTACGAGGAAGCCTAGCCCGTTCGCGGGCTCAGAATCCCCTCCCGCCACAAATCCCCCGGGAGGGCTTCCCGAGCCTGGAGCTCGGTTCAGATACGCGACCGGGGGTCGGTGACGGCCCCCGGTCGTGGGGTGTGGGGCCCCGCGGGCCCCAGCCACGGGGGGCGCCGGCGCGGGCCGGCCCGCGG
>CAZITQ010000377.1:1086-5003 GCA_964542165.1 uncultured Rickettsiales bacterium
GGGTGTTTTATCCCCCCCCCCGGGGGGGGGGGCGCGGCCCCGGGGTCGTCTTGTCTCGGCCCCCGAGGGCCCAAGAAAGGGTAGGCGCCGGCGATGGCCGACAAGCGCGACTACTACGAGGTCCTGGGCCTGGAGAAGGGCGCCTCCGACGGCGACGTCAAGAAGGCCTATCGCAAGGCGGCGCTGAAGTTCCATCCGGACCGGAATCCCGACAACCCGGACGCCGAACGTCAGTTCAAGGACGCGTCGGAGGCCTACGAGGTCCTCAGCGACGCCAAGAAGCGCCAGCTCTACGACCAGTACGGCCACGCCGGCCTCTCCAACGCCGGCTACCAGGGGTTCTCCAACGCCGGCGTCGAGGACATCTTCGCCAGCTTCGGGGACATCTTCTCCGACCTGTTCGGCATGGGTGGCTTCGGCGGTTTCGGCTTCGGCGGCGGTGGACGGCGGGCCGGCCCCCGGCGGGGGCGCCACGTGGAGCAGGTGCTGCGCATCAGCTTCGACGAGGCGGCCTTCGGTACCTCCAAGGAGACCGACGTCAACCGGGCCGTGGTCTGTTCCGGCTGCGAGGGGAGCGGCGCGGAGAAGGGAACCCAGCCCATCACCTGCTCCACCTGCGGTGGCATGGGGGAGGTGATCCACCGCCAGGGGGGCCTGCTGCAGATCCGCACTGCTTGTCCCACCTGCCGGGGCGCCGGGACCGAGATCAAGCACCCCTGCATGGACTGCCACGGATCGGGCCGGGTGCAGGAGACCTCGACGGTCAAGGTCGACGTGCCGGCAGGGGTGGAGCGGGGCATGCGGATCCGCTTCGCGGGCAAGGGGGAGCCCGGCTCCCTCGGCGGCCCCCCCGGCGACCTGTTCGTGGTCCTGGACGTCCAGCCCCACGACCTGTTCGAGCGGGACGGCAACGACGTGCTGTGCCAGGTGGAGGTGGGCATCGCCCAGGCGGCGCTGGGGGCCGAGGTCGAGGTCCCGACGCTCGAAGAGTCGAAGATGCTCAAGATCCCCGGCGGGACCCAGCACGGGGACATCCTGCGCTTCCGCGGCGAGGGCATCCCCCGGCTGCGGGGCGGGCACCGCGGCGACCAGGTGATGCAGATCCTGGTCCGAGTGCCCCGCAAGCTCACCGATCGCCAGCGCGAGGTCCTCGAGGAGTTCGCCGAGATCGAGGGATCCCAGGTCCGCAAGGACAAGGGCGGCCTGCGGTCGTTCATCGACAAGCTCAAGAACTGAGCGGGCCGCCTCTGATAGCCTCCTCGCCGTGGCGACGGGCACCCCCAAGAAGATCTGGGCCTTCCGACTGCTGACCGCGCTGCTGGCGCTGGTCGCCGTGGTCGCGATCCTGCTGCTGGGGGAGGGGTACTGCCGCTCTCGGCCCGTCTCCCCGTGGCACGTCTCGCCGGACACCGGGCGCCCCGTGATGCTGGCCCAGGATCCCGAGCTGGGGTGGCGGCCGGTGACCGGGAGCCACACCTGGGACACCTCCGTGACCGGGGGGGAGCGGGTGGTGGTCACCTTCGAGGACGACGGCGGCCGGGTCACCGCTCCACCCGGGCAGCGGCGCCCGGGGGACCGCTCGGTGGTGTTCATCGGCGGTTCGTTCACCGCGGTGGACTACCTGGACGATCCCGACACCTTCCCCTGGCTGCTCCAGGCGGCGCACCCGGACGTGACCATCCGCAACTATGGCGTGGGCGGGTACGGCACCTACCAGTCGCTGCTCAAGCTGCGGGAGGTGCTCGCCGGGGACGGTCCCGCCCCCGACCTGGTCGTCTACAGCTTCCTGCACCACCACGTGTACCGGAACGTGGCGGCCGAGACCTGGCTCAACCAGCTGGCCTGGGCCTCCTACCGCGGTCACGCCGCCGTGCCCCACTGCACCCTGGACGGCGACGGCGAGCTGGTCGAACACCCGCCCCTGCGGCGGACCGTGGGCCCGGTGGAGCGCACCAGCGCGCTGTACGCCCTGGCGGAGCGGGCGACCCTGGACCGCATGGATCGACGCAAGGGACAGGCGGTGGAGGTGACCCGCGCCCTGTTTGCCGAGCTCAACCGGACCTGTCGGCAGCAGGGCGCGACGCTGCTGATCAACTTCTTCGGTCTGCCCGAGGACCTCTACCGCCAGCTCCTGCCCACGCTCGAGGCCGAGGGGATCTCGGACCTGCCCAACATCCTCGAGAGCCGCGACGACCTCACCTGCCCCTGGGGGGACGGGCATCCGAACGAGGAGGCCAATCGGCTGTATGCGGGCAACCTGGATCGGTTCATCGGGGAGGGGCTGGGGTTCTGGGACTCGGCGCTCTGAAGGCCCGAGCTCGGCTACGAGGTAGGGAATATCTGCCCGGTGCGCGGCGTTCTTCGCCCCCTGGGCGCGTCCCACGCGCCCACGGCTACGCCGTGGCTTCTTGGCCCGCGCGCGCGTTTTTTGGTAGGTAGAGCCTCTCGCATGGGAGTACATCGATGACGCAGGACAAGCTGGCGCAAATCGAGGAGGCGGTGAAGGCACGGTACGCCTTCGTCGCCGCGTTGAAGCAGGAGCTGAGCCGGACCATCGTCGGCCAGAGCTACATGCTCGATCGGCTCGTGCTGGGCATGCTGTCCGATGGACACGTGCTCGTGGAGGGCGTCCCCGGCCTGGCCAAGACCCTGGCGGTCAAGACCCTGGCCCAGGCGGCGGGCTGCTCGTTCAACCGGATCCAGTTCACCCCCGATCTGCTGCCCGCGGACCTCATCGGCACCCAGATCTACCGCCCCCAGACCGGGCAGTTCGAGACCAAGAAGGGTCCGATCTTCTCCCAGGTGGTGATCGCCGACGAGATCAACCGGGCGCCGGCCAAGGTCCAGTCCGCCCTGCTCGAGGCCATGGAGGAGCGCCAGGTCACCATCGGCGAGGAGAGCTACAAGCTCGACAAGCCCTTCCTGGTGCTGGCGACCATGAACCCCATCGAGCAGGAGGGGACCTACAGCCTCCCCGAGGCCCAGATCGACCGCTTCATGCTCAAGCTGGACATCTCCTACCCGACCAAGAAGGACGAGCTGGGGATCATGGCTCGCCACAGCCAGGGTTTCCCCGAGGTGCAGGCGGTGGTGGGCCCCGCGCACATCATCGACGCCCGCAAGGTGGTGGAGCTGATCCACCTCGAGGACAGGCTGCTCGAGTACATCGTCGACCTGGTCCACGCCACCCGCGACCCCGAGGGCCACGGACTCAACGAGCTCAAGGGCATGATCCAGTTCGGCGCCAGCCCCCGGGCGGCGATCTACCTGCAGAAGGGTGCCCGGGCGATGGCCTTCATCCAGGGCCGCGCCTTCGTGATGCCCGAGGACATCAAGGCGGTGTCCGCCGACATCCTGCGGCACCGGATCCTGCTGAGCTACGAGGCGGAGGCCGAGGACGTGACGACGGGGGATGTGGTGGCCTCGCTGCTGAATCACGTGAAGGTGCCGTAGAGGGACAAGAGGAGAATGAGGCCGGGCACGGGCACGGGCACGGGCACGGGCACGTAGGGAACGAAGATGGCACTGCTCCCCCCCGATGTGATCGCGCGGATTCGCAAGATCCACATCAGCACCGCGCACCAGGTCGACGACCTGATGGCGGGGGACTACGTGTCGGTCTTCAAGGGCCGCGGCATGGAATTCGAGCAGGTCCGCGAATACGTGCCCGGGGACGACGTACGCAACATCGACTGGAACGTCACCGCCCGCTCCCAGAGCGCCTTCGTCAAGGAGTTCCGCGAGGAGCGCGAGCTGACCGTGATCCTGGTGGTCGACGTGAGCGGCAGCCAGGCGTTCGGGACCACCGAGGACTTCAAGCAGGACCTGGCGGCCCGCTTCGCCGCCGCCCTGGCGTTCACCGCCATCCGCAACAACGACAAGGTCGGCCTGATCCTGTTCTCGGACCAGATCGAGCT
>CAZITQ010000378.1:0-5002 GCA_964542165.1 uncultured Rickettsiales bacterium
CTCCTCCTGCTCCTCCTGCTCCTCCTGCTCCTCCTGCTCCTCCTGCTCCTCCTGCCCCACCCACTGCTTCTTCATCCGAACGAAGGTCGGGTCCACCTGTCGCCGGGCCGCGAGATGCCGTCCCACGAATCGGGCGACGCCAGGAGAGGTTCATGGTCTCTCCTCTGGGGCGCTGGGAAACCCGTGAAGGTCCTGTGAGAGGGGCGGGAAGGATCAGGCCCGGCGTCGGTGCAGGACCGCGGCGGTCAGCAGGAGGAGCCAGGCGGCGGGCAGGGGGGAGGCGCCGCCGTCGGCGCGGCACTGGCAGTCGTCGTCATCGTCGTCGTCGTCGTCATCGTCGTCGTCGTCGTCGTCGTCGCCGCTCTCACAGTCCGTGTCGTCGCCGTCCACGTCGCCGTCGCAGTCGTTGTCGATCCCGTCGTCACAGGTCTCGTCCTGGTCCGGGTTGGCGGTCGCGTCGCCGTCGTCGCAGTCCTCTCCGCAGGCCAGCCAGCCGTCGCCGTCCTCGTCGACCTCGTCCGTCCCCAGGTCGCCGTCGCAGTCGTTGTCGACCCCGTCGCACAGCTCCTCGGCGCCGGGGTACACCGTGTCGTCCTCGTTGTCGCAGTCTCCCTGGCAGGCGTTGTAGCCGTCGCCGTCCAGGTCCTCGTCCACGTCCTCGTCCACCTCGTCGTCGCAGTCGTTGTCGATGCCGTCGCACAGCTCGGGTGCGCCGGGGTAGATGTCGGCGTCCTGGTCGTCGCAGTCATCGTCACAGGTGCTGGCCCCGTCTCCATCCGCGTCGTCCAGGTTCAGGTCGGGGTCGTCGTCGTCACAGTCGCCGTCGCAGGTGGAGTGGCCGTCCCCGTCGGCGTCGTCGCCGTTGAGGTCGGGGTCGTCGTCGTCGCAGTCGTCCCCTCCGCAGGCCTCGTCCAGGTAGCCGTCCTCGTCCAGGTCCACGCAGCAGGTGGGGTTGACGTCGCCGGGGGTACCCAGGTCGCCGTCGCCGTACGGGGTGTGGGCGTCGCACCAGTTGGCGAAGTCGTCGTTGAGGGTCGCGTCGATCGCCAGGGGATCGAGGGACATGGACGCACCGCTGCTGTGGGGCCAGTCCGAGTCGTCGAAGAAGACGCGGTCCAGCTCGATGCCGCCGTGGACGAGGATGACCTCGTCCTCGCCGTTGCCCAGCGGCCAGGATCCGTACTCGTGGTCCCCGATGACGCCCCCGTTGATCGAGTCGTCGCCGTTGCGCACCAGCACCGCGTACTCGCCGGCCAGCACCCAGACGTCGTCCTCGACGGTGAAGGCGTCGCCCCCGTCGTCGGAGACCTCCAGGCCCCTCAGGTTCATGTCGACGCCGGTGGTGTTGATCACCTCGAACCACTCGCCGTCCTCGTCGCCCACCATGGAGGGGTCGCGCATCACCTCGGTGATCACGAGGGCCCCTGGGGGCAGGGCGCCGTCGTCGACCAGGCCGTTGCAGTCGTCGTCGACGCCGTCGTGGTCCTCGGTGGCCGCGGGGTTCACGTCGGGATCCGAGTCGTCGCAATCGTCCACACAGGAGCCGTAGCCGTCCCCGTCGGTGTCCGGATCGTCCTCGGTGGCGCCGTCGCAGTCGTTGTCGACGCCGTCGCAGACGGTCTCGGTCTGGCCCGGGTAGACGTCGGGATCGGAGTCGTCACATTCGTCGCAGGCGGTGAATCCGTCGCCGTCGCCGTCCGGCGCGTCCTCGGTGGCGACGTCGCAGTCGTTGTCGACGCCGTCGCAGATGGTCTCCGTGTTGCCTGGGAAGGCGTCGGGATCGGCGTCGTCGCAGTCGGTGCACTCGTCCACTCCGTCGCCGTCGCCGTCCACGGCGTCTGGCGTCCCGGCGTCGCAGTCGTTGTCGATCCCGTCGCAGGTGACCTCGGTCTGGCCCGGGAAGACGTCGGGATCGGCGTCGTCGCAGTCGTCTCCGCCGCAGGCCGCGTCGTGGAACCCGTCGCCGTCCGCGTCGGGGCAGCAGCTGCCGTTGAGGGATCCCGGGGTGCCCAGGTCGCCGTCCCCGTAGGCCGCCGTCGCCGCGCACCAGCTCGCCACGTCGTCGTTGAGGGTGGGATCGTAGGCCCCGGGATCCAGGGCCATGGCGGCGCCGGTGGCGTAGGGCCAGCTACCCAGATAGTCCACCCGGTCCAGCTCCACGCCGAAGTGGTCGACGACGATCTCGTCTTCGGAGTTGCCCAGGGGCCAGCTGCCGTACTCGAAGTCGACCACCACCCCGCCGTTGATGCCGTCGTCCCCGTTGCGGGCCAGCACCGCGTGGGCGCCGGAGGCGATCCACAGGTCGGCGTCCACGGTGAAGTCGTCTCCCCCACCGTCGCCGATCACCGCGCCGATCAGGTTGACGTCGAAGGCGGCGAGGTTGAACAGCTCGAACCACTCGCCGTCCGCGTCGTCCGCCGCATCCGGGTTGGGCATCACCTCGGTGACGACCACGTCGCCCGGCAGCAGGAGCTCCTCGTCGTAGTACCCGTCGCAGTCCTCGTCGAGGCCGTTGGCCACCTCGGCGGCGTCCGGGTTCACACCGGCGTCGCCGTCGTCGCAGTCCCCGTCGTTGTCCACGTGGTCGACCGGGGCCTCGCAGGCGTCCTGCGGGGCGTCGGGATCGCCGTAGCCGTCCCCGTCCGCGTCCAGCCAGAACGACACCGGCGCTCCAACGCCCGCGTCGTCGTCGTCGCAGTCGTCGCCGCCGCAGATGGGCTTGTCGACCCCGTCCCCGTCCATGTCGCACCAGGCGGTGAACAGGTTGGCGTGGAGGATCGCGTCGTCTGCGCTCAGGGGACAGTCGTCGATGAATGCGTTGAGATCGGCGGACAGCAGGACGTGGTCCTCGTAGGCCAGCACGGTCTGGGCCGATTCGCCGTAGGCCAGGACCTCGCCGTCGCCGGCGACGACGATGTCGGCGCTGGCCGCGTACGTGACGGTCGACACGCCGGTCACCAGGGGGTTGCCCGGCACGACGGTGGCGCTGTGGCCGCAGTAGTCGTCCAGGGCGTCGGGGGAGTACGCGGAGTCCAGGCCCAGGGCCGCCAGCAGGGCGTTGAGGTTGAGGGTCTCGCCGCCGAAGAAGACGTTGTGGTCCGCGACTGCGACCAGCAATCCGCCGCCGTCGAGGAAGTCGGTCACGTCCTGGCGCTGGGAGGCGTCCAGGGGATCGGCGGGAAGGACGAGGAAGAACACGCGGTAGCTGGACAGGTCCACCGGCCAGGTGGACTCCTGGTCGATGGCGTTCGCCCCGGCGGCGGTCATCGCCGCGGCCAGCGTGGTGATGTCGAAGGTGTATTGCGGCGACTCCAGCCACAGCACATCCTCTGCTGTCTGCCCGACCGCGATCCCGGGGACGGCCAGCGCTGCGGCCAGCAGCACCCCCACGAGAGCGTTGGCTGGACGGCGGACACAGATCGGGTACGTCATCGGGATCCTCCCTCGCGGTGATCAATGGCCAAGTGGCCTCGCCCCTCACCCCTATCTAATAACGATAGCCGCGCCTGCGAAAGACCAAAAGGGCCAGGACGACCCCCGGGAGCAGCGCGCCCAGCAGGGGTGGCCGCGCCGGCGCCGCGTCACAGGAGCAGTCGTCATCGTCGTCGTCGTCGTCCGCGGGCTCGGGGCAATCGGCGTCTGCGGTGTCCACGTCGCCGTCGCAGTCGTTGTCCACGCCGTCGAGGCAGTCCTCGCTCCCGTCCGGGTGAGCCAGGGGCTCGCTGTCGTCGCAGTCCCCGTCGCAGCTGGACGTCCCGTCGCCGTCGGCGTCCTCGGGGGTGAGCGTGTCTTCGTCGTCGTCGCAGTCGCCGTCACACAGCGCCCAGCCGTCCCCGTCGGCATCGGCCTCGTCGTCGGGGATCTCCCCGTCGCAGTCGTCGTCCACGCCGTTGCACGCCTCGTCGGCGCCCGGGTGGATCCCGTCGTCGCCGTCGTCGCAGTCCCCCTGGCAGGCGTTGTACCCGTCGCCGTCGGCGTCCTCGTCCACGTCCTCATCGATCTCGTCGTCGCAGTCGTTGTCCACGCCGTCGCAGAGTTCCGGGGCTTCGGGGTAGGCCGTGGCGTCGTCGTCGTCGCAGTCCCCCGCGCAGAGCAGCACGCCGTCCCCGTCCCCGTCCACCTCCTCGTCCAGGAGCTGGCCGTCGCAGTCGTCGTCCCAGCCGTTGCAGTCTTCGACGGCGTCGGGGTTCACGGCCGGGTCGGCGTCGTCGCAGTCCTCGCCGCCGCAGGTCGCGTCCTGGAAGCCGTCCCCGTCCGCGTCGAAGCAGCACTCGGGGTTGGGCTCCCCCGGGGAGCCGGTGTCGGCGCCGGCCCAGGCGTCGGGGGCGTCGCACCACGCGGTCGGATCGTCGTTGAGCACCGGATCGAGGAAGTCCGGATCCAGGCTCATGGCGGCGCCGGCCGTGGACGGCCAGACCAGGTTGTCCCACGCCTGGTCGTCCAGGGGCTGGCCCCCGAGGGTCAGCGCCAGCTCGTCGTCCCCGTTGCCCAGGGTCAGGCCGCTGTAGACGTAGTCGATCTCCACCCCGCCGTTGGCCGCAACGTCCCCGTCGCGGCCCAGCACGGCGTAGGCGCCCGGGGCGATCCAGACGTCGTCCTCCACGGTGAACTCGTCCGAACCCAGGTCGCTGACCACCAGCCCGAAGAGGTTCACGTCCAGGCCCGAGTTGTTCAGCAGCTCGAACCACTCCCCGTCCGCGTCCAGGACCGCGTCGGGGTTCTTCATGATCTCGGTCACCACCAGGGCGTCCGACGGCAGAACGCCCTCGTCGTAGAGGCCGTCACAGTCGTTGTCGATGGCGTCGTACTGCTCCGCCGCGCCGGGGAAGGTGGTGGGCTCGCCGTCGTCGCAGTCGTCGCAGACCACGAAGCCGTCCCCGTCCCCGTCGGGTTCGTCGGACGTGGCGGGATCGCAGTCGTTGTCCACGCCGTCACAGGGGGTCTCGTCGGCGCCCGGGTTGACCCAGTGATCCGCGTCGTCGCAGTCGTCGCACTCGGTGAA
>CAZITQ010000379.1:0-4945 GCA_964542165.1 uncultured Rickettsiales bacterium
GGGCCCACCTGGCCCCCAAGCTCCACTACTGGATCGAGGCCGCCCCCCCCCACCGCCTGATCCGCTACCAGGTCAAGCGCGAGGTGCTCGAGCTGGTGGAATAGGAAGGCGTCAGGCGTCAGGCGTCAGGCGTCAGGCGTCAGGACGAAGCCGATTCTCTCCGACGGATGTCGAGCGAAGCGAGACGACCTGTTCGCCCGATGCCTGAAGCCTGATGCCTGAAGCCCGCGCTCGCTTGCGAGCGTTTTCCTCGGGGCATAGTCTTCTCGGGACCGGGAACCCGGCGGGAACGAGCTGGAGATGTCAGCGATCTGGTTGATGGCGGCTGGGGTCGTCATGTTCGGGGCCGCGTACGCCCTGTACGGGGGGTACCTGGCCCGGAAGCTCGGGATCGACCGCAACCGGGTCACCCCCGCCCACCAGCGCCGGGACGGCGTCGACTACCTGCCGGCGCGGCCCGCGGTCGTGCTGGGCCACCACTTCGCGTCCATCGCCGGCGCGGCACCCATCATCGGGCCGGTGACCGCCGTGGCCTTCGGGTGGCTGCCGGTGTACGTGTGGCTGGTCCTGGGCGGCATCTTCATGGGCGCGGCCCACGACTTCATGGCCATCGTCGCCAGCCTGCGCCACGAGGGCCGGTCCATCGGCGAGGTGGTCGAGGAGCACGTGGGCCGCACGGGCAAGGTCCTGTTCCTGGTGTTCGCCTGGTCCGCGCTGGTCCTGGTGATCGCGGTGTTCGCCTTCGTGGTCGCCAAGACCTTCGTCGACCGGCCCCAGGCGGCCACCGCTTCCCTGTGGTTCATGGCGCTCGCGGTGGCGTTCGGGTTCGCGGTCAACCGCTTCAAGGTCCCCTTCCTCCCCGCCTCCGTGGTGGGTGTGGTCCTGCTGTTCGCCGGGCTGTGGTTCGGCCTGAACTACCCGCTGGTGCTCCACGACGATCCCGAGAAGGCGCGCACGATCTGGCTCTGGATCCTGTTCGGGTACTGCTTCGTGGCCTCGGTCACCCCGGTCTGGGCCCTGCTCCAGCCCCGGGACTACCTCAACTCCTACCTGCTGTACGCGATGATGGCGGCGGGCCTGATCGGGGTGGTGGTCCACAACCCCAAGATCCAGGTCCAGGCGACCACCGGCTGGCACGATCCCGAGCTCGGCTGGCTCTTCCCCGCCCTGTTCGTGACCGTGGCCTGCGGTGCCATCTCGGGATTCCACTCGCTGGTGGGCTCGGGCACCACGTCCAAGCAGATCGACAAGGAATCCCACGCCCAGCTGGTGGGCTACGGGGGGATGCTGATCGAGTCCTTGCTGGCGATCCTGGCGCTGGTGGTGGTGGCGACCATGGCCCGCGGCGAGTACCTGCAACACATGGGCGCCGGTGGGCCGGTGATCGTGTTCTCGGAGGGGCTGGGGACCATCATCGCGAGCTTGAAGCTCGACCGGGAGACGGCGGTCTCCTTCGTCGCCCTGGCGGTGAGCGCCTTTGCCCTCACCTCCCTGGACACGGGTACCCGCCTGGCCCGGTTCGCCTTCCAGGAGTTCTTCACGACGCCCAAGAACGGGGGCAAGTCCCTGCTGGCGAGCAACCGCTACATCGCCACCGCGATCCCCATCGGTCTGGCCATGGCGCTGGCGTTCTCCGGCTCGTGGAAGCAGATCTGGCCGATCTTCGGTTCGGCCAACCAGCTGCTGGCCTCCCTCGCCCTGCTCGCGGTTTCGGTCTGGCTGGCCCACCGCTCCCGGGCCACCTGGTTCGCCGTGCTGCCGATGCTCTTCATGTTCGCGGTCACCATGACCTCCCTGGTGGCCCTGGCGGCCCGCAACCTGGGCGGGGGCGTGAATCCGCTGCTGGGGGTGATCGCGCTGCTGCTGTTCGCGGTGGCCTACCTGCTCGCCCTGCAAGCGGCGGTCACTCTCTGGTCCACCTACACCCGCAAATCGGGGTAAGATCTCGGCAGGATGCCCACCGACTGGCGACCTCCTTCCGACAGCGCTCGGCGCATGGCGCGTCAGTACCAGGATAGTGCCGACGACTACATGCGCGAGACGCGGGTCAAGGACGTCGTGATCGCCCTCACCGTCGGATTCGTCGTCGGGTTCGTCGTCTTCTTGCTCTTCAGCCGCGAGTGTCTTCACATCGCCACCCCCGAGGAGGTGGCCGGACGGGCCTACGAGCGGTGCCTGGAATACGGCGGCCTCAACTGGGGCCACCTGCAGTGGTACCTGGGGATGGGCCAGCTCCTCGCCGGCGGTGTCACCTGGTTCCTCCTCCGGCGACGGCGGCGTCGCGAGGTGGAGGACGACAAGCCGATGGCGTTCTACTGAGCGCGAACCGCCCCCGGCGGTTCAGGTGCCCCGGGACAGCAGCAGCACGCTGACACCAGCCACGTTGTAGACGACGTGGAGCACGACGCAGGGCAGGACGGATCCGCTGTAGGCCCGCACCCAGGTGGTGCCCAGCCCCATCAGCGTCACCGCCGCCAGCGCCAGCGGGACGCCGGCGTACTGCACCCCGTGGAACAGACCGAACAGCAACCCCACCAGCAGCACGGCGAGCCAGCGTCCCAGGGCGTTCTCGAGGGCGGCGTAGAGGTAGCCCCGGAAGAAGACCTCCTCGACCAGGGGCGCCACGAGCAGGGCGAACGCCACCACGGCCCACAGGTCCAGGTCGCTGCGGACGGCGTCCTCGAGCGGGGTGGACGCGTCCCCGGCGAGCCAGGCCAGCATCAACGAGATGCCCGTGACGGCCACGGCGGCGAGGGCGACCAGGGGGATGCTGTAGGGCTTGGGAGCCTTCCAGGGCACCAGCGACTGGTCCGTGGTCGCGCGTGCCAGCAGCGCCAGCACGCCCAGGACCGGCAACCAGGCCAGCGCCGAGAGGCTGCAGATGACCAGCGCGGACGCGTCCCGCCCGGGGCCCAGGATCAGGACGAGGCCGGTGATGGCGTCCGCGGCCAGCTTGATGGCCAGGACGCCCGCGGCGTGGGCCAGGCCCCACCGCCGGGAGGGGCGATTCAATGGGATCCGCCCCGATCGGGGCCCGCGGTCCGGGTGTGGGCCAGGACGCTGATGCGGGACGCCACCTCCCGGGCCATGCGGCGAAACTCGCCGGCCACCTCCGAGTCCGGGTGCGCCAGCACCTGGGGTACACCACCGTCTCCGGTGCGACGCACCTGCGGGTCCAGGGGCAACGAGCCCAGATAGGGCAGCTCCAGCCGGCGCGCCGTACCCTCGGCGCCCCCCGAGCCGAACAGCTCGTGCCGTTTCCCGCACCCGTCGCAGAGGAAGTACGACATGTTCTCGATCACGCCGATGATGGGCACGTCCACCTTGTCGAACATCGCCTGGGCCCGGACCACGTCGGCCAGGGCCACGTCCTGGGGCGTACTCACCACCACCGCGCCGGCGACCGCCAGCTTCTGGGAGACCGTCAGCTGCACGTCGCCCGTGCCGGGCGGCAGGTCGAGCAACAGGTAGTCCAGCTCCCCCCACGAGCAGTCCCGGGCGAACTGGGTGATCGCCGACGACATCATCGGACCGCGCCAGATCACCGCCTCGTCGGGGGGGAGGAAGAATCCCATGCTCATCAGCTGGATGCCGTGCACCCGCACGGGGGCGAAGGTCCGGTCCTCGTTGGGCCGGATCGGGTGGTTCTCCACGCCCATCATGATCGGCATCGAGGGCCCGTGGATGTCCCCGTCCAGGAGGCCCACCTCGGCGCCCATCCGCGACAGGGCGAGGGCCAGGTTGGCCGCCACCGTGGACTTGCCCACGCCGCCCTTGCCGGAGGCCACCAGCACGACGTTCTTGACCCCTTCGAGTAGGGGTTTGGCCGGATCGGCTGCCGAGCCCAGCGGCGCCCGGCGGACCCGGGAGCCGAACTCCACCGAGATCCGGGCGTCCGGCAGCACTCCCTGGACCGCGGCGCGGACACCGTCCCCGATGGTGTCCTTGAGCGGACAGGCCGGCGTCGTCAGCACCACCTTGACCCGCACTGCCTCTTCGGACACGTCCAGCTCGCCGATCATGCCCAGGGTCACCAGGTCCTGGTGTAGTTCGGGGTCCTCCACGGTGGTCAGCGCCCGCATCACGCGCTCGCGAAGGGGGATCTCGTCGGTCATCGCTCCGTCTCCGTCCGTGCCGCGCCGCGCCGCGCTCGCCGACGCCGCGCGCTACAGCGCCCTGAAGTACTCGGGTCGCAGGACCCCGTTGTCGATGGCCCAGTCCAGGCGCTCCAGCATCGCGGGTTTGTCCGCGGGCAGCGTGCCGGACAGGGGGAGGTAGGTGCTGGCGTGGTTGGTCCGGAAGACCATGGGCTCGTCCACCTGGATCCCGGCCAGGATGCGCCGCATCTCGTGCAGGGTCTCCAGGGGCTCGAGGGACTCGTACAGCCCCTGGTCCCGCTCGGCCGCCAGCGGGGTGCCGTCGAGGATCATCAGCGTCAACAGCGAGAAGTAGTGGGGCTTCATCTCGGACACCACCCGGGCGGTCTCGTCCGCGTGCAGGGTGCTCAGGTCACGCCCGCCGGCCCCGATCAGTGCGATCACCGAGGTCTGCAGGCCCGCGGCTCGGCACCGCTGCATCGCCTCGGTCATCTCGCCGGCGGTGGCCTCCTTGCGCAGCCTGCGCAGCACGTCGTCGCTACCGGACTCGAGCCCCAGGTAGACGATCCCCAGCCCCGCCGCGGCCAGCGACCCGAGGGTCTCGTCGCTCTTGCGCAGCACGCCCTTGGCGTCCGTGTAGATCCCCACCCGCTCCAGGTTCGGCAGGTGCGCGTACAGGGCCTCCAGGATCCGCGTCAGCAGCCTCGGTCCGAGGACCATCGCGTCCCCATCGGCCAGGAAGACCCGCCGGATCTGGGGGATCGAGCGCCCCGCCTCCTCGATGTCCTCGAGGATCTCCTCGATCGGCCGCAGCCGGAAGGGGATGCCCGGATACATGTGGCAGAACG
>CAZITQ010000380.1:0-4901 GCA_964542165.1 uncultured Rickettsiales bacterium
GTTGGCGCCTCGCAGGCGGTGTGCGACTTGTCGGGTTCGCCGTAGCCTTCGGCTTCTTTGTCGTGTTACCAGGTGGTGGTGTCTTTGGCGTCGTCTTCGTCCGTGACTCCGTCGCAGTCGTTGTCGATGCCGTCACAGAGTTCGCTGGCGATGGGGGAGACGGTGTTGTTGTGGTCGTCGCAATCCAGGGCGAGCTCCTCGGTGACATAGGAGGATGGCTGCGCGCAGGCCGCGGTCGATGAGTCGGGATCGCCGTAGCCATCGGCGTCGTGGTCCTGATACCAGGTGGCGGCGTCCATGGCCTCGTCCTCGTCCGTGACCCCGTCGCAGTCGTTGTCGGCGCCGTCGCAGAGCTCGCCGGAGTCCGGGTTGACCGCGGCATCCCCGTCGTCGCAGTCGGTGCAGTCGGAGACGTAGCCAGCGGACTCCGAGCAGCGATAGTCGCTGACTGTCGGGTCGCCAAAGCCATCGCTGTCGCTGTCATGGCACCAAGTGGAGCCATCGATCAGGGAGTCGTCCTGGCCGTCGGTCAGCCCATCGCAGTCATCGTCCATGGAATTGCATACCTCGGTGGCATTGGGGTTGATGACGGCGTCCCCGTCGTCGCAGTCCGTGTTGTCGGCCCCGTAGCCGCTGGGTGCTACGCAGGCGGTCAGCACCTCGTCCGGGTCCCCGAAGCCGTCCCCATCACTGTCGGCGTACCAGCTGCTGGCGTCTTCCGCGTCGTCTTCGTCCGTGACGCCGTCGCAGTTGTTGTCGATCCCGTCGCAGACCTCACCGGCGGCGGGGGAGATGGTGTTGTTGTAGTCATCGCAATCCAGGGCCAGCTCCTCGGGGACGTAGGAGGACGGCTGCGCGCAGGCCGTGGTCGATGAGTCGGGATCGCCGTAGCCGTCTGCGTCGCGGTCCCGATACCAGGTGGGGGCGTCCATGGCCTCGGCCTCGTCCGTGACCCCGTCGCAGTCGTTGTCCTGGCCGTCGCATTCCTCTATGGCACCAGGGTGGGCGGTGCCGTCGGCGTCGTCGCAGTCACCTTCTTCCACGGTGTAGCCATCTTCGTCGAGATCCTCCTGGTTGGCGGCGGGCGGCTGCCCGCTGTCGATCGTCGCGGTCCGGCAGGCGATCAGGAGGAGGGCGGGTAGAAGGAGGCATGCGCGCATGATTGGCTCCGCGTGAGGCAAGATCGGCGGTCGCACGGTAGCAGGAGGCCCGGCGGCATCGAACCCACGGTAAGAAAGGGGCGATAGCGGGAATAGGGCATCATACCATAGCGAATACTGGCAGGCGGCTTCTCGCCAAACTCGCCCCTGCTCCGGAGCGGATTCATCGCTCGACAGGCGTCGCCGCCGTTCACGCCCCGGGGATCGCGGCGCTCACAACAGCGGGGCGAGCACGGAGCGGTCGAAGTACACCTCGTTCCGCGAGATCCGCTCGCCCTCCACGAGCACCAGGTCCATTCCCTCGGCCTCGACCGTCTCGGTGCCGCCCGCCCGGCGGAAGCTGGCGCGCCAGAGGAAGGCGCAGCCCTGGCCCCCGTCGAGCAGGTAGGCCTCGCGCTCGGACCAGCTCATGCGCCAGGCTGCGAAGAGCTTGGTCAGGTAGCGCCGCATGGCGTCGTGGCCCCTCACGGCGCCGCGTGTGTTGGGGTCGCGGTAGAGCATGTCCTCCGTGTAGCAAGCCACGACGCGCTCCACGTCCTGTGCGTTCCAGGCGGAGAGGAACCGCTGTGAGAGGGCTTCCAGCTGCGCTTCGTCCATGTCGGCCTCCTGCTGCGGAGGGGCCACTCCCTCCCTCGGGGATCGATGGGTGAAGAGCGTAGCACGTCCCCGAAGACCCACGACCCGCCGAGGTCAGCGCACGCGTTGCAGACGAACCAGCTGCGGTTGTAGATGCTAAGGCTGCCTTGGACGAGACGGAGTGGGCGGTCGAGCGCCTGGGAAGCGTCGACCTGCGCCGCGACCGGACTACGCGCTAGGCTGGACCATGCCCTCGACGGACCAGAAGGAGCTCGCTCGCCGTTTTCGGACCGCGCTCGAGCTGCACGAGCTGGGCGTGGCCAAGATGCGTCGGAACCTGCGGCGCAAGCATCCCGGGGCTTCGGAGGAATTCCTCCGGCGGAAGCTGGGGGAGTGGCTGCGCACGCGGCCCGGGGCCGAGTTCGGAGATGGCTGCGGGAGGCCCGTGCCCTGGCCCAGGGAGCCGCGGTGAAGGGTGCGCTGGCGCTGCTGCGGCGTGCCGCAGCGGATCTGGAGGCACTGGGAGCCCGCGTGGCGCTGGTGGGAGGCCCCGCCGTCGGCGGGCGGGCGGAGCCGCGCTTCACGCGCGATGCGGATCTGGCCGTGGCGGCAGCGGATGATGTGGAGGCGGAGGCGCTGCTCCGGGCGTTGAGTCAGCGCGGCTATCGCGTCGCCTGGGCCCTGGAACACAGCACGGGCAGGTTGGCGACGGTGCGGCTGCTCCCCCCCCGACGCAGAAGAACTGGACCTGGTGCTGGACATGCTCTTCGCGTCGTACGGCTTCGAGCGCGAGGTGGTGCGTGCGGCCGAGCTCGTGGAGCTGCTGCCCGGCCTGTCTCTGCCCGTGGCCCGCAGCGGGCACTTGCAGGCAATGAAGTTGCTGGCAGCCGACGATCGCGAACGGCCGCAGGACCAGGATGACATCCGGGCCTTGCTGCGGGACTGCGATACGCAGGAGATCGCGCTGGCTCGCGCCGCGCTGCGGCTGACGACGAAGCGCGGCTACCACCGTGGCAAGGACCTCGAGCGGGCCCTGGACGCCGCGCTGGAGCGCTGGGCCTGAACGTGCCGTCAGCTCACTCGTCGTAGACGAACCAGCTGCGGTTGCAGATGCTGAAGCTGCCCTGGCGGAGGTTGACCTCCACGATGTGGTGACGCATGGGCTGTTCGTCCTCGCCGATGGAGCTGGCCTGGCAGGAGCTGCCCACCGAGTCGGTCATCATCCCAGGGATGTCCTGGTAGTGGTCCTTTCCGAACCAGTGGCCGTGCCCCACGAACACGGCCAGCACCTGCGAGCCCCGCGGCCCCCAGCTCGGATAGGTTCCTGGAGATGCCCGCCCCCATTCCGGATCGCTTCCCCGCTCGCACCGAGGACCTGGCTCTGCACCTGATGGCGGCGGCCAGCGTGCCGGTCATCCACGCCGCCATCGATCTCGACGGTCCCCTGGACGGCCCGCGCCTGCGCCGCGCCCACCGGCTGCTGCTGGACGCCGAACCCCTGCTGGGCTGCCGCTACGTGGCCCGCTTCTTCCGCTCCCACTGGCGCCGCCTCGACCGGCGAGAGCTCGACAGCGCCGAGCTGCTGCTGGAGCGCTCGGTTCCTGAGCAAGACTGGGATTCCCCGACCAACGAGTTTCTCGGCCAGGGCCTTCCCGCGGACCGAGGGCCTCGCATGCGCACGCTGTGGCTGCGGGGCGGCGTCCGCGAGCGCCTGGTGATCGCCGTCCACCACCAGGCTGCCGACGCCGGCGGCGTCAAGGAGGTCCTGTACCGGCTGGCCGGGATCTACCACGCGCTCGGCGACGATCCCGACCATGCGCCGGAGCCGCGCCTGGGCTCGCGCAGCCTGCGGCAGGTCTTCGCGCCACTGTTCCCCCGCGGCCTGCCCATGCTGGCCATACGCCTGCTGCACGACACCTGGTACGGGCTGTGGCCCCCGAGGCACCTGCTGCTCCCCATGGGGACCGCCAAGGAGGGCGCTCCGGGCTTCCGCATCCTGCACATCGCGCCACAGCGCATGGCGGCGCTACGCCGGCGCCACCCCGGCGCCACCGTCAACGACCTGGTCTGCGCCGCCTACCTGCGCGCCGTGGCCAGGGTGGCCGGTTGGAGCGGCCGCGACACCCTGCGCCTGTGGGGCACGGTGGACCTGCGGCGCTACCTGCCCGGCGGGCACGCGGACGCCCTGTGCAACCTCAGCGGCTTCATGTACCTGAACTTCGGCAGCGCGTTGGGCGAGCGCTACGAGGACACTCTGGCCCTGATCCGGCGGGTCGTGGGGCGCGTCAAGGCCCACGGCCCGGGGCTGGGACACCCCCTGTCCAGCTGGCTGATCATGCTGTTCTGCCCCCACGGGGTGATCGACTGGGCCATTCCCTTGTTCCGCCACCTGGTCCTGCACGCTGGCGGCATGCCGCCGGTTCTGACCAATATGGGGGCCATCGACAGCGACGCGCTGGACTTCGGCGCTCCGCCCGTCCGCTACGCCCACCTGGTCGTCCCGGCGGCCTTTCCGGCCGCCTCCATCTCCGGCCTGTCGGGCTTTCGAGGTGGGCTGACGTTGACGGCTGGGTACTTCGCTTCGGCGTTGCCGGAGGGGGATCTGGGGGCGCTGTTCGCGGCGGTGGATGAGGAGTTGTCGGGGGCTTGAGAAGGTGGGGGGTGTGATGGGGGGTGGGTGGAGGACCTAGGCTCGGATGCCAGGCGCCAGCCATGGCGACGCCATCGCTCGTTCGTCGCCGATGCGGAATGGCTGTAGTGCCTCGTGGGTAACGCTTGCGGATAGAGAGGGCGCTCGGCTCCTCGTCGCACACGTGTGCGGCGCAGGCGGTGGGCTCTTCTTCCTGGTTTGGCTCCGGCTGCCTGCCGTCCGCCGGGGGCCGGATCAGGCCTTTCGGCGGCTCGAGACCAGGCCAGTAGCCCTCAATGCATGACCAGCTGCCCGGCGGACCGACGAACTGCTCCAGATCGCCATGGTCCAGCTCGGCCTGCTCGTGCCAGGACTTGACCAGGATGCCCAGGGGTTCGCCGAAGCCGCGCTCCCAGCGCAGCGTGCCGTCGGGCTCGCGCGTCACGCGCAGCACGTCTCGGTGGACCATTCCATGATGCGTCGAGGGCTCGGTCATCCTTGCGGCCAACCGATGCATTGCCAAGGTTGAAAGCCGA
>CAZITQ010000381.1:0-4770 GCA_964542165.1 uncultured Rickettsiales bacterium
GGTCGTCGCAGTCGCCGTCGGCCTCGGAGTAGCCGTCACCGTGGTCGTCGGTCACGTCCAGGTCCTCGTCGTTCTGGCCGTCGCAGTCGTTGTCCAGGTGGTCGCCGATCTCGGGGGCTCCGGGGTAGACCCAGACGTGGTCGTCGTCGCAGTCGCCGTCGGCCTCGGTGAAGCCGTCCCCGTCGTCGTCGTAGTAGTCGGTGCCCTCGTCCACCACCCCGTCGCAGTCGTTGTCGATGTGATCCGCAGTCTCCGGCGCCCCGGGGTAGGTGTCGCTGTGGTTGTCGTCGCAGTCGCCCTCCTCGGTGGTGTAGCCGTCCCCGTCGTTGTCGCCGCCGGGCCCCACCCCGCCGGTGAACTCCACGTGCAGGCTGTAGCCGCCCGGGTACTCGGAGTTGCCGACGTAGGTGTCGGCCACCAGGTAGTAGGTCCCGCTGGACAGCTGAGCCGTGGCGGTCACGTCGTCCCGGTCCATGCAATCGCCGGCGTCCGCCGAGGCCAGGATGTGGATGTCGATGTCGATGCCCGCGTCGTCGGTGATGGTCGCGGTCAGGGTGCCGCTCTGGTTCACGTTGATCCGGTAGACCCGCTCCGGCCCGGACTCGTTGGTGCCGGGTGCGCAGGAATAGGAGTCGAACTGGTCGCTGCCCGCCCCGCCGGTGGAGTCGAAGGTGTCGTAGGGGAAGCCGCCGATCACGATCGGGTTGGAGACCGTGCCCCGCGCGGTTCCGTTGGTGATGTTGTCGTAGCGGATGGGCGAGTAGGTCGAATAGTGGGACCAGCTGTAGCCCGCGTACAGGCGGGTGCCGCCGGTGGTGGACTCGTAGATCACCGGGCTGCCGGCGTTGGTCTCGTGGGCGAACAGGGCGATGTGGGAGCTGGCCTTGTTCAGGGCGTCGGCCCGCACCAGATCGCTCTGGTTGACCCCGTGAGAGATGGAGGACATGGACGAGGTGGTGTAGTGCCCCGCGTCCCACAGCTTGCTCACGAAGCCCGAGCAGTCCACGCCGGTGGTGCACGACAGGATCCCGTGCCAGGAGTGGGAGCCGGCCCCGTAGCCCGAGGCGATCTCGCTGTCGAACTGGGCCAGGGACTTGTAGCCACCCCAGTCGTAGGGCAGCCCCTCCTGGGGGCCCACCGAGTAGTCCGACGTCCAGTCGTTGGAGCAGTTGACCGACAGGTTGGACGACGAGCAGTACCACTGGTGGTGCACGTAGTCCCGGGCCAGGTCGACCACCTGGTCCCGGTCGATGGCGAAGGCCGGGGTGGCCAGCAGCAGCGCGAACAGGGCGGCCGTGAGTCTCATCGGCCCACCTCCGCTCCGCCCACCGCGGTCCTCAGCAGGGAGCAGCCGTCCTCCCCAGCTACGAGGGCCCACACGGTCCCGTCGGCCAGCGCCGCCACGTCCCCGGGGATGACCACCGGACCGGGCTCGGGCAGCAGGACCAGGGGGCCCCGGGCCCCGTCGGCCTCGACCCGCATCGTGCCGCGCACGGCGTGGATCGGGCCCTCGCCGGTGAACACGGCCTCCACCAGCACCACCGCCTCGCGGGCGCCGGTGGCCAGCACCTGGACCGTGCCCGTGCCGTAGCCCTCGTCCTTGCCCGGGAGTTCGTGGGGTGGGTCGAGGAGCACCTCGGCCGGCGGGAAGCTCAGCAGGACGGCCCCGTCCCGCCAGGCGATCCAGGCGGCGTCGTGACCGTCCTCCGACGGCCGTCCCCGTTCCAGGGCGTACGGCGCGGGCTGTCTCGGTGAGACGGGGAGACGCAGCTGGAACGCGTCCAGGCCCTCCACCACCGTCGTACCGTCGTCGTCGGTCCAGGCAACCAGCCGCACCGGCGGACGGGCCCAGCGCGGCGTGTTCCCGACCCCCGCCGTGCCCCCGAGCACACGAACCTTGCGCCGGTCGGCCTCGTCGGCCACGGCCAGGGACCCGTCGGGCAGCAGGGCCGCCGCTCCGGGCAGCCCGGGCAGGACCAGGGTCCGGGTCAGCTCACCGTCCTCGTCCAGGATCAGCGCCCGCCGGTTCACCCGGTCGACGATCGCCACTCGCCCGTCGACCCCCACCGCGATCCCGTGGGGACCGCGCACCTGCTCGTCCTCGCGCACCGGAGATCGCCCGACCTCGAATTCCCCGTCGCCCCAGGGGAGGAAGGCGACCTCCTCCCAGACGTCCGGATCGGCGGACGCAGGCCCCACCGCGACCAACGCAGCAGCGACCAGGACCAGGCCCACGAGGGTGAGAACAGAGACCTTTCGACCAACCATGCCAGCTCCCGCCGGGTCTTCCCCGACGGAAGTCTACAGCATGGATGGGGAATCGCTGACTGGATTGGTGAACTCGGATCGCATATCGGTCCCGCCATGGGATCGTCACGTCCCTGCTTTTCATCCCAGGTTCATCCGGCCGCTCGATCACCGGCGCACGGTAGCCCGGGGACGGATTGCCTGTCCGGGCTGCCTCAGCATATGCTCGAATGGCATGGCAGGACGGGAAAAACACATGCACATCGACGCACTTCGCTTGAAGAACTGCCGGGGATTCGAGGAGTTCGAGGTAGATCTTCACCCAGAGGTGACCCTCCTCGCGGGCGAGAACGGAGCGGGCAAGACCTGCCTGTTCGATGCGCTGGTCTACGTTGTCTGGGAGAGCCTGGCCGGCCCTGGCCTACCTCGGCCGGCGATGACAGTACAGGATGATACCCGTGTGGTGCCACGCACACTGAACCGCACGGTGACCCTCGAGCCTCAACTGCCGATCGAGTTCTCATGGACGGTATCGGTTGACGGTGTACAAACCGTCGTGACCGGAAGCAGGAATGCCATTGGCAAGCTGCGCACCCGCGCGAAGGCCCGTCAGAAGCAGGTCGCGGAAGGAAATCCTGTCGTGCTCCCGCTCGTGGCGGCGTACCCCGCACATCGAGGCTGGTTTCAGAGTCCGACGCCGAAAGAGCCCAGCCAGCCCACACGCATGCTCGGCTACCACGGCTGGGCCGCGCCCGCGTCGAACCAGGTGCCGGTCGTCTCCTGGATGAAACAGTACCGCTACGCCGAACTCGAGGATGGGGTGACCGATCCTCGGCTCGAGGCGCTACGGGCCGCGCTGATAGCCTGCATCCCCGGCTGCGTCGCGGTCGACTTCTCCGCGCGGGCCAATGCGCTGCAGTTCAGCTTCCAGAGCGGTCAAATCGTGGACTTCCAGCGCCTGAGCGACGGCTTCCGCACGATCATCGCGATGGTGGCGGATCTCGCGTGGCGTGCGGTCGTGTTGAATCCCCAGTTCGCCAGGGAAGCACCGAAGGAGACCCCAGGGGTCGTGCTGATCGACGAGATCGAGCTACACCTGCACCCGCGGTGGCAGTGGGAGATCCTCGGCGCCCTCCGGCGTACCTTCCCCAACGTGCAGTTCATCGCCACGACCCATGCGGCGCCGATCGTGGCCAGCGCCAAGGCGGAGTGGATCCGAGTACTGCGGCCGGGCGCCAAGCGTGCTGAACCCGTAGGCCACGCGCAAGGCCGAGACGTCAACACGGTTCTCGAGCGGATCATGGGAGCTCGCCGCCGATCCCAGGACATGACCCGGGTACTGGACCAGCTCGCCGCTCATATCGAAGAGGGAGATCGTGCAGGTGCTGCCGTCCTCCTCGAGGAGGCGAGGACCCGCCTGGGTGAGGACGACGCGACCGTCATCGGTCTGGAGTGGGAGTTCCTGGCCATGAGCGGTGACGGCGACGATAGTGCTGACGATCCGAGCTGACGCAGAGCCTGCTTGTCTGGCGCACGTTCGACGCGAGGCCAACCGCGTCGTCCGGGTATCCGGCCGACCTCTTGAGCGTTCCGACTGGAACCTGCTTGGAAACTGCGTAGACGAAGTTCGTGAGCGGCTTCATTCCGAGCAGCGAGGGCTCTGCGCCTACTGCATGGGGCGGATCCGAACACACGCCTTCGCCGCCCACCGGCCCCGCGAGGGGGGGATGAAGATCGAGCACCACGTACCTCGCGCGGCAGACCCTGCGCGGATGTTCGAGTGGCTGAACCTCCTCGGTGTGTGTGGCGGGATCTACGGGACGGAGAGGACCTGTGACACGTACCGAGAAGACAGGCCGCTTGCCCTGAATCCGAAGACAGCGACGAACGTGACCAACCGGTTTCGGTACACCCCACGCGGGCAGATCCTGGCCGGCGACGACGATCCTGAAGGGAAAGCTGCGATCGAGGCGCTCAACCTCGATGCCGTCGTGCTGAGAAGAAACCGCGCGGCGGTGGTAGCGGTTCTACAGCGAGAACTACGCAGAGACGACTCGATTGCGAACATCAAGCGTCTCCTACGCAAGGCCATCGCTCCGCTAGGCCAGCAGAGCCTTCCTTTTGCGGGCGTCGCCATCCACTACCTGGACAGGAAGCTCCGACGGCACGGTGTGGCCCCCTGATCGAGATGAGGCCACACGGCCCACTACCTTCCGGACGGGGGGACGGGGGGACGGGCCGGGGGCACGGAGATTGACTATTGGTCCTTTCCTTGGGACGCCAACTCAGGAATCAAAGGGACCAACGTGCAATCTCAGTGCTGAGTACTCGGGGCGTTCCGTAGGGGCTCCGGGGCGGTGGGCGGTCTGGGGGGCGGCAAGGGACAGCGGCCGAGTGGGCGAGGCCTTGGGGGCGAATCGGGGCATTGCATTGACGGCGACCATCTTCGCGTGGCGGTGCGGCGCTTGGGACCGGCGAGAAGTGAGGTCGAAGCCGTCCTTGGGTGCTGGCGGGCGGGGGAGG
>CAZITQ010000382.1:0-4735 GCA_964542165.1 uncultured Rickettsiales bacterium
CTAGCTGGTACGGCAAATACGGGTACCTCTTCCTCGATCTCATATCGCTGGGCCGTTTCTTCGAATCTCGGCTCTTCAATCTCAACAGCCGGTACGGAACCGACCGCGATGGAATGCATCCGACCAGAAGTCGGATCTGATCCGGTTCCAGCCAATGCGGTCTCTTCACTATTGTTGTCAGTCGCATCGATTTGGCTGAGAATGAGCTCATAAGTTGGCTGCAAATTCGGCGGCGTGGACAAACACGATCCTTGATACGCCGATTCAGCGATGGAATACACCCCCAGGGACACGGCGTCATCCCTCAATAGTGAGTAGGCGCAGTTAATCCATTTTCGCTCCGGATGGCATTTGGAACTCGAATCGGCGGTCGAACCACAAATCGCCTTCACTGCTGGAAGCGAATCTCTCAGGCGTGCCGCATCATCAACCGTGAAGAGGTTCGAATCCCCATCCGCCCCGGCCACGGCCGAATGCCTCTCGGACCCAACCGCCCAGGTGGAGGGCGATTGTAACGCGAGGTAGACAACAAGAATCAAACCTCGCCGAGCTACCTTCCCAGTGGCCGGAACGTTGCAACGTCGTGTGCCACGTTTCGTGGGACACCTCTGCACACCAGAAGGAACGCTCATCACGCCCTCCGAGTGGTACTAGCGCCCAGCCCCGAATCCGAGCCAGAGGTACGGTGCAGCAGGACTAGTATGCCAACAGCTGACATCGGCATTCATACTCCACGCCTGACAAAACAGCGGCCCATGTGGAGATCGGACTTTTCGCATGACTGTCCAGCTGAGACCGTATTCGCGAAAGAGAAATCCGTTCATCAATCAAAGATAGCTTACATGGCTCAACGCCCGATATATCGCCAGACTGAACGGTTCCCCAATCACAGTACTCGAATAATGCTTGTCGGTCTGAAATCGAAGGTCTGGGTACCAGTCGTTCCCCGGAATCGAGTTCGGATTCAATCGACTGAAGCTCCTTGAGCAAATCGTCACGTTGTCTCTTCTCTTGGCGCAGCTGGTGTTCAGTCTGGAGTCGGCCCGCTTCTGATTCAGTGTACGCCTCCAGAAGTGATGCAATCGCGTCGTCTGAGGCCCCAAGTTCCTCGCTGACCGACGCAAGCTGTTCCTCCAACTCCGCAATCGACTCGCTAACCAATTTCAACTCTGCGCTCGCCCAGTCCTGTAAAGGATCGCCTGCCAGGGCAGTTGACAAGAACCTAAGGACTGCCTCTTTCTCCGCTGGGCCCCGATCACTGGATGTTGCACGGTCGAGATACGTCAACCGAATTTGATGCTGCTGCTGTTGCGCGGCCATGCTCAGCTCGGAATGACTCGTCTGGCAACCATCGATCGCGGTTGTAACCGGAGCCACTGCCGCGACCATAGCGCCAAGGATTGTCATCGTAACCTTGTCCCGCCACCAAGGCTGCGGGGTGGATGTCGATTCTAGCTTGGAGACCCTTGCGGCTAGATCTTGCCACTGATCGTCTCTAGCTGCCGCCGACATGTTTTCATCAGTCGTCAAGGTCGGATCCCCCCTGCCGCGTTGGCGAATTCTAGTGCAATAGCATCCTTCTCCGCTCCCGCAGAGCAGAATTCTACGGCCGTCCTCTACCAACTACAAATGGACTGCGGCCGGCAACTCCTTCATTGATGCGCCGCGAGCACCGCGACGCTGTCGGTTCGAATCTCGTTCCAGATGACGTCGACATCTACGATGGATTGTGGGGGTGGCAGCTCGTTGCTCCCGGCCCCCTCAACGGTTCCCCGAGGAGGCAATACGATGAACTGCAAACGGAGAGATACCGTTGGCGAGCTCAGCCATCGTCCAGGAACTTGTACAACCACCCCTCCGGCTCGATGCTCAGGCCGGCCGCGGGCAGGTCGAGGCGGGTGGCGGCGGCGCGTTTCTTGCGGATGATGGGGGGCGGGTCGACGTTGCGGCGGGAGAACCACTGGCGGAGGCGGAGCAGGAGGCGGTTGATGTCGCCGTGGATCTTCTGGTCGGCGTCGCCGCGCCAGACGATGGCCCGCAGGTCCACGTCGGGGACCTTGCCCAGGTTGTCCCGCTGGTAGAGGGCCAGCAGCGAGAGCGCCAGGCCGAGCTGGTACGACATGGTGTCCCGGACCAGCTTGCCCTCGGTGGAGTACTGGACCACGAACACGTCGGGGTGGGCCTCGACCCTCAGTTCGGGCAGCCCCGGGCCCCGGACCGTGGGGGGCTGGGTGTCGGGGGGGGTGAGGACGAGCACCCGCAGCTTGACCGTCCCCCCGATGCTGATCTCGTCGCCCTCGGCGATGACTGCTCCGCCTTCACCCACCCGCCGGCCGTTGACCGAGGTGCCGTTGCGGGAGCCCAGGTCCCAGATCCGGTAGCCGTCGTCCACCGGGCGGATCTCCGCGTGGTGGCGGCTCACGAACTCGGCGTCCACCACCAGGTTGGCCCAGGCGGGATCTCGACCCATGAGCACGCTGTGCTGGGCGGTGAACTTGCCCTTGCCGTCCACGTCCAGGGCGATCACGGGTGCCTCCGGAGGGTAGGGCGCAGGGGCTGGGAAACGGCCTTGTTCATCGTCTTCGACGGATCATGGTACCAGCAGCACCTTGAGCGCGCCCGGCTGGCCGGCCTCGGCGAAGGCCTCTTCGGCCCTGTCCATCGGATAGCGCCCCCGGATCAGGGGCGTGGGGTCCACGCCGTCGGGGCCCAGGAGGCGCAGGGCCTCGTCGAAGGGGCCGCAGCGGGAGGCCACCAGGGTCAGTTCGTCCACCACCACCGAGGAGATGTCCAACTCGAGGCGGTCCGCGTAGGTGCTCTTGAGCACCAGGGTCCCCCGGGGCCGAAGCGCGCGGCGGGCCAGCTCGAAGCCGGCGGGGGATCCGCTGGCCTCCACGGCCAGGTCCCAGGCGCCGCTGTCCACCTGGTCCTCGCCGAGGGAGGTGATGGAGGAGGAGGCGAGGATCTCCCGGGCCCGCGCGTGCCGGGCCACGACCCCGAGCCGGCAGCCGGTGCGAGCCAGGACCGTGGCCACCAGCAGCCCAAGCCGCCCGGCACCGACCACCAGCACCCGGTCGTCGGCGCCGACGGTCACCTGCTCCAGGATCCGCGCCGCGGCCGCCACCGGCTCGGCGAACACCGCCGCGTCGTCGGAGATCCCGTCGGGCACCGTGTGGAGGTTTCGGACCGGCAGGGTCAACAGGTCGGCGAAGGCGCCGTGGCGGCCGACGATCCCCAGCACCGTCCGCGACGGGCAGTGGGAAGGCCGACCGGCGCCGCAGGTGGGGCAGGTCCCGCACGCGGCGTTGATCTCCCCCACCACCCGACGCCCGACCAGAAAAGGGGCGGCGTGGCACTCGATCACCTCGCCCACGAACTCGTGCCCGAGCACGCCGGTGTAGGGGTAGTAGCCGCGCAGCAGCTCCAGATCGGTCCCGCAGATGCCCGCCAGCCGGACCCGCACCAGGGCCTCGCCCTGCGGCACCTCGGGGGCGAGCAGATCGTCCCGCACGGACAGGGTCCGATCCTCGAGCCAGACTCCTCGCAACGAGCGCCTCCGGCTACATGAGCAGGCTGACCTTCATCGACGACACGCGGTCCATGCCCGTGGCCTCCAGCGCCTCGCGGCTGATCTGGACCACCCCCGGGCGGTCGGCGTCCGCCACGGCCTGGGCGTGGGTCGAGGTCCAGCCGCCGCGGATCAACCCGGGGTGGACCGCCAGCAACAGGTCGCCCACCTCGGCCCCCATCTTCGCCATGTCGTCCGGGTGGATCCGCACCGGGTGCCGCACGGCACCGAGGAAGCCGTCGGCGCCGGCCACCTCGGCGGTGGGGAGCTGGTCCTGCTCGACCACGTCGATCGCCAGCGTGAGCCGCCGGCCCAGGTTGTAGTTGACCGCGGCCCCCTTGAACCGCTTCCGGGCGTCGTCCACCGTGCCCCAGACCAGCCCCCGGATCTCCTCCAGGTTGGCCCGGGGTGAGAGCCGTCCAGCGATCAGCCCCAGAACCAGGGTCACGATGAAGCCGTAGCTCGCCCGCTGGAAGCTCCAGGCCTTGAACCCCTCGCCGCCGGGCTCGACACCGAAGCTGAAGGGCCGGATCGCCTCCGGGTACACGATGGAGATGATCATCGCCAGGATGCCGCCGAACAGGGTGACGAAGGCCGCCGGCGTGGAGAAGCGCTTCCAGCCGATGGCCAGCACCACCACCACCGCCATGGGCGGCGTGATGGTGGCGGTGAACGCCCCGTGGGCCTGGTAGATCGACTTGAAGCTGTCGAACAGTGGCACCAGCGCCATGCCGATCAGCGCCGCGCTGATGGTCACCACCCGGGCCACCTTGAGGTAGTGGGAGTCCGGCGCGTTCGGGCGGACGTAGGGCTTCCAGATGTCGTTGACCACCACCGCCGAGGTGGCGTTGATCAGGGTGTCGGCGGTGGACATCAGCGCCGCGGTGACCGCCGCCATCAGGAAGCCGAACACCGCCGGGTGGAACAGCCACTCGGAGACCACCACGAAGATGTCCTTGGGGTCCGCCGGGGCGGCGAGCAACCCAGCCTCGACCGCCGCGCGGCCGATCCAGCCGCCGGAGCAGACGGCGATCATCGACACGAACATCAGGGCCAGGATCGTGAACGACATCGCCTTGCGACCGTCCGCCTCGGACCGCGCCGCCAGGAAACGCATGATCATGCCCTGGTTGATGAAGTAGGCGAACATGGTCTGGCTGACCCCGT
>CAZITQ010000383.1:0-4679 GCA_964542165.1 uncultured Rickettsiales bacterium
GCGCCACCGTCCGGCGGGCACCCCCCCGCGCCCCGCGGGGCGCGGGCGCCCCCGGGGGCGGCGCCCGCCCCGCGCCGGGGCCCCGCCCCGGCCCCCCCCCCCGGGGGGGGGGGGGACGCGTGGTCGGGAGGTCCCAGCCGGGGCCAAGGGCATCCTATCACGAAATCCAGCCTGGGAGCACCGGATTCGCGACAGCGGAGACGCGATGTGCAACGCCGCCGTCTATCTCCCCAAGGCCAGTGTGTAGGCGATGCACAACCCGTTGGACGCCGCGTGCAGCGCGATGGGGGCCCACAGCGTACCCGTCGTCTCATAGGCGAAGGCCAGCACCATGCCACCCAGGGTCAGCGCCACGGTTCCTGGCAGCGAGAAACCGTGCAAGAGGGAGAACAGCGGCTCGGTCAGCAGCGCTGCGCCTGCGGCCAGAGCCAGGAGGGCAGCCGCCGAGACCGGCTTGATCCTGTGCAGCCAGCGCGCGTCGTTGCAGGCTCCACCAGCCTTGGCGGGACGGCGCGGCCACGACAACACCGCTTAGATCCCGCGAACTGGCGCGGTTCATGTGCTACGCTGGAGGAGGCTATTTCCCGAACAGCGAGGTCCCGTCCCAGGCCAACGGGAGAAGCACCATGAGACACGCCGGATGGCTCTGCATGCCATGCCTTGCCTTGGTCCTCGGTTGCCCTGAAGAGAAGCCTGACGATGGCGCCCAGGAGACCGGAGTTGCCGGCGACACCGGCGACAGCCAGCCCGTAGACGCCGATGACGACGGGTACGCCGAAGACGAGGACTGCGACGATGGCGATTCCGGGGTGAATCCCGGGGCCGTCGAAGTCTGCGACGGCATCGACAACGACTGCGATGGCGCGACGGACGAGGCCGACGCGGCCGACGCCGGCACTTGGTACGCCGACGCCGACAGTGACGCCTACGGCAATCAGGCCGTCTCCGTCGTCGATTGCGATCAGCCCGCTGGATACGTCTCCGACGACAACGACTGCGACGACACCGACGAGACCGTGCACCCGGGCGCGGAGGAGACCTGCGACGGGGTGGACAACGACTGCGACGGTGACGAGGCGTCCTGCGAGTACGGCGGAGAAATGGATATCGCCAAGGCGCGCGCCAAGCACTGGGGCGCGGCCGACGAAGACGCCGGGCGCTTGGTGGATGTGGGCGACATCGACGGCGATGGCTGGCAGGACGTAGTCGTGGCCACCCTCTACGCAGATGACCGTCAAGGCGGCGGCTACGTGGTCCACGGCCCCTTGTCCGGCGTGTCCAGCTTGGGAGTTGCGGGCCACCAGATCAATGGCTCCAGCGTCACACGCGGCGCTGGCCGCTCCATCGGCACCGGAGACGCTGATGGCGATGGCTTCGAGGACGTGATCTTCGGCGCCCCATGGTTATCACCTGGCAGTGCTTGGGTGGTCTTTGGGCCTGTCTCAGACGACGTGGAACTTCATACCGCCGGTGCCGTGCTCACTGGAGGTCACGGCACCGGCCACGGCTCGGATCTGGGAGACGTCAATGGGGACGGCGTGGCCGACGCGGTCATTGGCGCCTACGACAACGACGATGGGGGCAACGCCTCGGGTACGGTCTACGTCGAATACGGCCCTCTGTCGGGAGCTGTCACGCTCACCAGCGAGGCCGACGCCAGCTTGATCGGCCAGAGTGCCGGCGACTACACGGGCCGCGCCATCCGAGCTGGCGTGGATGTGGACGGCGATGGAGTGGGCGACATGCTGATTCCCGCCTCAGGCAGCGGCTACGGTGGCGGCAGCTCCGGCGCCGCCTACGTGGTCTACGGGCCCGTGACCGGCACCATGGATTTGGAATCGGCCGATGTCTTCATGGTGGGCGAACGCGCAAGCGACTACGCTGGCATCGCCCTGGCCATGGGCGACTTCAACGGGGACGGCCTGGGCGATGTGGCCGTCGGCTCCTACGGCAACGCAGCAGGAACGAACGCCGGCGCGGCCTACTTGGTCTTTGGACCGGGCCTTGCCTCAATGGACCTGGGCTCGGCCGACATGATCGTGCGCGGCAGCGGGGGCTCCTTGACCGGCAGCGGCCTGGCTATCGGCGACGTCAACGGCGACGAGGCCCTCGAACTGCTCGTGGGCACCCCATTGGAGTCCTCGAATGGAGCTTGCGCGGGCGCAGCTCATCTGTTCTACGGCCCCATGAGCGGCACGTACGGCATCACCGACTCCCAAGCCTGGGTGTACGGAGAGAGCGCCGCCGACACCGCGGGCCAAGGGCTTGCCATCGGGGACCTCGACGGCGATGGATGGGGTGAGTTGCTGATCGGCGCCCCTGGTGAGGCGACGGGCGGATCGGGCGCAGGGGCCGTCTACGTGTTGACACCGAGAGGGTGAACGCGGCCGGTGGGAGGGAGGCGGGCTTCAGCGTGGCCAGTAGGGGAACTGCGGCCCCGGCCAGAAGGTCATCTGGGCGGCTTACCTGCTCGGGGACCAACTCGACGACCTCGGCCACGAGCCGCTGGTCAGTCTATCAACGCTGCGCTTGTAGGGGCCGCTCGTCGAGGATCCTGACAGGCCCTGGGCCTTGGGCCCAGCTGCTTTGCTTCGGCTCCCCCTCTTGGAAGCGGACAGGAGCCGGCCTCGCCGGGCGCCGACATGGCGACTCCGTGCGGGGGCCCCCAGTTCCGCCCCTGGCTGAAGCCCCGCTACAGTGTCCACTACGGGGACTGACATCCTGCATCAACACTTGAGAACCCCGGCCGGAGCCGGGGTTCAAGGAGGCTTCAAAGCCTTGTCGCAGCGGGTCGGACCAGACAGGACCGAAATCGGACCGAATCGGAGCGGATCGTCGCGAGGGCCAGGGTTGAGATGGCTCGGCTTGTTTTTGAGTTCTCGATACCTCCACACCCACCGTACTGTCGAAAGACGCCGAGTGTCAACTGCGGTGATCGGAGCTGGAAAGAGCCCCTCACAACTGGCGATTCGGCGTGACTACCTGCACCGCAGGATGCCGGTGTCTCTCGACAACCTGTGCACTTCTCGACACCGTGAGGCGTGCTTCCAGCATTGAGCGCGCAGAAGAACTCGCGTAGACTCATCGGCAGGAGGTCACATGCCCCCGCCAGTCTTCAGGCCTGGCAGCAAGATGAAGGTGAAAACCGAGGTGCCCGCCAAGATCCGCCACATGGGAGTCTGGCGTGGCTGCGAATTGCCACCCGGCAGGTATGGTATAAAGGGAAACCTGCGCAACGAGGAGTTCTGGCACGATCAGGACAACAACGACGGCTACACCTACACTATCGTCGCGCTCGACCGGGACAGCGAGCTGTATGGGCGGGAGTTCAGGGTGCTGCAGAACGACCTTGTCGATGGTGTCTACCCGGGCGACGAATAGTCCGTGGCGCTCTTGGGCGCTGCGCGCCAGCTGTCCCGATGTCCCACCGACCGCCTCTGGCACCTGGAGCTTGGTAGGTTCCTGGACCACTGCTCCTGGGCGGTGGCGGCGCCAACAAGCCGCTGCCGGCGCTCCAGCGGGCCCAGGCTCGCCTCCAGGTCCAGTTGCCCCTCTGGGCCAGCCCTGCGCCATCCAGGTGACTCTGCGCCAGGGCCGGCGGCTCCGCTCCATGATCTCGCCCGAGAGCCTGCCTCCGTCGTCGGTGCGGTCATCCATGTCTGGGCTGCCTCAGAAACCCTGTCAGGGCGCACGAACACCCATTGCGATCAGGGGCTGTTGCGCACGCAGACCCGCAGCGGCATCGGCCTCAGGGGGCTGCGCAGGTACTGGGAGGCCTCATTCACCAGAACCCACAAACACCGGGATGGCTGCAGGGGACGCCAGCAGGGCGCCGTGGGAGCTGACAGCGACGAGCTGGAAGAGGCGGTGCCAGGGCTACGCCAGCGCCTGCGTCAAGAACTGGATCCCCACCACGGTCCCCTCGATGCCGTGCACCCCCAGCGCCGCCAGGGCCTTGAGCGCCGCATCGCCGATGTCCGCGCCCACCGCCACGTACTCGGTCTCGCCTTCGGGCCCCTCGACCGTCACGGAGTAGGCGTTCTGGAGCGCGAGCTTGGCGGGCCCGGGTGACAGGGCGTCCTCGGGCTCCGGGGGCAGTTCCTCGGCCTGCTGGGCGTCCGTATGGCGCGCATCCGCGGGCTGGGCGGGCTCCTCCTTCGCCGGGACGCTCACGGGCTCGCGCAGCACCTCTTCGGGCTCGCGCAGCACCTCTTCGGGCTCGGGGGGCAGGTCCGGCTCGGGCTCCTCGATGGCCGCCTGCAGGATCTCGGCTTCGCCGGCCAGTGGCACACCTTCGCCTCTCCATCGGGCTGGGATCCCGCGGCGCAGCCGGAAGTTCCTGACGTTCTGCGGGGTCGTGGCGGCCTTCCTGGCGATGACCGCGTCCTCCAGGATGCCAATCTCCGCCAGATAGGGGGTGAGCTTGTCCTTGCGCGGCTGGCTCGCGCGCTTCGGTGCCGGGGGCGCAGGTGTCGCGTCGTCGGGTAGGGGTTCTCCCTCGCCTCGCCACCTGGCCGGGATGCCGCGACGCTTCCTGTAGGCCCTGACGTTCTCGGGCGTGACGCCGGCCAGCTCCGCGACCTCCTTGTCGGGCAGCACGCCCAACTTGTCCAGGTGAGGATCGAGCTTGGACTTGCGGCGCTTGCGCGTGGGCTTGGCCCGGGGCGACGGCGTCTTGC
>CAZITQ010000384.1:0-4673 GCA_964542165.1 uncultured Rickettsiales bacterium
ACGACTCGGACCCGGACGTGAACCCCGGGGAGGACGAGGTCGCCTGCGACGGGATTGACAACGACTGCGACGAGGCCACCGTCGACGAGTTCGACGGCGACGGGGACGGGTACGACGCCTGCGACGACGGCGACTGCGACGACACCGACGCCTCGGTCTACCCCGGTGCGGACGAGGCCTGTGACGGCATCGACACCGACTGCGACGGGACCGTGCCCGAAGACGAGACCGACGACGACGGGGATGGGTACGACGAATGTGAGGACGGAGATTGCGACGACTCGGACGCGGCGGTGTACCCGGGCGCGGACGAGGGATGCGACGGCATCGACACCGACTGCGATGGGAACCTGGGAGTCGACGAGATCGACGGGGACGGGGACGGCCAGACGGTGTGCGACGGGGACTGCGACGACGCGGACCCGGAAACCTACCCTGGGGCGACCGAACTCTGCGACGGCCTGGACAACGACTGTGACCAGAGCGTCCCGGGGGACGAGGCGGACGGAGACGGTGACGGGTACGCCGGCTGCGCCGGGGACTGCGAGGACGGGGACGCTACCGTGTACCCGGGCGCGGACGAAGGCTGCGACGGGCTCGACACGGACTGTGACGGCGCCCCGGGCGCCGAGGAGACCGACGACGACGGGGACGGCTACAACGAGTGCGCCGACAACGACTGCGACGACGCGGACCCCGACGTCCACCCCCTGGCGACCGAGGAATGCGACCTGGTCGACAACAACTGCGACGGCGCCCTGCTCAACGGCGAGATCGACGCGGACGGCGACGGTCACCTGGTGTGCGGCGGCGACTGCGACGACAGCGACCCGACCTTCAACCCCGACGCCGAGGAGCTCTGCGACGGCCTGGACAACGACTGCGACTCCGTCGTCCCCTTCGACGAGATGGATGACGACGTCGACGGGTACATGACCTGCGCGGGTGACTGTGACGACGCCGATCCAGACACCTATCCCGGCGCCCCGGAGCTCTGCCAGGGCGCGGACAACGACTGCGACGGGGTGGCCGACAACGGCTGCGGGGGCTGCGATTTCGAGGTCGTCGCCGGACTGAACTCGATCCAGGACGCGATCGACTCGGCCTCGAACGGGCAGACCGTCTGTGTGGCTGCCGGCACCTATCACGAGAACATCGACTTCGAAGGGAAGCAGATCCACGTCCTCGGCGAAGACGGCGCGGAAGACACGATCATCGACGGCGGCGGTATGGACTCGGTCGCGGTCTTCGACAGTGGTGAGAATGCCTCGGCCATCCTGCAGGGGTTCACGCTGACCAACGGCGAGGGCACGAGGGGCCCGAACAGCGAGGACAACGGCGGCGGTGTCTACGTCGCGAGTGCGTCTCCGTCTCTCGTCGATTTGATCATTACCGGCAATCACGCCGACACGCATGGGGGCGGGGTCGCGGTGGAGGGGGGAACCCCGAGCCTGTCGGGAGTGATCATCACCGCCAACACCTCCACCCGTCATGGAGCCGGGATGTGGATCCGCAACGCCACGTCGTCCCAGTTGGTCGACGTCCAGGTCTCGGGCAATGCGGCCGGAGAGAGTGGTGGTGGGATTTACCTGGTCTGGTCGTCCGGGAACCTGAGCGACGTCGAAGTGTCCAGCAACACGGCCGTCCTCGACGCCGGAGGGATCTTCGTCAACGACTCCCCGATCGAGATGAGCGGCGCCCAGGTCCACGGCAACTCGGCCACCAACGCCGGTGGAATGCGGCTGTACAACACGGACGTCACCGTGGAGTTCACCGAGATCCGCGACAACGAGGCCACAATCGGCGGAGGCGGGCTCGCGGTGAGCCACGGAACCACCGCGGATTTCTCGAATGTGTCCATCGTCCAGAACACCGCGGCCGCGGACGGGGGGGGCCTGTTGCTCGATGGCTACGATGGCGCCAACACCGTGACGTTCACCAACGCCCTGTTCGCAGGAAACACCGCATCTACCCATTACGGCGGGGGCGCCTTGATCAAGGGGCAGAACTCCCCTGCGTTCGACAACGTCGCGTTCCTGGCCAACACCGCCAGCGATTTTGGAGGGGCGGTGGTGGTGTATTCCGGGGCTTCGGCTGTCTTCGACCAGACCGTGTTCATGGGCAATTACGCCACCTACCAGGGGGGAGCCATCGCGGCGGACCTCGCCACTTCGATCACGGTGACCAACAGCGTGTTCGTCGAGAACGAAGCCGGACAGTACGGCGGCGCGTTGTACGATTGGGACGGTTCGACCGCCTTCGACATCCGCTTCTGTGACTTCTGGGACAATTCTTCCCCGACCTTCTACCAGGTCCCCGACCCGGTAGGCGGGGGGGGGAACATCGACGTCGCCCCCCAGTTCATGGACACGACGGCACAGGATTCGACGCAATGGGATCTCCACCTGCGGTTGAATTCACCCCTGATCGACGCGGGTGATCCAGCTGTGAACGATCCCGACGGCGCCACGAGCGATATCGGCGCATACGGCGGTCCGAACGCGGCGTACTGGGACCTGGACCGGGACGACTACACCGAATGGTGGCAACCCGGTCCCTACGACGGCGCCCTCTACCCGTCCGACGAATGGGACTGCGACGACGGTGAGGCGTCGATCCATCCGGGCGCCGTGGACGTCCCGGACGACGGGATCGACCAGGACTGTGACGGCGTGGCGGAGGTATCAGCCTGCGACGTTTCCTACTCGCTCCCCACGATCACCCACACCGCGTCCATGGCCTTCGCGGACGGCTCGCTCTGGGTGGCGGACGAGGTCACCCAGCTCGTCTACGGAATCGATCCGGCCACGGGTCTGGTGTTCTCGCAGGAGGCGGGCCCAGGGGGCTGGGAGTCCGGGATCTCCCACGACGGCACCGACTTCTGGATGCTCGGGTACACCGACGCCCTGTGGCGGGTCGACGCCGGGGGGACTGTTCTGAACACGCACGGGGTACCCGAGACCTACCACTCGGGCCTCGCCTTCGACGGCACCGACCTGTGGCTGAGTACCTCCAACGGCGGGGGTGATCCCCACCTGCGTCGATACAGCACCGGGGGCGCCGAACAGGACGTGTGCACCCTCGCGCGCGACGTCGTCGACCTGGAGTGGATGAACGGCCAGCTGTGGGCCACCGGTGGCGACGGCGCCGATCAGCACCCCTACCTCTACCTGATCGATGGCGCCTGCAACGAGCTCGCTTCGGTCGAGGTCGACCTCCCGGTCTCCGGCCTGGCCCACGACGGCCAGTGCGTGTGGCTCATGGAGCGCAACGGCTCGACCCTGTGGTCCATCGATCCACCCTGGGTGGACGGGGATGGGGACGGCTTTGCGCCCTCCGAAGGGGACTGCAACGACGAAGACGCGGCGATCTACCCGGGAGCGCTCGAGGAGTGTGACGGCCTCGACAACGACTGCGACGGGTCCCTGTCCGCCGACGAGATCACCGACGGCGACCTGGACACCATCGTCGAGTGCCTGGACCTGGACGACGGCGACCCCGGCGTGGGGCGCTGGGGTGCGATCCTTGCGCCCGACACCTTCCAGATGGGGTGCGCGGTGGGCGCGGAGGTGGGGTGCGTGTCGGGTGAGGATGCTCACGACGTGACCCTCGACTTTGCCTTCGAGATCGGGTTCACCGAGGTCACCCAGCTGCACTTCGAGTCCGTGGTGGGCTGGGATCCCAGCGACTGCGGCTACGGCTGCGGGGACACCTACCCGGTCCAGGACCTGACCTGGCCCGACGCCGTCGCGTTCACCAACCAGTGGTCGATCCAGGAGGGCCTGGACCCGTGCTACGAGTTCTCCAGCGTGGAGTGCTGGGACGGCACGCCGGCGGGGTCCGACTACATGGCCTGCATGAACGACACGCAGGGGGGGATCTACGATGCCGTGGTCGGCTTCGCCGGCGGTGCGGCGACCCCCTACGAGTGCGACGGCGTTCGACTCCCCACGGAGGCCGAGTGGGAGTTCGCCGCTCGCTCGGGAGGCGCGGTCACCGACGCCTTCCCCAATGGAGGCAGCCTCAACGTGGACGACGAGGAGTCCTGTGCGACCGATCTCCAGCTGGACGACGGGACCTACCTCGAGGACCAGGCCTGGTTCTGCGGCAGCGAGGTGAGCGGTTCGAGCGTGGTGGGCGACCTGGACGCGAACCCGGCGGGGCTGAGCGACATGGCCGGCAACGTCTGGGAGTACGTCCAGGACTGGTACGCGCCCTACGGCGGGGCCGAACTCAACCCCTGGGGACCGGTCAACGGGACCGACCGCGTCCGGCGGGGCGGCGCCTGGAGTCGCACCCCCAACCACGTGCGCAGCGCCCACCGGGGCCAGGGAGCCGTGGTCGGATTCCACAACTACAACTGCGGGTTCCGCTGGGCGCGCTCCCTCTGACCCGCAGCGCCCTTCCGGGGCATCCCCGCCCTGTCCCCGAAGACCTCCGAGACGCTAAGATCGCCCCTCGACAGGGGACGCGATGGCCAGCGTGCGCAAAGCCAAGGCCCTCCTCGCCGAAGGCAAGTACCTGGAGGCGGGGCGGGAGTTCGAGGAGGCGGGGAGCCGCAAGCAGGCCGTGCTGGCGTACGGCAAGGGGGAGTGCTGGGCCGATCTGGGGCGGGTGCTCTACGGTAGGAAATTGCTTTGGGGCCGTTCGGTTGGATCGACTTCCCCTCCGAG
>CAZITQ010000385.1:0-4653 GCA_964542165.1 uncultured Rickettsiales bacterium
CCTCGCCCTGGGCACGGGAGCAGCCTGTCGCGTCTATGCGCGACAGGCTGCTAGCCGGTGATGTTGGGAACCGTGATCGATCCTTCGGCCAGGAAGACGACCTTGCCGTTGGGCCGGGCGGCCAGAGCCTCGTCCAGGGCCTCCTGGATGGAGGGCTTGGGGGTGATGAAGATCTGGGAGAGCTTGTCGTCGGGCAGGTTGGAGATGGCCCAGATGTGGGCGCGGCACATGATCTCGGCCATCTTGGCGGCCTTGTGGTAGCCGAGCTTGAAGCCCTTGTCGATCTCCTCGAGCACCAGCTGGGGGGTCTCCTGGCCCGACAGCAGGTTGAAGAAGCTCTCCTCACCGATGCCGGTGCGGCACGGCATGATGGCGATGAGGATGCCGTCGTCCTCGAGCGCCAGCTTGCCGTTGTCCAGGCACTTCTGGGACTGGTACAGGTCGATCTCCATCGGGTAGGGCGCCACCGACAGCACGATGTCCTCGCGCCGGGGGATGTTCACGCAGAACACCTCGTTGGCCGCGTCGATGGCCGCGTCGAAGCTGCCGTGGATGTGGCCGGCGGTGACCGCGTACAGCATCCGGTCCCGGTCGAGCACGGTCTGGATCGAGAAGATCGGCTTCTCCACCACCTCGGTCAGCGCGTCGATCATGTCGTCGTGGACCGGGTTGCCGTCCAGCGCCAGCGAGTGGGAGGCGGGCCGCAGGGCGTACTGGTGATTCTGCTCGATGGTCTTGAACGCGGCGATGCCGGGCAGGAAGGCCTTGCGGCCGCCGGTGAAGCCGGCGAAGTAGTGGGGCTCGACCGAACCGATGATCACGATCTTGTCGGCCTCGACGCCCAGGCGGTTGACCCACATCTCGGTGCCGGCGCGGGAGGTACCCAGCTTGACCATCACCGAGTCGTCGCGGCTGTCGTGGATGTGCAGCCGGTCGCGGACCCGCTCCTTCCAAGACCCGAAGATGAAGTCCAGCTCGTCCTCGGTGGGCGCCCGGTGCACGCCGGTGGCCACGATGTAGTCCGGGTTGACCTTCTCCAGATCCTCACCGATCTCGTCGAGCACCTTGGCCGTGGGGGTGGGCCGGGTGCCGTCGTTGACGATCACCAGCACCTTGCCCGGGCCCTCGAGGAACTCGGCGAAGTCCGGGGAATCGACCGGGTTGGCCAGGGCGCTGCGGATCGTCTCCGCCTCGTCACCGACCTCCACCTTGTTGGGGTAGTACACGCCAGCGAGGCGATCCTCGTCGATCTCCACCTTGACGTGATCCTGGCTGTACCCGACCTCCAGCGTGACCTTCTTGCCCATGATTGGCTCCTCGATATGCGCCGCCGGCGATACCGGCGTGGTTTCCATCGCGGCCGGACCCCGGTCCGGCGGTCGCGCAGGATAGCACGGGAGAGCCCTCCTGGGCTCCCCGGCCTGCAACCGCCCAGGGCGGATTGAAGGAAACCCCACCCCCGATACGTCCGTCGGATCATGAGCGACGTGGAGCGATGCTGGATGGAAGGGCAATCGAGATGAGAGCGATCGAGCTTGCCAGAGCGATGCGATGGACGATGACGCTGGCCGTGACTGCGGCCCTGGTCGGCCTGGCGCCCCTGGCGCTGGCCAAGGGCAGCAAGGGCAGCAAAGACCGACACGATCGGGACGGCCGGGACGGCGATCACCGGCACGGGGACAGCTCCCGCGACCGGTGGGACGACGACTTCTTCGAGGACGGCGCGGATCTGTGGGACGACCGGGACGAGTACCGTGACGATCGATCCGACTACCTCAAGCTGTCGTGGCTGGTGGAGCGCTGGGAGGATGCCGTCCGCCGCCGCGATCGGAGCGACGAGTGGAGCACCGACGAGCGGCTGCTGCGCTGGATCGGGCGGGAGCTGCAGGAGGCCCGCGACGACGTGGCCGATGCCCGCAGCGAATCCCGCCGGGCCCGCTGGGAGACCGCGAGCAACGTTCGCTACACGAGCTGCGGACACGGTCACTGCAGCCACACCCTCTCCTCCGGCTACGTGGACGACCGCCGGGACGAGCGGGACGACCGACGGGACCTGCGCGAGGTGAAGAAGCGCTACCGGGCGCTGAAGGACATCAGCGACGACATCGAGGCGATTCAGTGGCGGTTCGACCGTCAGGTGGCCTCCCGCTCCGACTACCGCGCCAAGGCGCGGCTGCTCGACGACCTGCTCGATCTCTCCGCCGAGGAGCTCGCCGCGGACCGGATCGAATTGCGGGAGGATCTCGGCGAGCTGCGGGAGGATCGGGGGGGGTGCCGTTCCTCCAAACACCGGCGCTGAACGGACTCACGAGAAAGAAAAAGCGAGTCACCCCGTCCGGAGGCCTCCTTCCGGACGGGGTGACAGGCTGACCCCAGGCACGACCGCAGTCTCCGCGGCCCTACCTTCCCCGGACGGCCCGCGCCGCCGCTTGGCGGAGCGGAATGGCTTGGCGCTGGCCGTCCTCGAACAGCTCCGACTGCAAGGCTACAGCAAACGCGTCCCGCTGCAGTCCGCAGCAGGCCGAACCGACTCTCATTCTTGACCTGTCATCCTACCTGTCACTGACCTGTCAATAAAGGGGAGGGCCCCCGGGGCTGTCCGCTGGACGTCCGCGTTCGGAGCGGACGTAGAATGGTGAGGTCGTGGAACTTCACGCGCGACGTACCCGAGGCCCCACGGATGCCGAGACGGAGCGAAAGAGACGCTGTCATCACCGGGCCCGAGGGCGGGCGGCGGAGCGTGACGCACTCGGGTGTGCGTCTGAGCATCCTCCACCACCCCGATCCCAACCGCGTGGGCGCTTGCTCGTGGATCGAGGAACTGGAGTCGGGCGTGCCCGCTCTGTTCGGTCGCTCGGCCCCCGAGTTCCGCACCGGTGGGCAGGGCCCGCTGCTTCCGCTGGGTGACCCGTTCGTCAGCCGCAAGGTCGCGTGGCTACGCTGGGTCGCCGGCTCCCTGGAGGTCGCCCCGATAGCCGGCGCTACGCCCCTGTACGTGGGGGGCCGACGGCTGCGCGAACCCGTCCGCGTGGCGCGCGACCGGTTGATGGACCGGGGGATCACCCTCGACGTCTCCGGTCGCATCCTGTTGAACATCGACCTGATCCGGGACCACGAGAGGGACGACCTGGGCTTCGTCGGCGTCTCCAGCGCCGCGGGGGACGTGCGTTCGGCGATCCGCTCCTACGCCGACCTGGCGATGCCGGTGCTCGTGGTGGGCGAGGCCGGCACGGGCAAGAGTCTGGTCGGCCGTTCGCTCCACGGGGCGGGGCGACGCTCGAAGGGACCGTGGGTCGAGATCGGGCACTACGGAGCCTACGACGACCCCAAGGGTCTGGAAGATGCGGTCGAGGCGGCCGCGGGCGGCACACTGCTGATCGACCGCATCGGAGCCCTGTCGGGCCCTACGCAGGACCGACTGCTGGCCTTCCTCGATCGTCCACGGGCGGGAGACGCGGATACCGATCCCCGCCTCGTCTCGACCAGCGATGAGGATCCCGAGGCGCTGGTCCGCGCTGGCACCCACAGCCGCTCGTTGCTCGACCGGCTGGCCGTGGGACTGGTCCACATCCCCCCGCTGAGGGAACGCAGGGTGGACCTCGCGCTGCTCTTCCATCGATTCATGGCCCGGGAGCTGGCGGAGGTGGCGGCCGATGACCGCCTTGCCGATCCCGGCGTCGTGGAACGACCCTGGTTGACCCTGGACCTGGTCTTCGAGGTCATGGAACACGGATTCCCGGGCAACGCCCGCGAGCTTCGCAACCTCTGCACACAGATCGCGGTCCACTCCTCCGGGCTGGACCGGGCCGAGATTCCGCCGGCGGCCAGCGCCCGACTGAGGAGCTTCGATTCCTGGCGCGAGACCGGGGAGCCGTCGGAGGGCAAGGCGCTCTCCAAGGTCGGGGGGCCGAAGCTCGCCGCGCCCCGGGTGCGAGCCGTGCTCGCCGCCCAGCGCTGGAACCTGGCTGCAGCGGCCCGGGAGCTGGGTGTGGCCCGCAACACCCTGGTCGCGTTCATGGAGCGTACGCCGGGCTTCCGTCGCGTGAAGGACATCCCCGATGCGGAGTTGATCGAGGCCGTGGACCGGTTCGGCGATGACGCCGAGGCACTTGCGGTGGAGCTCGAGGTCTCCCTCCACGGATTACGGATCCGACTGTCCGAGCTCGAACCGCCCGGTTGATCCCCCGCCAGATCAGGCGCGGCGGCGCAGGAAGCCGCCGATCAGTGCCAGGATCAGGAGCGCCGGCACGGTGGCCGACCGGGTTCCCCCCTGGTTGTTCTCGCAGTCACAGCCACCGGCGAACTCGTCGTCCGTGTCGTCGTCGTCGTCCGCCGAGGTGTCGTCGTCGTCGTCGTCCGAGGACTCCTCGCACTCGTCGTCGTCCAGGTCGACCAGCTCGTCGCAGTCGTTGTCGATCCCATCGTCGCAGACCTCGTCCGCGCCCGGATTGACCTCGCCGTCTGCGTCGTCGCAGTCGTCCTCGCACTCGGTGTACCCGTCCGCGTCCGCATCCACGTCGTCCGCGACGCCGTCACAGTCGTTGTCCACGCCGTCGCAGACCTCGTCCGCCCCGGGGTGGGTCGCGGGGTCGCCGTCGTCGCCATCCCCCGCACAGCGGGGGCTCCCGTCCCCGTCCCCCGCGGCGCGGTTCC
>CAZITQ010000386.1:0-4639 GCA_964542165.1 uncultured Rickettsiales bacterium
TGTGGATCAGGTGGTCCTTGGGGCCGTCGTCGCGCGGCATCCAGTCCAGGGTCATTTCAAATTCCTTTCCCGTGCCCGTGCCCGTGCCCGTGCCCGTGCCCGATTCTTCGGATCACGGCCCGGACCCACGCCGGGGGTGTTTGCTAGAAATCCGGTGTCAACACGATCCGCTGCAGCGGCGGATCGTGGTGGGCCTCCTCGAACGCCTCGGCGATGGTGCTCATCGGCCGGGTCTGGACGAAGGGCTTGAGCTGGATCCGGCCGTCGAGGACCATCGCCAGCACCTCGTTGTAGTACTCGGGCAGACAGCCCCAGGTACCGATGATCTCGGCGTCGAAGGCCATCAGCTTGGACAGCATGTACTGGGTCTTGGCCGGGGTGTAGCCGACCACCACCAGCTTGCCGCAGAAGCTCAGCAGGTTGAGGGCGGTCTCCTGGCCCGGGGCCACGCCGGAGACCTCGAAGATCTTCCAGCCCCACTTGCGGAAGCGGTTCTCCTTGGACAGGGCCTTGAAGGTGCCCTTGAGGGTCTTGGGATCCAGGTCCCTCGAGTTGATCACGTGGTCCGCGCCGTGCTGCAGCGCCCGCTCCAGCTTGGCATCGTCGATGTCGATGCCGACGATGGGCGAGGCGCCCATGGCCTTGGCCACCTGCAGCATGTAGGTGCCCACGCCGCCGCCGATGCCGGTGATGATCACCGGGTCCCCCTCGGTCAGCCCGGCGCGCATGGCAGCCTGGTAGGGGGTGGTCACCGCATCGGCGACCACGGCCAGCTCGGCCAGGTCGAAGCCGGGGTGCTCGGGCACCACGCACAGGTCGCGGGCCGGCACCGGGATGTGGCTGGCGAAGCCGCCCCAGGCGAACCAGGAATTGCCCGGCATCTTCTGGGCCAGGCAGCGGTTGCCGCGCCCGGCCTGGCACATGTCGCAGACCCCACAGGGCATCACGGCCGGGACGATGACCTCCTTGCCGATCATGTCGGCCTCGCCCGCGACGACCGTCCCCGCGATCTCGTGCCCCAGGGTCAGCGGGGGCTCGAACACCGTGGGCACGCCCATGTAGAAGTAACCCAGGTCGGTGTGGCAGACGCCGCAGCCGGCGACCTCCACCAGGACCTCGCCCTCGTTCAGCGTCGGCACGGGGACCTCGACCCGCTCGAGCTTGCCGGGGGTGACCTCGCCGGTCTCGCGGTTCTTGCGGGTCGGCTGGACCATCCGCCAGCTGTGGATCACGTCGGGCACGCTGCTCATCGGGTCTCCTTCACGGTCTGGGGGGTAGGAAACTCTAGGCCAGGGGGCCAGGGGGGTCAACGGGTGCTGCGACGTCCCTCGTTGCATACCCCGAACTCGCAGATCGAACCCCCCGGACAGTCGGCGTCCGCGCGGCATTCGCGGGCACCCTCGGCGCAGCGACCGAACTCGCAGCGGGCGTCCTCTCCGCAAGAGTCGTCCGCGGTGCACTCCCGCTCGCCGTCGAGGCAGCTCCCGAACTCGCAGCGCTGGCCCTCGGCGCACTCCAGGTCGGTCCTGCACTGGCGCTCGCCGTCGAGGCAGCTGCCCAGCGAGCAGCGCTGCCCTTCCCCGCAGTCGGCGTCGAGGCCGCACTCCCGGGGCCCGGTCGCGCAGCGGCCGAACAGGCAGCGTTGCGAAGGGAGGCAGTCCGTGTCGAGGTGGCAGTTCCGGGATCCCGCGGAACAGCGGCCGAAGACGCAGCGCTGGTCCTCCGGGCACCCCTCGTCGTCGGTGCACTCGTTGGGGACCTGGGAGCAGCGCCCGAACAGGCAGCTCTCGCCCTCCCCGCCGCAGTCCCGGTCGTCGCCGCACTCCCGCTCGCCGTCGAGGCAGGTAGCGAGTTCGCAGCGGGCGTCCGCGCCGCAGTCGCCGTCGTCGTCGCAGTTGCGCTGCCCGTCCGCGCAGTCGCCGAACAGGCAGCGCTCCCAGGGGCCGCAGTCGGCGTCGTCCTTGCAGCCACCCCCCTCGGCCACGACCGGCGCGGTGGGTTTCGGCGCCGTGTCGAAGTCGTCCGGGGCCGGCGAGCCCAGGCGGGGCGCGGTGGTCGTCCGTTCCGGCGTGGAACCTTCGGCGACGTCAACCGGGGTCTCGGGCGGAGGATCGCCGCCCCGCGCCACCAGGTGCCAGACGACTCCAGCGCCCAGGACCAGGGCCAGGAAAACGGCGATCAGCGGCAGCGGCCGCCGGTGGGGGGGATCGTTCGAGGGTAGAGAGCCCACGCCGGATTCAGCTGGTGAACTCGGGCTTGCGCTTCTCCAAGAAGGCGCCGATGCCCTCGTTGGCGTCGTGGGTCTCCATCAGCTCGTCGATGTAGATCCGCTCGATCCGGGGCAGGTCCTGCTCCAGCCGCCGGGCCAGGGCCAGGCGGGCGCAGCGGTACGCGTACCGCAGGCTGGACGCGGACTTGGGCAGGATGAACTTCTCGATCCAGCGCTCCAGGACCGTCTCGCCCTCTTCCAGGTCGGCGAGCTTGTCCACCAGGCCCATGCGGAAGGCCTCGTCCTCGTCCACGGACCGCCCGGTGAGCAGCAGGTCCTGGGCGTGGCCCTCGCCGCAGCGGTAGGGGAGGACGACCGAGCCCATGGGCGCCAGCACCGCGAGCTGGATCTCCGGCTGACCGAGCCACGACCCCCGCTCGGCGACCACGAAGGAGCAGAAGCTCGCCAGCTCCAGCCCGCCGCCCAGGCACTGACCGCGCACGATGGCCGCCGTGGGCACGGCCAGGGCCTCGATCTCGCGGAACATGGCGTGGAAGCCCTCGAGCATCGCCGGGGCCTTCTCCTTGACGTGCTCGGGCACGCTGGCGCCGAAGCAGAAGTGCTTGCCCTCCCCCTCGAACACGATCAGCTTGAGCCCCTTGCGCTCACCCAGGGTGCCGACGTGGTCGCGGATGGCGCCCACCATCTCGGCATCCAGCACGTTGGCCTTGGGCCGGTTGAGGATGATGCGCTCCACGGCGCCGTCGTAGTCGGTTCGCGTCTCGATGGGCCTGCTCATCGCTACCCCTCCTGTCCAGTCAGTTCGCGTACCCGCGCGACGAGGCCGTCGCGGGGACAGGTCTCCTGCTTGTCCGGGTGGTCCATGGGCAGATCGAGCCGCCGCAGCGAGACCACGCCCGCCGCCAGCTCGTCGCCGCCCAGCAGCAGGCCCACCTTGAAGCCCATCCGGTCTGCGTAGCGCATCTGGGCCTTGAGCCCACTCTTGCCCACGTAGACCTCGCAGGCGATCCCGGCCGCGCGCAGGTCGACCGCCAGCGCCCGGTAGGTGTCGTACATCGTCTTGTCGAGGGCCATCACGAGCACCGGTGCCACGCCGGCCTGCTCCTCGACGAGCCCGAGCTTCTCCAGCGCGGCGTAGGCCCGGTCGATGCCGATGCTGGTGCCCACGGCGGCTACCGCCTGGCCGGTGAAGCGGCCGATCAGCCCGTCGTAGCGTCCACCGGAGCAGATGGAGCCGATCCCCGGCAGATCCAGCAGGGCGGTCTCGAAGATCGGGCCGGTGTAGTAGGCCAGTCCGCGGGCGATGGACAGGTCGAAGCACCACTGCTCCGCCGGAACCCCGGCCGCACTCAGGGCGTCGTGGATCGCCTGCAGGTCGTCGATGCCCCGCTTCGCCAGGGGCTCGTCGCCGAAGTAGTCCCGCAGGGCGGCCAGCACCTCGGCGGGTGTCTCCGCCGCGATCTCCACGAACCCGCGGATCCGGTCGACGGCTGCTGCGGGCAGCCCCAGGGGTACGGCGTCGATACCCTCGAGCATCTCGTCGGGCGGGTTGGACAGCAGCTTCGCCACGGTGTCCCAGCCCAGACGCTCGATCTTGTCCAGGCTTCGCAGCACGTCGTCGGTCTGGGACGGATCCGCTCCCGCCGTGGCGATCATCGCCGTCAGCAGCTGGCGGTGGTTGATCCGGATCTGGAACCGCTCGAGCCCCAGCGCCGCGAGCGTGGCGTGCATCACGGTCAGGATCTCGATGTCGGCCTGCACCGAGCCCGGGCCGACGATGTCCACGTCACACTGCATGAACTCCCGGAAGCGACCGGGCTTGGGCTTGTCCGCCCGCCACACCGAGGCGATGTGGTAGCGCCGGTAGGGCCGGGGGACGTCCTGGCCGTGCTGGGCCACCAGCCGCGCCAGGGGCACGGTCAGGTCGAAGCGCAGCGCCACGTTCCGTTCCTCGTCGTCCTGGAAGCGGAAGATCTCCTTGTCGCTGTCCAGCTGCCCGGTGAGCACCTCCTCGTACTCCAGCGCCGGCGTGTCCAGGGGCGCGAAGCCGTGGGCCTCGTAGACCCGGCGGATCGTGTCGAGCATCCGCTGCCGGCCGATGGCGCGGCCGCCCAGGAAGTCCTGGAAGCCGGGGAGGGTGCGGGCCTTGATCTTGGGCTTGGCCATGGGACGAGTCCGTTTCCCTCACGCGCGGGGGCGTGACGTGCCGATGATCCCTACGCGGGTGAGTCCCCATTTGCAAGCACACACCCCGGACCCCGACCCGGCCTGATCGGAGCCCCGAGAGCTCAGCGAACCGCAACGCATCGTAACGCCCCCCGAGCGGCGAACCTCTCCGGAGGGTGGGCGGGTGGGGGAGGGTGGTGGGGTGGAGTGGCGAGGTTGGGGCTCGTCTGCTCCAACTCTCCG
>CAZITQ010000387.1:0-4605 GCA_964542165.1 uncultured Rickettsiales bacterium
AGCCGTCCCCGTCCAGGTCCGCCGGACCCAGGGAGGGATCGGCGTCGTCGCAGTCCCCATCGCAGGAGGTCCAGCCGTCCAGATCACCGTCGTCCAGGTCCTGTGTGGCGTCGCCTTCGTCGCAGTCGCCGTCGCAGGTGGACCAGCCGTCCCCATCCAGATCCGCCGGGTCCAGCCCCGGATCCCCGTCGTCGCAGTCCCCTTCGCAGGTGGCGAACCCGTCCCCGTCCGCGTCCGCGTAGTTGAGCCAGTCCGCGGCGTCGTTGCAGTCGGCACAGGCGACGTCCCCGTCCCCGTCGTGGTCCTCCTCGATGGGGGGGAGCCCCCCGTCGCAGTCACTGTCGGCGCCGTCGCAGATCTCCTCGGCACCCGGGTAGACGAGGGGATCTCCGTCGTCACAGTCGTCCCGGGTACCCTCGCAGGACTCCGGTGTCGAGTGACCGTCGCCGTCCAGGTCCTCGGTGAGGCCGTTGTCGACCACGCCATCGCAGTCGTCGTCCTCGCCGTCGCACTGCTCCGGGGCGCCCGGGTACACCTCCGGATCCCCGTCGTCGCAGTCCAGGCCCTGCACGTATCCGTCCCCGTCCGCGTCGGTGGTCAGGTCGTCGTCGTCCCCGGACGCATCGTCGTCGGCCGCGTCGTCGTCGTCCGTCGGACAGCCCGGAAGCAGCATCAGGCCGAGGAGGAGCAGCAGGGTGGTGCCGGGGAGAGATCCGTGGGGGAGCCGTGGGTTCATGGCAGGACATGGTAGCGCGCCGCCCCACCGCCGCGCGCGTCCGAGATCCCCGCGCTATGCTGTGCGGGCTAGGAGGCTCCTCCATGCCGCACTCCGGCGCCCGACCGATCCCGCTACTCCCGGCGGCCCTCGCCCTCGCGTTCGCCCTGGGCTGCCCTTCGGACGACGACGACTCGTCCGACGACGACGGACCTCCGGCCGACCTCCTGGAGGCGCTCCCGACCTGCGCTGGCGGCATCCTCTCGTCGCTGACCATGGACGCCATGGATCCGCCGCTGGGGGGCAGCGAGGGCTACGACCGACCGTCGGCGGCCACCCTGTCCGCCTTCCGCACCTCCGTCGAGGCCCTGCTCGGGGGCCGGGGCGACGATGCCATCACCGCGGCGCAGGAGGCGGGCTACGAACTCTGCCGGGGCGATGGGGGCGAGCTGGACCTGGCACGCTGGCGGCCCGTGGGCGAGGACGGCGGCCAGGCCCACGTGGTGTTCCGGGCCACCGGGGCCCGGCCCCTGATCCTCGGCAATCCCCACTCCTGGCTGGAGTACGGGACCCTGGACGAGTGCGTGTCGATGTTCGACCGCATCGACGCCCGGGCCCTGATCGTCACGGGCACCCACCGCTGTGCCAACGACAGCTACGCCGAGTGCGACGGCACCACCAGCGTCTGCTCCGAGTCCACGGACCGATACCGTGAGTCGGACATGGCCCATGTGGTCGACTCGGTGTTCCAGGTGGCCCACGAAGCCCTCGCGGGCCACTTCAGCGAGGACTGGGTGATCAGCGTCCATGGCTTCTATCTCGGCGGGATCAGCCTCTCCGACGGGACGTCGAATCCCGCGGACGCCGGCGATCCAGTCGCCCTGTTCGGCACCGCCCTGATGGAGGCCTATCCGGGTGACGAGGTCACCTCGTGCAACGAGTTCCCGGGTGCGGACGTGTCGGTGCGATTCTGCGGCACCACCAACGTGCAGGGTCGCCACGTCAACGGCGCTTCCTCCCCCTGCACCCAGCCCGCCACGACCGCAGTCGGCCGTTTCATGCACCTGGAGCAGACCTTCGGGATCTGGCTGAATCCCGATCCCGTGGTCGACGCGCTGGACAGTGTCGTGCCCCAGGTCCCCTGAGCTGCCGCGGATTTCCCTCGCGCGCCCGCGGCTCAAGTTCCCGCGTGCCCGTCCGATATCTCTCTCACCCCACAGACCAGGGAGAGATCCATGTCTCGATTGTCGGAGGTGCTGGGCAGCGTGCTGGAGCAAGGGGTCGCGGGTGTGCGGATGGAGGCGGATCGAAGGCCCGTCTACTGGGGCGAGGACGGCCCCCGCTACTCCCACCTCCCGGTCCTCACCACCTCCCAGATCGACGCCATCATCGAGTCGATCACCGACGCGGCCCAGCGCACGGCGCTGACGACCCACGGGGCCTGCGACCTCGAGTACAAGCACGGCCGGATGAGCTTCGAGTGCACCATCCTGACCCAGCACGAGTACTCGGTGACCATGCGCCTGGTCGATGACGGCTCCCTGGAGCGCTCGACCGTGGAGCACCTCTCCCTGGTGGACGAGCCCGCACCGCCCCTGGAACCACCGGCCGATTCGGGCCCCCCTGCCGAGCCGAAGGTTGACCACACGCAGCCTTCCCCGGCGCCGGCGTCCGGCATGGAGGTCTTCCTGGCGTGGATGGTGGACGCAGGCGCGACCGACCTGCACATCTCCCCCGACACCCCCCCCACGGTCCGCGTGGACAACCGCTTCTCGTGGAGCCCCCTCCCCGCCCAGAGCGCGGAGCAGATCCGGGTGGTCGTCCACCGGATGCTGACGCCGGACGAGCGCGAGACCTTCGCCAAGGAGCAGAGCGTGGACCTGGGCTACGCGGTCGACGGGATCGGCCGCTTCCGGATCAACTGCTTCGTCCAGGCCAAGGGACCGTCCATCTCCGTCCGCCACCTTCCGGAGCACGTGCGGACCATCGAGGATCTCGGTCTACCCGGACACCTGGGCGACCTGACCAAGCTGCGCAGCGGTCTGTTGCTGTTCTGCGGGCCCACCGGCTCGGGCAAGTCCACGACCCAGGCCGCGTTGCTGCAGCTGATGAACGACACCCAGGCCCGGCACATCATCGCCCTCGAGGCCCCCATCGAGTACGTCCACCACTCCCGCAGCTGCCTGATCCAGCAGCGGGAGGTGGGGATCCACGCCCCCACCTTCGCCCGGGGCTTGTGGGACGCGCTGCGGGAGGATCCCGACGTGATCATGGTCGGCGAGATGCGGGACCGCGAGACCATCTCGCTGGCGGTCGCCGCCGCCGAGACCGGCCACCTGGTCATGGGTACGCTGCACGTGAACACCACCACCAACGCCATCACCCGGCTGATCGACTCCTTCCCCGAGCAGGAGCGCAGCGCCGCCCGAGCGCAGATCGGCGAGTGCCTCAAGGCGGTGGTCAATCAGCGCCTCCTGGTCCACAAATCCGGCGAGGGACTCGTGCCGGTGGTGGAGCTGCTGCGGGTGAACTTCGCCGTGGCCTCACTGCTTCGCGAGAACAAGCTCCACCAGCTGGTCCAGGTGCTCACCACCGGGCTCTCGGAGGGCCAGTACAGCTTCGAACGATCCGCGGCCCGGGCCTATCTGGCGGGGCGGGTGACCCGGGAAGAGGCGGAACGCATCGTCCCGGACCGCAACGCCTTCCGCCAGCTGCTGGACACCCTGCGCCAGCAGCAGCCCAAGAAGGTGCCCGTGGCCCGCGGGGCCTGATCGGTTGTTCATTTTCTGAACATCTGACCGCACATATGTTCATTATCTGAACATTCCTCTTCCATCCCTCGATCGCAGAAATCCCCGAGAACACAGGGAAATCGCTCCACGTCGGGACTGGCACGGTTCCTGAAGTAAGTCCGGGCATGGCGATGACGACTCCCACGATGAACGCGATGAGGGAAGCGATGACCAACCATCCCGCGCAGACACGATTCTTCCTCTCCTCCTGGTGGCTTCGGCCCTTCCTGTCCCTGGCAGCGGTCCTGGCTGCGCTGGTGCTGGCGACACCGGCGCAGGCCAGGCCCGCTGCCGGGTCGGCCGAGAAGGACGAGGTCCGGGAGACCGGCGAGAAGTACGTGGACACCTCGGCCACCCTGGAGCGGACCCAGAAGAAGACCCCCCTGCCGACCAGCTCGCTGATCCAGCTGTCCGCCGCCGCGGGCGGTGGTGCCCGCCTCGCGGGGACCGACCTCTTCCGGGGCGACAAGAGCGTCGACCAGGCTATCCCGATGTTCGAGGTGGCCGGTGAGGTGCGGGTGCTGTCCTTCGCCGGGCTCCGGGGTGGAATCACCATGGAGCAGGGCGAAGGCCCGACCGCCACCAACGTGCGCGGCGGTTTCGCGCTGCACTTCATGTCCAGCAAGACCCGCCCGGACCTCTACCTGCTCACCGACCTCAGCTGGAGCGCCTCGGGCCCCGAGGGTGCCGCGGGCACCCGCGGCGTGGCCGTGGGCATGGGCCTGCGGGTGCGGATGGGCCGCCACGTGCTGCTGGGTGTCGAGGGTGGCTTCGCGCACTCGGGCATCCCCGGCGGCGAGGACAATCCCTTCCCCCACGTCGTCGAGCGCATCCTCACCGGCGAGACCATCGACCCCACCGTCAGCGCCCACCTGGGCTTCGTGCTCTAGATCCAACGACCAGCAGCCCCCCTGCCCACAAAGCCTCCTCTACGAGCACGGGGCTTTCGCGGTAGTGCACCGCAGAGCCGGGGGGCCAGGGGGAGACGCCTGGGTCTCTTGAGGGAGGCATCGCTCCCGAACCCCCCTTCAAGAGACCCAGGCAGCGCTCCTTCCCGGAGCCCCAAGACCCGGCGTGTTCGGCTATCCGCCCCGCTCA
>CAZITQ010000388.1:0-4514 GCA_964542165.1 uncultured Rickettsiales bacterium
GACCGCAGCGTCCAGGTCGTCGCAGTCCGTCGCGTCTGCGACATAGCCGGTGGGCTGGTTGCAGCCGACTTGGGTGTAGCTGCCGGATCCATACCCATCGCCGTCGTAGTCGATGTACCAGGTCGCCGCGTCCACCGCGTCGTCCTCGTCGGTGGTGCCGTCGCAGTCGTCATCGACGCCGTTGCAGGCCTCGTCGGCGCCAGGGTACTCCAACGCATCACCGTCGTCGCAGTCGCCGGCATCGTCCACCCAGCCTTCGATCGCCGCGCAGACGGCTCGTGACTGGTCGGGATCGCCGTACCCATCCCCGTCGGCGTCCAGGTAGACCACGAAGGACTCGTCGGCCAGGCAGGCGGTGTCGTCCAGGGCTGGCTGCGGGCAGCCGACGAGCAGGACGAGGAGGAGCGCGGGTGGGACGCTGGGTTTCATCTCTATTTCCTTTTCGAAGAGGGCTCTCGGCGAGCATAGCACGGCTGGCCGCGCGCCCCGTTCTCTCCACCGGACCGAGCCCGATGCGTTGCTCGTGGCGGACGCGAACACGCTGACGGCTGGTGTTGGCCGAGCCGACTGACTCCGTCGGAGCAAGGGCTGATGCGGAGGGTCCGGTGCTGCCGGTCAGCTGGATTCGACGCGCTCGGTGGCGGACCGCAGCCCGGCATGTGTCGTGGCGCCATCATGTGAAAACAGGCCTCGACCATGCTGGATGGCCGGCCGGGAGCTTCGTCAGGAGCACCCAACCGACGCCCGCCAGCTCCCGGCCCTCACCTCGGGTCGTGGCGAGGATGGGGCCACCACATTCGAGCGGCGGGGGCGAGCGTACTACAGCGCAGGCCGCAGTTACCGACCAGGCGAACTCGTCACTGATTGAGTCGAGAGGGGCGAGGCGGTATGCTGGATTCTCGCCTACGCCCCGAGCAGACTGGAGGTTCCGGCCATGCTCCTACTCGCCTTCAAGGTGCTGGCCACCACGTCAATGGCCGGGAGCGCCGACTGCCCTTCATCCTTCGAGCCCGGCGCGCTCGAGGAGGGGTTGGAGGCTGCAGAGGGAGCCTACGCCGAGCTCCAGACCGAGCGCTTCCTCGAGGCTGTAGCAGCGATAGACGCCGCACTGCCCTGCCTGTCGGGCCCGGTCCCCCCCGCGCTGGCTGCGCAACTACACCGCGTGAAGGGCCTCCAGGCCTTCGTCCAGGATCACGCTGCCTACAGGCCTGCCGCGGCCTTCGGCGCCTGCCGCGCGATCCTCGGTCCTGCTGGCTGGACGGCCGAGCTCGGCGAGGGCAACGCCCTCCACGGTCTGTTCCGCATGAGCGTTCTCCCCAGTGCTTCGGAGCCCATCCCCATCCCGGCCGTGGGGACGCTCTACATCGACGGCGTAGGTACGACCGAGCGCAACCCCTACGGCGCTGCTTTCTTCCAACTCCAGCACCCAGACGGCAGCACGACCTCCAGCTACGTCTGGCCCCTCGAGGCGCCGCCCGCCTACGAGCAGGTTTTCGTAGAATCCACACCCGCTACAGGGCACCCACAGCGTACCTCGACGGCTGTTCTCGCCCTCGGTGCTGGCTCGCTGCTGCTGCTAGGCGCGGGTGGGGGCATGCAAGCCCTGGCCCAGATCGACTCCCAGGCTTGGCAGTGCAACGGCGGGGACTGGGAGCACGGGGATCGCTCCGCCTGCGACGCAGCCTACGTGCGCAGCGCGGCGGGTTGGGGGCTGATCGGAGCGGGAGCCCTGGGCTTGCTGGCAGACGGCCTGGTCATCCGGTTTGGTGGACGCACCCCCGGAACCCAAGACCGATGAGGCGGCTACATGGGCGCAGGTGAGGACTCCTACACAGGCCCGCACCGCACGTTCCACATCGAACAGGTGCTTGGGCGGGGCTCCTTCGGTACGGTCTACCGGGCAAGGATGCAGAGCCCGGAGGGCTTCACCAAGCGGGTCGCCCTCAAGCTGCTGAACCCCGAGGCGGAGCGCCAACGCGAGCTGGCCCAGCGGCTCCGTGACGAGGCACGCATGCTCGGCCTGGTCAGCCATCGCGCCATCATCAAGGTCGACAGCCTGATTCGCCTGGACGACTCCACGGCGGTCGTGATGGAGTACGTGGAGGGCGTGGATCTGCGCACGGTGCACATCCAGACGAGCGTCCCACCCCGTGCAGCGGTGGAGATCGTCGGCGAGGTGGCGGGGGCGCTGGACGCCGCTTGGTCCACCCGGGACCTCGATGACAAGCCTCTCCACCTGCTCCATCGGGACATCAAGCCCGCCAACATACGTCTCACCACCAGGGGTGAGGTGAAGCTCCTGGACTTCGGGGTCGCCCGCGCAGACTTTGAGGCCCGCGAAGCGCGCACCCAGGCCATTCTCTTCGGCTCGCTCAACTACATGGCGCCGGAACGCTTCGACATGATCGACGGTCCAGCAGGCGACGTGTACGCCCTTGGTGTGGTGCTCTACGAGCTCCTCATGGGCGAAGAGCTGGGCCGGTCTTTCACTCGCCGCCCGCTCCATGAGCGCCACGTGAGGGAAGCCATGGCCCGGTTGGCCGCGCGCGAGTGCGGGCACATCCCGGCGCTGGCCACACTGCTGGATGACCTGCTGTCCCACAGCCCGGAGGACCGCCCGACCGCCCGCCAGCTTGAACGTCGCTGTGGCCGGATCAGCGCTCGGATCGACGCGGTGTCGCTGCGTGACTGGGCCGAGGAGGCGGTACCACGGCTTAGAGGGGCTCCAGAGGCTCCCGACGAGCGCGTGGGCGCCGCACTGGTGGAGAGCATGCCCAGCATGGCCAGCTGGTCCCTCGAGCACGAGGTGAGGGGAGCGCGGTCGCGTGTTCGCGTCAGCGAGGCCGTCGTGCCCGAGGGGGTGACGGAGCCTGACGCTCCTCCAGCGGGGACTCTCGAAGAACCAAGCACCCCCCCAGTGCCTTCCACCGAAGTGGACCACGACGAAGTCTCGGCGCCGGAGAGCGCGCAGGATGCTCCAGACACGGACGTACCCGAGGCCCATGCCGAAGGCAGCGAGCAGACCTCGTGGGTGAAGCTGCCAGTGCCCCCCACCTCGCCTCGAGACGCGGCCTGGATCGCCCCAGGGGGCTCCGGGGCGCGAGGTGGCGCCGACAGAGACGGAGAGACAGAGGACGCGACTCCCACGGCTCCAGGGATCCCCCTCGACGATGCAGCCGGGACGAGGGGCGCGGTCTGGTGGCGAGGCACAGTCGCCCTCTTAGTAGTGCCGGTAGCCATCGGGATGTTGTGGTCCCTCCACGACGTGGCCGATGAAGCACCAGGCGCTGCTCCCCCTCCAGCACAGGTCGACGAGCCTCCCGAAGATGTCGCAGCAGGGCCCAGGGGCGACGAGGAGCCCCGCCTGGACCAGAGCCCGTCGCTACGAGAACACCCGGAGGGTCCAGAGCATGGCGTTGCCCACTCCGCCCACGGGCAGGGCGCGTCTCCGATCCCCTCGGACGTCATGCCAGGACCACGCCCGCTGCCAGTAGAACAGGCCTTGGAGGACAACCCGCCATCGAGCACCTCCGAAGAGGCGAGGCCCGCAGATCCCGCCCCGACCGAGGGACGACGACCCACCGAGGAGCAAGCTCCCCCCACGCGCGAGCCCGGGCCACCCAGCCCCCCCCTCGCGCGTTGGTCTCTGGGAGGCGGTGGCGCCCTGCAGGCCTTCCTCCTCGACTCCGCAGGCGCTCGCCACGATCAAGGGGGTGTTCCACCCGGCACGTACAGAGTGATGGCCGCCTTCGCAGACGCAGAGCCGCCGATCCTGGCTGCCACCCTGGAGTTGGAAGCTGGTGACCTCGTCGTCGTGCAATGCGATGCAGGCCAGATGCGGTGCGTCCGGCGGTGAGATTCAGGCAACGTCCCGGTACGTGGTGTACGAAGCTCGAGGGGTACGCTGGCGGGCTCGCGCATCGCCATGGACGTCTGGATGCGCCAGCAGGCACGCGACGTGCTCGAAGCCTCCGCGCCCGCGGTGCAGTAGACTGCTGATGCTGCGGATCGGCCTTCGTCGAGCACCGTCTTGCAGTACTCGACGGTGCGGGCGATGCCATCCTCGAAGGACACCCACGAGGAACTCTGCACCCCGCTCACCGACCTGCCCGACTGGACGTGGCTCGTCGCGACCGGCCCGCTGTACAGGCGCCACCGCGCCTGTACGGCTCCCGGGATGCTAGTCTTTCTTGTCCCCGGCGTAGGTGGCCATTCGTGGAGGTCGCCCTGTCTGTCAAGGTTGTGATATTCGGTGGCCGCGGTGACGCCGCCGAAGGTGTCGCCCGGCACCGCGCGCGGACCGCCGGTCCTGTGCATCGCCAGCGCCCGATGGTTCGCCGGTAGCGGGTCGCGACGGTCTTGGGCTGGACCCTGTCGCCCATGATGGCGGTGCGCAGCTTCCGGCGGACGGCGAACAGGTGTAGGCCCGCGAGAGGCGGATGGCCGGACGACGACGACAAATACTCCTGGGAAATCGAACGGCTGTCGAGATAACCTGGGTGACATCAATCAGG
>CAZITQ010000389.1:0-4289 GCA_964542165.1 uncultured Rickettsiales bacterium
CGTCGTTGGCGTTGGTGGCCACCACGAAGCGCTCCACCGGCAGCCCCATCTCCCGGGCCAGCAGACCGCCCATCAGGTTGCCGAAGTTGCCGCAGGGCACCACGAAGGTGACCGGCTCCCCGGCCGCCACGTCGGCCAGCTTCAGGTAGGCGTAGGTGTAGTACACCGACTGGGGCAGCAGCCGCCCGATGTTGATCGAGTTGGCGGACGACAGGGGGATGTGGCCCACGTCCGGGTCGGAGAAGGCCCGCTTGACCATGGCCTGGCAGTCGTCGAACTTGCCGTCCACGCCGTAGGTCGTCACGTTGCCGCCCACGGTGGTCATCTGCTTGCGCTGGCGGTCCGAGACCTCGTCGATGGGGAACAGGACCACCATCGAGATGCCCGGGACGCCGTGGAAGGCCTGGGCCACCGCGCTGCCCGTGTCCCCCGACGTGGCCGTGAGGATCACCAGCGAGCTGTCGTTGCGGCCGACGAGGCGTCCCAGCAGCCGCCCCATCATCCGGGCGGCGAAGTCCTTGAACGACGCGGTCGGGCCCTGGTCCAGGCGCAGCACGTGGTGGCGGTCGACGATGCGCTCCACCGGGACCGCGAAGTCGTACGCGTCGTGGCAGACCTCGCGCAATTCCTCGTCGCCGAACTCGCCGGCGGCGTAGCGGCGCAGCACGTCGAACGCAACCTCGGGGTAGGGCTTGCCCACCAGGCCCTCGAGCTCGCCGTGGCTGAAGGTGGGGATCCGCTCGGGCATGAACAACCCCTTGTCCGGGGCCATGCCGGTGAGCAGGGCCTGGCCGAGGCCGTAGCCGTCCACGGTGCCGTTGGTGCTGCGGAATCGGATGGGGTCGGGCATGGGGGGAGCCCTCTCGGTCGGGCACCGCCCCGTCGGCGGGGCAGCGCCCCGGTGATGTCAGCAGTTGCGGAGCGCCTGCTCCAGGTCCGCCAGGATGTCGTCCACGTCCTCGATGCCCACCGAGAGGCGCACCAGTCCGTCGGTCAGGCCGCGGGCCAGTCGGTCCTCCTTGGGCACCTCGGCGTGGGTCATGGTCGCCGGGTGGGTGATCATCGTCTCCACCGCGCCCAGGCTCTCGGCCAGCTGGGCCAGATGGACGTTGTTCAGCAGGGCCACGCCGGCGGGGATGCCGCCCGCGAGCTCGAAGGAGATCATCCCGGAGAACGCCTTCATCTGGCGCGCCGCGACCTCGTGCCCCGGGTGGCTCGGCAGGCCGGGGTAGCTCACCCGCGACACCTTGTCGTGGCCCTCGAGGTACTCGGCCACGGCCATCGCGTTGGCGCTGTGGCGCTCCATGCGCAGGGCCAGGGTCTTGATCCCCAGCAGGGTCAGCCAGCAGTCGAAGGGGCTCGGCACGGCGCCGATGGACTTCTGCATGTAGTGGAAGTGCTCGCCGAGCTCCTCGTCGCGGGTCACGACCGCGCCGCCGATGATCTGGTTGTGGCCGCTGATGTACTTGGTGGTCGAGTGCATCACGATGTCGGCGCCGAAGTCGAAGGGCTGCAGCAGCGCGGGCGTCGCGAACGTCGTGTCCACGCCGAAGAGGATGCCCTGGTCCTTGGCGATCTCCGACATGGCCGACAGATCGGTGACCTTGAGCAGCGGATTGGTCGGCGTCTCGACCCAGAGGAGCTTGGTGTTGGGGCGCATGGCCGCCTTGACGGCGTCCGGATCCGAGGAGTTGACGAAGGTGAACTCCATCCCGAAGCGGGTCAGGATCCGGTTGAACAGCCGGGAGACCCCACCGTACACGTCGTCGCTGCTGACGATGTGATCGCCGGCCGAGAAGTAGCGCAGCACCGCGTCCACCGCCGACATACCCGACGAGAAACAGGCGGCCCGGTTGCCGTTCTCCAGGCCGGCCAGGTTCTGCTCCAGGATGTGGCGCGAGGGGTTGGAGGACCGGGTGTAGTCGAAGCCCTTGTTGACCCCCACCTCGGGCAACACGTAGGTCGCCGACTGGAAGATGGGCGGCACGATGGCCCCGGTGGATGGATCCGGCTCGATGCCGGCGTGGACGACCTTGGTATCGAACTTCATCGTCACTCCTGGTCCAGGTAGCCCCTCTCGCGCATCCATTCGTCGCTGAGGAACTTGGTCATGTAGTTGCGAATGCCGTCTGCCAGGACGACCACACAGTTCTGGCCCTCCTCCAGCTCCCCGGCGGCCTGCAGGGCGGCCCAGACCGCCGCGCCCGAGGAGCCGCCCGCCAGCAAGCCTTCCTCCTGGATCAACCGGCGAGCCATCTTGAAGGACTCCGGATCGGCGGTCTTGACCCAGCGATCGACCACCGGGCGGTCCAGCACGTCGGGGATGAAGTCGTAGCCAACGCCCTCCACCTCGTAGCTGTGGATGTCGCTGTCGCCGGGCCGCAGGATCGAACCGTAGGGATCGGCGCCGACTACCACGACGTCGGGGAGGGACTCCTTGAGGCGCCGGGAGACTCCACTGATGGTGCCTCCGGTGCCGGTGCCGATGACGACCATCGCCAGGTCGTCGCCGAAGTCCTCGAGAATCTCACCGGCGGTGCCGTGGTAGTGGGCGTCGGGGTTGTCCGGGTTGGAGTACTGGTCGAGGATGTGCGCGTTGGGCAGCTCCCGCTCGAGCTTCTTGGCCACCCCGATGTGGCTCTCGTCCGAGTCCCAGGCAGCCATGGTCGGCGTGCGCACGATCTCGGCGCCCAGCGCCTCGAGCACGGCCTGCTTCTCGTAGCTCATCTTCTCGGGCAGGGTGATGATCATCTTGTAGCCCCGCACCGCCGCGGCCAGGGCCAGCCCGATCCCGGTATTACCCGAGGTGGGCTCGATCAGGGTGTCGCCGGGCTTGATCCGGCCGCTCTTCTCGGCCTCGATCAGCATTCGCACGCCGATCCGGTCCTTGAGCGAACCCCCGGGATTGAGGAACTCGCACTTCGCCCACAGGTTGCAGCGCAGCTCCGCACCGACGGACTTCAGTCGCACCACGGGCGTCCGCCCGACCACGTCACAGATCGACTCGTATCTCGCCATCGTCTCGCCCGTCTGCGCGGCCGCCTGCCACGCGAGTTAGCGGCGGACTATAGCACAGCGCGCGCCCGCGAGCGGCCCGGATCACGGCCCCCCCGGCGCCCGTTTCGAGGGTCCGAAATATCCGGCGTCCGGCGGCGTAGTTCAGACCGCCCCCCGGAGGGGAAGGAGGTCCTCGATGTTCCAGCACGACGATCGCAAGCCCAGACGACTGCTCCTGCTCACCCTCGCTGCCAGTATGGCCCTCCACCTGGTCCTGGCATTCGCCCTCGCCGGCGCCACCGTCGACCTGCCGGGGATGCCCCCGGATGACCGGGAACAGCACCCCGTGGTCCACGTGCTGATCGAGGACGTGGACCGCGCGGACGTGGATTCCTGATCCCCGGGTTGGTGTCGCCGAACCGGCGTGCTACCCCTGTTGCATGCGATTTCCCACCCCCCTCGTGCAGGGCACCCTCGTCCGGCGTTACAAACGTTTCCTGGCCGACATACGCCTCGACGAGGGGCCCGAGATCACCGCCCACTGCCCCAACTCCGGTTCCATGATGACCGTGGCGATCCCGGGGAATCGAGCGCTGGTGTCACCGGCGAACAATCCGAAGCGGAAGCTGAAGTGGACCTGGGAGGTTGCGTACGTGGGCACCGGTGGCGACGTCCCGGCCCTGGTCAACACGGCGCTGCCCAACAAGATCGTCCGCGAAGGCATCGAGCGGGATCTGATCGGCGAGCTGTCGGGCTACGCCGGCATCCGCCCCGAGGTGCCCTACGGCGAACGCAGCCGCATCGACCTGCTGCTCACCGGCGAGGGCCGGCGGGACTGCTACGTCGAGGTCAAGAACGTGACCCTGCTGGCCGATGACGAGCCCGGCATCGCCCGGTTCCCGGACGCCGTCACGACCCGTGGCACCCGCCACCTGCGGGAGCTGATGAACGTGGTGGCCGACGGAGGCCGCGGCGTCCTGGTCTTCCACACGGCCCGCGGCGACGCCAACGAGGTCCGCCCCGCCGACGCCATCGACCCCGAGTACGGCCGCACCCTCAGGCAAGCCGTCACCGCCGGCGTCGAGGCGCTGGCCTACCGGATCCGCGTCACCCCGGAGGAGGCCGCCGTGGAGCGCTCCCTCCCCGTGGTACTACCCTGATCCGCCCTCCGCCTCGCCCATGCCCCTGAATCCCGGTCCACAAAGCCTCCTTTTTGGGCAAGCAATCTCGTGGTAGTCCGCCGCAGAGCCGGGGGGCCAGGGGGAGACGCCTGGGTCTCTTGAGGGGGGGGC
>CAZITQ010000389.1:4299-4507 GCA_964542165.1 uncultured Rickettsiales bacterium
TACATATGAAACCTGCGTGTGGACCCCACACAATGTTTTTTGGGCAATCATTGTGGTGGTTGTCCGCCGCAGTGGGGGGGGGCGTGGGGTTGTCGGCTGGGTCTCTTGAGGGGGGGGCGCAGGGCCGAGTGGTGGCGCTCCCGTCCGTCCAGGACTCCGCGCCACCGTCCCGTCTCCTCGCCGTCCGGCCAGGACGGCTCGTCGCCTA
>CAZITQ010000390.1:0-4482 GCA_964542165.1 uncultured Rickettsiales bacterium
GGCCGAGGTCACCGCGATGCCGGTGTACACCGACCTGGCGGCGATGGTGAACGTGTCCCCGGGCAAGGGACACCGGGTCGCCGTGTCCCTGCTCACCAGCTCCGACAAGATGGAGATGTCCCAGACCAACATGTCGGGCACCACCCCGCTGGCCGCGCTGGAGGCCGGGTTCACCCTGGTCCACGGGTTCTGGCGGTCCCCCCCGGGCAAGAGGTTCGAGGGCAACGCGTCCATCGCGTACGAGCACATCAAGAGCAGCTACCACGCCTTCCCGGACCTGTTCCTGGACACCCAGGAGAAGCGCGTCGTCGGCCTGGTGGGTCTGGGCGCCCGCCTGGCCCCGGTAGCCCGCCTGCAGCTGGGCCTGCAGGTGCAGCGACGGATGCTGATCTACGGCGAGAACTTCTTCGCGCTGCCCAGGGAGGACGAGCCGGGCCTGATCAACCCCTACGCGACCTCCGCGGCGGAGTCCTACCTCGAGGTGCCGATGACCGAGGTCGGGATCTACGCCCAGGCACCCCTCACCCCGCGCCAGGGGTTGAGGATCGTGCCGGGGTTGCGGGTGAACCACTGGAGCGAGACCACCCGCTGGTCCGCCGATCCTCGCCTCGCCGCCCAGTGGGATCCGGACCGGCGCTGGCGGCTGAGGATGGCGACCGGTGTCTACCACCAGGTCCCCTCCCTGGAGGACCTGGTGCAGGCGGGGCTGAACCACCAGCTGGTCCCCGAGGCGGCGTTCCAGTGGACCGGCGGAGCCGCCTTCCGCCCCCTCCCGCCGCTGGAGCTGGGGCTGGACCTCTACGTGACCTCGCTGTGGAACCTGGTGGTGGCCGACGCGACCCTGTACGAGAACGCCCTCCACGGCTCCCTCGCCCAGCTGGACGCCGACAGCGGTCAACCGCTGAGCAACTCCGGCGTGGGACGGGTCGCCGGCGCCGAGCTCAGCGTCCGCTGGCGTCCCCTGGGGAGGGTCGATCTGCTGGTGGCCTACTCCCTGGCCCACAGCGAGCGGCGGGACCACACCGACGAGGACTGGCGCCTGTTCCAGTACGATCGCCCCCACCAGCTGACCGTCGCGGGGCAGGTCAAGGCCCCCCACGACTGGAGCTTCGGCCTGCGCTTCCGGCTCACCAGCGGCGCCCCGGACACGCCGATCACCGACGTGCTGTACCTGGCCGATCTGGGGGGCTACGTCCCCGGCTGGGGCCTGCCCTACTCCCGGCGGCTGCGGCCCTTCCACCAGCTCGACTGGCGGGTACAAAAGCTGTTCCGGCTGCCCGCGTTCCTGCTGCTGGTCTACCTGGACGTCGAGAACACCTACTTCGCCCGGCGGGACGACGTGGTGATCTACAACCGCGACTTCTCCGAGCGGTTGACCTTCGCCATGATCCCCCTGTTCCGCCTGGGCCTGAGAGCGGAGTTCTAGCCGATGCGCCACGGGCTCCCCATCGCCTTCGCCCTGCTCACGAGCGCCCACGTCGCCCTGGGGGGCTGCGCGTCGTCGTTCACCGGCACCTTCGTGGTGGACGAGCTGTCCGTCCTCGCGGTTCAGGTGGAACCCGCGGAGCTGGTCTACGACCTCCACCTGCTGCGCCACGGCAACCTCACCGAGATCCCGATGCCGAGCCATCTGCGCATCCGGGCCCTGGCGGCCAATCCGGAGTCCCTGGGTGGCGAGGTGGCGGTCGAGCGCTTCCACTGGTCCATCGGCGATCCTCCCCTGGAGGGCACCCCCGTGCTGGTCACCGACGTGCCCGAGATCCGCCTGGCGGGGGACGCCATGGGCCCGGCGCTCGAGATCCTCGGGGGTGAGGACGGGGTGCTGACACCGGCCCAGCTGGCCGACATCCTCGAGCAGGGACCCCTGCGCGTCCCCCTGGTGGTGACGGCCATGGCGGGTCTCCAGACCTCCACCGCCGTGAAGATGTTGACCGTGCGTGGCGTCAGCGACGGTGTCACCGCCCCCAACGAGTGCCCCACCGCCGAGGGGCTGAACCTGGACAGCGGGACCGCCACACAGGAGTGGTCGGAGACCGAGCTGCTGATGCTGGAGGGCAAGAAGCTGATGTCTCAGCTGCGGCCGGAGCCCGGCGACCGCATCACCATGACCGTCAATCCCGAGGACGACGCCAAGGACGGCGACGTGACGTCGACCATGTACACCACCGCCGGCAACATCATGTGGAGCCCGGCCAGCATGCGGACCTGGGAGCTGGACGTGCCCGAGGACCACGCCTTCGATGCCTTCGAGGTGTACGTGATCCTCCGGGATCTGGAGGGCGCCCAGTCCTGGCTGACCGTGGTGCAGCCGATGCCGGACGAGGACACGGAGGTGGCGCCGTGAACTCGGCCCACCGCGTCGCCCTCGTCGCTGCGATCACCGGGGGACTCTGCGCGGGGGGTCCGGTCCCCGCCCAGGCGGCGCCCGTGGAGCTGGATCCCGGGGCGTCCTACCTCGGACAATCCGACTACGACGAAGCGGGGTACCGCGTGGCGGCGGCCGGGGATGTGAACGGGGACGGCCTCGACGACCTCCTGATCTCGGCCCCCGACAGCGACGTGCCACTGGTCAACGCCGGCCAGACCTACCTGGTACTGGGTCGGACCCAGGGCTGGCAGCTGGACCTGTCGCTGGGGACCGCGGACGGTTCCTTCGTGGGCGAGGAGAGCAACGACTACGCCAGCTACGCGGCCTGCGGGGCCGGGGACCTGGACGGGGACGGTTACGACGACATCGCCATCGGTGCGTATGGAAACGGCGAGTCGGCGACGGATGCGGGCAAGGTCTACCTGGTCTTCGGAGATCCGGTGGGTTGGCCGCTGCAGACCCCCTTGGCCGACGCCGCCGCCACCTTCCTGGGTGAGGAGCTGGACGATCGGGCGGGCTACTCCCTGGCGGCCGTCGGCGACGTGGACGGGGACGGCTACGACGACCTGGCGGTCGGGGCCTACAAGAGCAACGACGGGGTCTACCACGGCGGTGAGGTCTACCTGGTGCAGGGCATGCCCCAGGGCGGCTGGGCGGTGGGCGCGGACCTGGGGGCACTGTCGTCGTCCTTCGTGGGCGAGGTGGACAGCGACTTCGCAGGCAAGGCGGTGGGCGGCGGCGGCGACGTGAACGGGGACGGCTTCGACGACCTGCTCGTGGGCGCTCCCAACAACGACGAGACCGCCGCGGCTGCGGGCAAGGTCTACCTGATCCTCGGACAGGGCGCCGGCTGGGCCGCGGACACCCCGCTCGCGGACGCGGACGCCACCTTCCGCGGCGAGTCCGACGGCGCGTACGCCGGGCGCGCGGTCGACATCGTCGGGGATGTGAACGGGGATGGACTGGACGACCTGTTGATCGGCTCGTACGGCCGGGACTACCCGGGCTCGGACGCCGGGGAGGTCTACCTGGTCTTCGGCGGACCCGGGATCGTCGACCTCCACGTGTCCCTGGACCAGGCGGACGCCTCGTTCAGCGGCGAGATGGCCGGCGACTTCGCCGGATGGTCGGCCAGCGGGGCGGGCGACGTGGACGGCGACGGGTACGACGACGTGCTCGTGGGTGCGTACAAGTGGGACGGTGACGAGCTGGATTCGGGGGCGACGTACCTGCTGCTGGGCCGGCCGTCGGATTGGTCGCTCCGAACCCCGCTCTCGATGGCGGGCGCCGCGGTGTTCGGCGAGGCCGCGTACGACTACCTCGGTCGATCGTGCGCGGGCCTGGGTGACGTGGACGGGGACGGGTTCGACGATCTGCTCGTGGGCGTGTCCGGCAACGACGAATTCGACACCGACGCCGGGAAGGCCCTGCTGATCTTCGGCGAGGCCAACGAGGACGTGGATGGCGACGGGTACACCACCTGGGGTGGGGACTGCGACGACCTGGACCCCGACACCCACCCCGGGGCCGAGGACGATCCCTGCGACGGCTGGGACACGGACTGCGACGACTTCCTCGACGAGATCACCGACCTGGACGGCGACGGGTACACCCACTGCGACGGCGACTGCGACGACCACGATCCCACCGTCAACCCCGAGTACCAGCACGAAGAAGCCTACACACACAGCGGAAGCGAGTCCGACGACACGCAACCCACGCTCAACCCGGGGGCCGAGGATGTCTTCTGCGACGGCGTGGACAGCGCCTGCGACGGGAGCCTGCCCCAGGAGATCGATGGGGACCTGGACGGGTACGCGGTCTGCGATGGGGATTGCGACGACGACAGCTACGACACCTTTCCGGGCGCGGTGGAACTGTGCGACCACCAGGACAACGACTGTGACGGCCAGATCCCGGGCATCGAGCACGACGGAGACGGCGACGGCCAGACCGAGTGCGAGGGGGACTGCGACGATTTCAACGAGTTCACGTATCTGGGGGCCCTTGAGCTCTGTGACGGCCACGACAACGACTGCGACGGGATTCCCGACGACAACGAGGTGGACGACGACGGCGACGGGGTGACCGAGTGCGACGGGGACTGCGACGAC
>CAZITQ010000391.1:0-4432 GCA_964542165.1 uncultured Rickettsiales bacterium
GGGGGGGGGGGGGGGGGGGGGGGGGGGGGGGCCGGGGGGGGGGGGGGGCGGGGGGCGCCGCCGGCGGCGGAGTCGTGGCTGGTCGAGGGGTGGGCGTGCCTTCTTCGGCCGCGCCATGGTCGAGCAGGCTCTCCAGGGTGGCGATCTCATCCGCGCCGGTGAGGGAGGTGTCCTCGTGGCGCTGGATCATGGTCTCCAGCCGGTCGGCGCCGCGCAGCAGCGCCTCGGCCATGTCGTGGTTCGGCACCAGGGTTCCGGCGCGGACCTTGCCTGCGACGTTCTCCAGGGCGTGCGCCAGGGCGGTGATCTGCTTCAGCCCCAGGAAGCTTGAGGACCCCTTGATGGAGTGCAGGGCCCGGAACAGGCGGTTGACCGTGTCATCGTTCGCCTTGCCCCGCTCCAGAGCCAGGATCTCATCCTCCACCGTGGCCAGGTGCTCCATGGCCTCGGCGATGAACTCCTTCAGGATGGACGGATCAATCGCCAAACTTGAACCTCTTGGCCTCCCTGGCCTCTCAAGCGCCGGTCAGCGTTCATCCTCCGACCAGGCCACTACCCGGTTTCTCCCCTGGTCCTTCGCCTGGTACAGCATCTCGTCCGCGCCGTTGATGGCGTGGTCCAGCGACTCACCCGCCGAGAAGTTGAGCCCCACGCTGACGGTGAACTTGATCTCACGGCCATTGAATACGGAGACGTTGGCCTCCACTGCCTGGCGCAGCTCCTCGAACAGCTCCAGGGACCGATCGCGCCCGAGCCCGACGCCGAAGGCGCAGAACTCCTCGCCCCCGAAGCGGGCCACGACCTCCATCTCCCCCAGGACCTGGGACAGCAGGGCTGACATGTCCCGCAGGGCGATATCTCCACCCGCGTGGCTGTAGGTGTCGTTGACCGCCTTGAAGTGGTCGATGTCGATCATGGCGGTGGTCAGCTGTCGCCCGTCGCTCACCGCCTCGTCGTAAAGCGGCGGCGCCAGCTTGAAGAAGTGCAGCCGGTTGGACAGCCCGGTCAGCTTGTCTGTGTACGCCGCCTGCTCGATCTTCCGAATATGCTCCACCATGGCGATGCTGCGGTAGATGCGGCAGTAGAACTCTTCCTTCTCGAACGGCTTGGTCAGGAAGTCGTCGGCGCCGTACTTGAGGAACATGGCGGACATGGCGCTGTTGCCCTGGGCGGAGATCCCGATGGCGGCCACCACCCCCCGCTCCCGCATGCTCCGCAGCCGGCTCACCAGCTCCAGGCCATCCACCCGGGGCATCTCGAAGTCGGTGAGCACGAGGCTCACGTCGGGGTTCTGCTCCAGGACCTCCAGCCCCTCCTGCCCGTCGCCGGCCTCGAGGATGTCGAAGCGGTGGACCTCCAGCAGCTGGCGCACCAGCATCCTGAAGGTGCGGGAGTCGTCCACCAGAAGGATTCGGGTGGACGGGTTCTTCTCCAGCCGGCGGATCATCTCGGTGACGCCGCTGATCCCCTGCACCTCTTTGAGGTAGTAGTCGACGAAGTCGCGCTCCAGGATGCGGGCGCGAGAGTCCGCGTCGCATGAGCCGGTCAGGGCGATGACCGGCAGCCTGGCTTCTTGCAGGGCGGTCAGGACCTGCTCATCCGGGTCGTCGGGGAGCTCGAGGTCCAGCACCGCGGCCATGGGCGGCGGGTCCAGGTGCTTGATCTGGTCCAGGGCCTCGTCCATGGAGTGCGCCAGCACCACCGGCAGGTCGAGCTCGGTGGCGATCTGTCGCTTGAGCAGCTTGGCGATGACCCGGGAGCCCTCGATGATCAGCACGGGGCTCCGGACAGTGTTTACCTCGCCGGTACCCTCGCGGTGTGGGCGAGGGCGGGCCCGGGCGATGCGACCCCGCCGCCTGGGTGGTGCCTGGTGAGGATCTTTGATGGTCACGGCGCTGAGGCCTCCGGACACCCGGTGGGGTCACTGATGGAGTTGTTCCTGGTGCTGGTGGGAATTTATCCCAGAACGAGCAACGAACGAAAAAAATGTTCTGTAGAACACAAAAATTGAGGCTCGAATGGGCGGAAAGAGCACGCCGGGACAGGGGAACGAGATTTGGCCGGGATCAATCCTCCCGGCAGAGCACGAAATACGCCGGCATCTTGCGCTCCCCCTTCCAGGCGCGGCCGATGGAGCAGTGCGTCGATACGCGCCGCATGAAGTCGCGGGTGCCGTGGAAGACGAACCGCTGGCCGCCCTGGCTGTTGGGCACTACCGATGGCCACCCGGGGGCCACCGGCGCGTCGGGAACCATGAAATAGTCGATCACCACGGCGCCGCGCTCGGGCCACCCCGGGTAGGTCGCGGTGTCGTAGCAGACGAAATAGCCCGGGCCGATCGCCGGCCGGGTGGGGCCCTCGTTGTACCCGAACAGCCGCCCTTCATCGCCCGCTGGCCGGCAGAAGTGCTTCTCGAACTGCTTGAAGGTGGGGAAGGTGTTCCGGCCATGGTGGATCACGGCCTGCTGCTCCGGGATCCCCTCCGGCACGAAGTGCTCCAGGGTCAGCGCCGGCGCGTCGGCCGTGAGGTCGAACAGGGCGTGCTGGTCGCGCCAGCCGAGGCCGCGTACCGCGCGCAGGCGGGCCCGGTGGGGCAGGGCGTCCAGGTGTTGGGCCAGGGCAGCCGCGCCAGCGCCGGGGCCATGGATGAGCTCTTTGATGGCAGACATGGCCAGGGATCATACCCGGGCAGGGGAAGGAAAGGGAGGGGAATCATGATACCCTGTTGATCCCCAGAGTCCCCGCTGAACGGAAGGGCGACAGGAGGCCCCTGATGGGTGACAGAACCGTACTGCCATGCTTCGTGGCCCTGGCTCTCGCGTTGGCTGGATGTACCGGGCAGTCCAAGTTCTTCTTCGGCGACACCGGCGCTGGCGCGGCTGACGCGGGCCCTGGCGCCGAGGCGGGCGGCGACGGCGGCAAGGCCCATGACGGCCCGGTCAAGTCCAAGGACGCGCTGCCCGGGTGCAAACCGCAGAACTTCACCCTGAAGCAGGCGCCGCCGGCCGAAGTCTACCTGGTCCTCGACCGGAGCGGGTCGATGTCGGACAAGGCCCCCTCGGCCAAGGTGACCAAGTGGAAAGAGCTGTATGACGCGGCGGACTTCGTGCTCAAGAAATTCGAGAGCACCATCCGGTTCGGCCTGCTGATGTACCCGTCCGACAAGCTGTGCAAGACCCCCGGGCCGCAGGTGAAGGTGGATCAGAACAACCGGGCGGCGGTGCTCTCCTACCTCGCCAAGGCCACCCCGGCGGGCGGCACCCCCACGGCAGCGGCGCTGAACAACGCGGCGGCCTCCCTTTCGGCGCTGGGTGACAAGACAGCCCAGAAGTACATCGTGCTGGCCACGGATGGCGGCCCCAACTGCAACTACCTCCTCAACGCCAATCCGAAGTGCACCTGCACCTACGCCACCAGCCCGGACTACTGCTGCACCAGCCACCCCACGGCCACCTGCAGCACCGGCAACACCTGCCTCGATGACACAAAAAGCCTGAGCGTCATCAAGAACATACGCACCAACAAGAAGATCACCACCTTCGTCATCGGGCTGGAGGGGACCTCCGAGTACGTCAACCTGCTGGAGGCCATGGCCATCGCCGGCGGCGCGCCGCAGACGGGCGCCACCACCTCGTACTACAAGGCGAGCAGCCAGACCGAGCTGCAGACCGCGCTAAACATCATCGCGGCCTCGGTCATCTCCTGCGTCATCGACCTGACCAAGACGCCCAAGTACCCGGACTACGTGCTGGTCTACCTCGACGGAAAGCCAGTGCCCCGGGACAAGAACAAGGTCGCCGGCTGGGACTATCAGGACGCCGCGAAGACCAAGATCAAGCTGTATGGGACCCCCTGCAAGACGTTGCAGGATGGCAAGAAGCACACCCTCACGGCCACCTTCAAGTGCGAGGTGAACTGATGAACCGCATCACGAGGCCCCTGCATTCTGCCGCCGCCGTATTTGGCGCGGTGGTCTGTCTCGGGGCGTGCACCACCGACAGCTTCTACAACTTCGATCAGCAGGACGGCGGGCTGGCCCAGGAGTTCGGCGTGTCGGGCGATTCCACGCCCGATCCCACGGGCACCATCGACAACGACGGCGACAAGTACAGCGAAGCCCAGGGTGACTGCGACGACAACGACCCCAAGACCCATCCCAACGCGGTGGAGATCTGCACCGACGGCAAGGACAACAACTGCAACGGCACCGCGGACCTGTTCGAACCGGACGGCGACGGCGACGGCTTCGGCCCCTGCCAGGGAGACTGCAACGACAACGACAACACCATCAGCCCGTCGGTACCCGAGGTGCCGGACGGCAAGGACAACAACTGCGACGCCATCATCGACGGGGACTACGACGGCGACGGCTGCACCACGGACAAGGGGGACTGCGACGACAACGACCCGAACCGCTTCCCGGCCGCCAAGG
>CAZITQ010000392.1:0-4405 GCA_964542165.1 uncultured Rickettsiales bacterium
AGATGTCGAAGACGGAGGTGACCTTCGGGCAGTACCAGGCCTGCGTGGACGCCGGTGCCTGCAGCGCGCCGCATGTCTCGGATGGGACCTGCTCTGTGAAGAAGGGGAAAAGCTGGTATACGGGCACGCTTTCGGAGGGCTTCCAGGGCGCGGACCAGCCGGTTGTCTGCGTGGATTGGGAGCAGGCCCGCGCGTTCGCGCGTTGGGCCGGAGGGCGCTTGCCGAGCGAGGCGGAATGGGAGTACGCCGCACGCAGCGGGGGCAAGAGCGTGAAGTACCCCTGGGGGGACCAGTCAGCGAGCTGCAGCTATGCGGTGATGGATGATGGAGGCGACGGCTGCGGTCGGGATCGCACCTGGTCGGTGTGCTCCAAGAGGGCAGGCGACACGGAGCAAGGCCTGTGCGACATGGCGGGGAACGTCTGGGAGTGGGTGGAGGACGTCTACCACAGCAGCTATTCGGGGGCGCCAGCTGATGGCTCCCCCTGGACCTCAGGAGGCTCCAACCGCGTCTACCGGGGCGGCTCCTGGGGTCTCACCGCCTGGTACGTCCGGGTCGCCCCCCGCCTCAGGGACGTCCCCGGCTACCGCTCCTGCAACATCGGCTTCCGTCTCGCGAGGTAGACGCCGCGCCCTTGATCCTCGAACCCTTGTTCCCTCGACACGGGTTCGAACCTGGAAGTGAGGGAGCCCGCGGAGGCCGCAGGCCGTGGCGCGTGCGCAGCCGCGCCCCGCGAGGCGACCGTGAGCGGGGTGGGAGTGGTTGGGGGTCCAGGGGGTTTGCCCCCTGGTCGCGACTTCATGGCTCGAGCGGGCCATCCCAGGCGGTTGCGCGTTTCCGGCCGCCATGTGAGAGAGCGCGCGGCGAGAGGAGCGAGAGGCTCCAACCGCGTCAACCGCGGCGGCTCCTGGAACAACACCGCCGGGAACCTCCGGGCCGCCAACCGCAACAGGAACACGCCCGGCAACCGCAACGACAACCTCGGCTTTCGCCTCCTGAGCTCACGACCATGTCATCTTCCGACACGGCCAGAAAGACAGCGACTACGGTTTCTGCCTCCGCGCCAGGGTCTTGACCATTCTGCTCCCCGAGCCCGCTCGAGCCGGGCGCCCCGCTCGGCCGACGAAGACACCCCGCCCTGTCCGTCCTCGTAGGCCTCGGCCGAGCGGTTGGGCGGGGCCCTCGTCGGGCTGCGTGGGGCTCGCAAGAGGGGTAGAACTGCGCCTGTCAATCACCGCGTGGACTTGAACATGCAGGCCAAGGTCATCACGCTCCACCTCGATGCGGAGACGGGCCGCTTCGACGACGGCGAGCTAGCGCCCTCCTTGGAAAGGAGATGAAGCTGTCCTGGCACTCGCTGCCAGTCCCTGGGCGCGGTGGGGGAGGCTTCAAGCAGTAGACACCCTGGAGCCCCTCGGCTGCGCTACTGCTGTTCCAGGCTTCCGCTTCAGGAGTTCGGAATCCGGCGCCGTAGACGCGCGCACGGCATGGCCATGAAGCGGGCGTCCTGAAACTCACGCATAGTCGCGTCCTCCGACCCTCAGAATCGCTCGGGCGCCCCTCCCCGGGGAATTGACCCTGGAAGACGCGCATAAGCGATTCGAGGGGCATTCCAGGACGACGCCTGGACTCCTCGCTCAATGTCGAGGCCCCTAGCGCCTCGCGCTGCAGCCTGGCCCCGCCAGGCGAGGAGGATTCATGTCCGCAGCACTGACCACGCGCATCCCCATCAGGGACCGCCGCGGCAACATCATCGATGAGAAGGAGGTCGCCACCTACGCCGGCCTGCTGGCCCAAGCCCACGAGGAGGGCTTGCGCGGCATCGAGACCAAGCTCGTCCAGGTCCCCAGCGAGGAGAACGGCCACCTGGCCATCGTGACCGCCCGCGTGGAGACCGAGCGGGGCGTCTTCGTCGGCATCGGCGATGCGGGCCCCCAGAACGTCAACCGGCGCATCGCGCCCCATTCTATCAGGATGGCCGAGACCCGCGCCAAGGCCCGCGCCCTGCGCGACGCCGTGAACATCGGCGTGGTGGCCATGGAGGAGCTGGGCGGCGATAACGACTTCAACGGCAGCGACGACCACGGCCCCGGCGACAACTACAACCAACGTGACGGAGGCTCCGATGAGCGCCGCTACGACAACGTGCAGCCGTTGCATCCCCGGAACCGGAACGGCAAGAGCCCCAGCGGTCGCCAGCGCCCGTCCCCGCGCAACGGCCAGATGACCCCGGCCCAGCGCCGCCTGCTGTATCGGCTGCTGTCCGAAGCTGGCTACGAGGCCGAGGATGCCACCGCCATGCTCTGCAAGAATGCGGGCGTGGCCACCATCAACGAGGTGACGAAGAGCAGGGCGTCCGAGCTCATCGACGCCTGGAAGCGCGAGGTGGCCGGTGCCTGACCACCTCTCCGTCTCGCAGGTGAACACCTACCTGATGTGCCCCCGCAAGTACAAGTACAGGTACTTCGACAAGCTGGAGCCAGAGAGCAAGAGCGTCGCCCTGGCGTTCGGAAGCGCCGTGCACTCCGCCATCTCCTGGTGGCAGTCCGAGCTCATCGAGGGCGCCGAGCCCACCAACGAGCAGGCCTGCCGTGTCTTCCGCGCCGACTGGACGGCCCAGCTCTCGGCCGGCGACGTGGACCTGGGTGGCAAGCACCCCGACGAGATGAGGGCCATGGGCGAGACGCTCGTGCGTCTCTTCGTCGAGCGCTTCGCGGACGACGTGCCCGAGACGGTGGACGAGCGCTTCGAGGTCGAGCTGCACGACCCGCGCACCGGCGAGGCGCTGCCCATCCCCCTGGTGGGCTACCTGGACTTCGCCTCCGTGGGCATGGTGGGCGAGATCAAGACCACCGCCAGGAAGTGCAGCCCCAGCCAGTGGATGCTCCAGCTCGCGGCCTACTCGTATGCAGTGCGCATTGTGACCGGCCAGCGGCCGATGATGAAGGTCGTGGAGCTCATCAAGACCAAGGTGCCGAAGCTGGAGGCCTTCGACCTGGAGGTCACTGGCAGCCAGGAGTCCTGGTTCCTGGAAGTGGCATGCGAGGTCCATCGCTCCATCGGCACCGGGGCATTCCACCCGAGCCCATCGTGGGCGTGCAAGGGGTGCGAGTACCGGGAGGCATGTCGCGAGTCGTGCCAGAAGGCTGCGTGACTTGACTTGCTTGTGGCAGGCCGGTGGCAACCTGCAGCTCGCGCACGGGCTGCAGGATTCTCTGGTATCCTCTTGCTGACCACAAGCAGCACCTTGAGATGCCTGACGAGATAGACCAACTCCTTGAGCAGGAACCTGCACGTTTCTCCTGGTGGAAATGGTTGATGGTGGCGTTGGCAGCGTACTTCGTCCTTAGCCAAGTAGCCGCGTTCGTCTACAGGTCTGTCATCTCTACAACCAGGCACCAATCAGCAGACCTCCCCCTAGGCGGATTTGATGCGACGAGGCTCCAGCGCCTGGAAGCCTCCTGTACGGATGGCGACGGGGAAGCATGCGCGGAGGCTGCTCGGCGGTACTTCGATGGCGAGGGCGTGGCCGTGGATCCCGCGCGTGGCGTACAGCTGTATGAGCTGGCATGCGTGGGTGGAGTGCTGCGGGCCTGTGAGGAGGCAGGTGCCGCTTTCTCCACCGGGTATTTCGTCCCCGCAGACCACAAGAAGGCCTTTTCGATACTCTCAAACGCCTGTGACCTGCAGAGCCAAAAGGCCTGTTGTTTGCTCGCGGAGATGTACCAGGGGGGCCTGGGTGTTGCTGTTGACATCGAGAAGGCTCGTAGCCTTTTGGAAACAGCGTGCACGGCCGAAGAGATGTATGGGTGTTGTTCACTCGCAGGCATGTTTCTCCTTGGGATTGGTGCTCGGCACGATCCGCAGGAAGCTATGCGCCTCTACCAACTTGCCTGTGAGGGGGGGGAACCTACGGGCTGCACGTTAGCAGGAGTGCTTTTCTACGCTGGCAACGGTGTGCAGAGGAACGTTGAGGTAGCCGAGGCAATGTATCGAAGGGGATGCGAAGGCGGCGACGGTGTGGGGTGCTCCTTTCTCGGGGACCTGTACTACAATGGCGAATTCGTGGAGAAAGACCTCGCCTCCGCACGCGCGTTCTACGAGGACGCTTGGCGTGGTGGAGACAGCGAAGCCGCCTTGCGGCTAGCGAAGATGTACGAGTTCGGCGAAGGCGGCTCCGAGGAGCCTGCAGCCGCGCAGACACTCCGGATGAGAGCATGTGAGGCGGGGGTGTCCGCTGCTTGCAGGTAGGCTCGCGCTTGCAGTACTGCTGGTTTCTCTGGTTGGTGCAGCGGGGACGGTCTTCAGTCAGGGACGACTCCATCTGACTCTGTTCACGATGGCTATCTGCTCCTGAAAACCGCCTCTCGAATGCGGCCATAAGCCTCATGAGAAACAGGCTTGT
>CAZITQ010000393.1:0-4363 GCA_964542165.1 uncultured Rickettsiales bacterium
GGCTGAACTCCTTGGGTGGGGAGGGCTGGGAGATCATCTCGGCCACTTTGGGTGAGGAGGACGGCATCCGGGTGGAGGTCCTGGCCAAGCGTGGAAAGGGGGGGGGGGGGGGCGGGCGGGGTGGGCGGGGGGGGGGGCGCCGTCACCACCCGATGAGCGACCCGGACGACCCGACCGATCCCTGCCCCGCGTGGCGGGCGATCCTCGACGACCGCCTCACCCGACCGGTCGAGGCCCTGTCCATCAGTTCGGGGACCATCTCCGGGGCGCCCCGCAGCGCCCTGCGCCATCCCATGCAGCGCCAGCCCCTACGCCGGGGTTCGGCCCCGGAACCACCGGACGCTCCGGGGGTCCCACGAATCCGGATTCCCCTTCATCAGCGAACCGTGCAAGGACGCGATCCGGGCCTCGTTTTCCTTCGGAAAAGGTGGACCTGACCTCGATGAAAAGGTAGAGATCACGGCCTTCGGAGAGATGCAAGACACGCTGGAAACCAGCGAGGACGAAACAGGAAAGGATAACAACGATGGTTGAGGCTTCCACGCCCAAGCCCAAGAAGAAGAAAAAGCGGCAGGGCACGGTCTACATCGAAAAAGACCGCTGCAAGGGCTGCGCGTTCTGCGTCGAGTTCTGTCCGACGGGTGCGCTGGCCATGGCCGAAGACTTCAACGTCAAGGGGTACCACCCCCCGGCGCTGAGCAACCCCGAGGCCTGCAACGGGTGCGACCTGTGCGGCCTCTATTGCCCGGACTTCGCCATCTTCGGCGTCCGCATCGATCTGTAGAGGAGATAAGACATGCCAGTCGAGATCACCAAGGCAGATCCCGCGGGAGTCCTGACCGGGGCGCACTACCTGGACGGCGACCACGCCTGCTGCGAAGGCGCCATCGCCGCCGGATGCCGGTTCGTTTCCGGCTACCCGATCACTCCCTCCACCGAGGTCGTCGAGCGCTTCGCGGGCCGCATCGCCCGTGTGCCGGACGGCGTCTTCATCCAGATGGAGGACGAGATCGCCTCGTCCATCGCGCTGACCGGCGCCTGCTTCGCCGGCAAGAAGGCGATGACCGTCACCTCCGGTCCCGGCCTCTCCCTGATGATGGAGCACATCGGCCTGGCGGCCATCCTCGAGGCGCCACTGGTGTGGGTCGACGTGCAGCGCGCGGGCCCCTCCACCGGGCTGCCCACCGCCGTCAGCCAGGGCGACATGATGCAGGTGCGGTTCGGCTCCCACGGGGACTACCGGATCATCGCCATCTCTCCGTCCTCGCCCCAGGAGGCGTTCGAGTTCACCGTCCAGGCGTTCAACCTGGCCGAGAAGTACCGCTGTCCGGTGTTCGTGATGCTCGACGAGTGCGTGGGCCACATGCATGAGCGCGTCGACATCCCCGAGGCGGACCAGATCGAGGTCTGGAATCGCCAGTACACCGACAAGAAGCCCGGCGAGTACTGGCCCTACGAGATCGAAGAGGGCGAGATCGTCCCCGACTTCGCCAAGGCCGGCGACGGGTACCGCTACCACGTCACGGGGCTGACCCACGACAAGCGCGGCTACCCGGTGATGACCTTCGATTGCCAGAACGAGCTCATCCCGCGGCTCTGCGCGAAGATCGACGACAACGCCGATGACATCGTGGACTTCGACGAGGACCAGATCGAGGGCGCGGACGTGGTCGTGCTGTCCTACGGCATCACCAGCCGCGTGTCCGTGCGAGCGATCAACGCCGCCCGGGCCAAGGGGCTGAAGGTCGGTCACATGCGGCTGAAGGTCGTGTGGCCCTTCCCGGACAAGCGACTCAAGGAGATCGCGCCGAACATCAAGAAGTTCGTCTTCCCCGAGCTGAACATGGGCCAGGTCATCGTCGAGGCGCAGCGTCAGGTGGGGTTGGACAAGGTGGTGCCGGTCTATCACCCCGGCGGCACGGTTCACGAGCCCGAGAACATCCTCGCGGCGATCGAGGAGGCGGCACGATGACCGAGTTCAAGCACGATCCCTACCGCGAAGATCGGCCGGAGAACCCGGTCGAGCCCCTGCTGCGCATGGACCGCATGCCCAGCATCTGGTGCCCCGGCTGCGGCATCGGCACCACGGTGAACTGCTTCGCCCGCGCCATCGAGAAGACCGGCTGGGACCTGGACAGCATGGCCATCGTGTCCGGCATCGGCTGCACCGGCCGCGTGGCCGGGTATGCGCGGGTCGACAGCTTCCACACCACCCACGGGCGGGCGATCCCCTTCGCCACCGGCCTCAAGCTCGGCAACCCCGACCTGAACGTGGTGGTCTACTCGGGTGACGGCGACCTGTCCGCCATCGGCGGCAACCACCTGATCCACGCCGCCCGGCGCAACCTGGACATCACCGTCATCTGCGTCAACAACTTCATCTACGGCATGACCGGCGGCCAGGTGGCCCCGACCACGCCGGCCAACGCGGTCGCGTCGACCATGCCGTTCGGCAACTACGACCCGACCTTCTCCCTGCCCAAGCTGGTGGCCAGCGCCGGCGCGGTCTACGTGGCCCGCTGGACCGCGTACCACGTGCGCCAGGTGAGCAAGGCGATGAAGGAGGCGATGCAGAAGCCTGGCTTCTCCTTCGTCGAGGTCATCGCCCCCTGTCCGACCCTGTACTCCCGGCGCAACCGCCTGGGGGACGGGCTGGACGAGATGAAGTTCTACAAGGAGAACAGCGTGAAGATGAACGGCGCCGACCCCTCGGATCCGGCGCTGGAGCTTCGCATGCGGGAGCAGATCGCGGTCGGCAAGTTCGTCGACATCGAGAAGCCCACCTACCTGGAACTGATGAACGAACACTACACGGCGAAGTTCGGCGAGTCCTACACGCCGTACGGAGGTTGATGCAATGGCCACCACGGAAGTCAAGTTCGGAGGACTCGGCGGCCAGGGCGTCGTCATGTCGGGCATCATCCTGGGCAAGGCCGCCTCGATCTACGACGGCAAGAGCGCCACGATGACCCAGGTGTTCGGCCCCGAGGCCCGCGGCAGCGCCGTCAGCTGCGCGGTGATCGTGGACGACGACCAGGTGCTGTACCCCTACCTGGTGGCGGCCGACATCCTGTCGGTCCTGTCCCAGGACGCGTACAACAAGTTCAAGATCGACATGGCCGACGACGGCATCCTCCTGTACGAGGAGGACCTCGTGAACATCGATCCTGAGCAGAAGAATGCGTACGGCATCCCGGCGACCCGCTTCGCCGAGGAGCTGGGCCGCAAGATGGTGGTCAACATCGTCATGATGGGTTTCTTCTGCGCCGTCACCGGCGTGGTGAGCAAGGAAGCCGCCCTCGAAGCGGTCAAGGCCACCGTGCCGCCGCGGACCATCGAGCTGAACAGCAACGCGTTCGAGATGGGCTACAACCACGGCCTGGAGGCCAAGGACTAGACCCGATCGACCGCTCTTTCGGTTCGACCACTCACACCGGCCGTCGGGTCCAACCCGGCGGCCGGTGTTCGTTTGGGTCAGGGGAGGGGGAAGAGAGGATCTCTCGCAGAGGCGCAGTGGAGGCAGAGGGCGCCGAGGAGGAGGGTGGAGCAAGGGGGAGCAGCTGAATCCCTTCCTGCCATTCCTCTCCGTCCCCTCAGCGCCTCTGCGTCTTTGCCCCTTCCGCGCCTCTGCGAGAGATCTCCTCTCTCCCCCTCTGCTTCCACGTCTGTGCTCGCGCCTCACAGGCGCGGCGAACTTTGGTTCTCCGGGCACTCCGCGAGGCCTGCGGTGGAATCCCATCCCTGAAACAGATTTCTCCTTTGATTCTACCGAGATTAGGCGGGACTAAAAAAGGAACGTTCCGCTACGTAAATATGCGAAACAAGGGCGGTTTTCCTCGCAAAAGCCTTGGCATTTCCGGTCTCGCGTGATTAGAACACGCTCGCACGTGATGTGCTGCTGGAGGCCGCGAGATGAGTCAGTTCGATAGTCAGAAGATCCACGCCGACCTGTCCGGGAAGACCCAGTCCGAACTCCGCTTCGGTGAGTACGACCGGCTGCTGTGGGCCACCGACGCGTCGATGTTCAAGATCGACCCCGCCGGCGTGGTGCTGCCCAAGTCCACCGAGGATGTGGTCGCGGTCGTCAAGTACTGCCATGCCAACGACATCCCCGTGACCATCCGTGGCGCGGGTACCGGTCTGGCCGGCGGCGCCATCAACAAGGGCGTGATCGTCGACGTGACCAAGCACATGAACCAGATCCTCGAGGTCAAGGCCGAGGAGAACTGGGTCCGCGTGCAGCCCGGGGTGTTCCAGACCCCGCTGAACACCTTCCTCAAGCCCCACGGCAAGTTCTTCCCGCCCAACCCCTCGTCGGCCGACTACTGCACCATCGGCGGCATGATCGGCAACAACGCCTCGG
>CAZITQ010000394.1:0-4356 GCA_964542165.1 uncultured Rickettsiales bacterium
CACCGGCGACGACGACGACTCCACCGGCAGCGACGACGACACCGCCGACGACGACAACATGGACTACTACGGCGTGCGTTCCGACGACGGCGCCGCCCCCCGTCACCCCTCGCTGCGCGACCTGCGGTCCCGTCTGGCGTAGACCGGAGGCCCCGATGAACCGATCCGCCCTCGCCCTGGCGCTGACCTGTGCCCTGATCCCCGCCGCGACCGGCCTGGCCAAGCCCGGCCAGAAGCACTTCGATCGGGACAAGGGGACCCCGCGTGAGAGCTACGAGGTCCGCTGGCGGGACGGCGACGACCAGTCCCACACGATCTCGTTCCAGCTCCAGGCTGCGGCCGTGAAACGCGACCTGGATTCGACCCGGAAGTTCCCCAAGTCCGACGCCCTGGACGCCCAGGTGGCCGCCGTCCGGGCCTTCGCCAGGACCCTGGACGACGTGAAACTCACCGCCAAGAAGAAGAGCGGCGGCGTGCAGATCAAGGCCAAGGGCACCAGCCGCGCCAAGATCAAGAAGGCCCTGAGGGAGGCCGACGACGTCCGCGAACAGGCCCTGGACGACTTCCTGGTCACCGCCGACTGCATTCGCCTCAAGGGCGACCGTCTGAGCTTCGACCACGCCAACCTGGTCTCCGAGTACACCCACACGGTGCGGCCCATCGCCCGGGCGCTCGGGGAGAGGGTCGACAGCGACCGGGAGTACGCCGAGCTGGCCCTGTCCTTCGTCCAGGCCATCCCCTACGAGAAGACCAAGTCGGGCAGCGATGCGGGCTACCGCCGACCCCTGGGCGTGCTGGCCCGCAACAAGGGCGACTGCGACTCCAAGGCCGTGCTCTACCTGGCCCTGCTGCGGGCCCGGGACCCCGAGATGCCGGTGGCGGCGGTCTACATCAAGGACCACATGCTGGTGGGCGTGGGCCTGGACTCCGAGAAGGGGGACAAGACCTTCCGCAGGGACGGCCAGGCCTACCTGTTCGCCGAGCCCGTCGGCCCGGCCATGCTCGACCTGGGCGACGCCCCGGGCAAGCACCGCAAGAAGGTCAAGGGTGCCTCCGCGATCGTGCGTGCGGCGCCCGTCCGTGGGACCGGCGGTGTGCCACGCCTCGGCGGAGGCCGCTGAGGCGCCTTTTCGCGGTTACTGGACCCGGATCGCGTTCGTGTAGACCCACGGATACGCGTGCAGGTAGGGGCTGGGATCCGGGCCCAGGAAGGGCGTCAGGTGGTGGGGGGTGATGTCGATCCGGGCCCGGTAGGCACCGGCCTCGGTGATCTCGAAGGTGCCGCAGCCGGTCTGCCAGGCCTCGCCGTCCTTGAACACGGTGGCGGTGATCTCGGGGGCGTTGATGCCGTCGCGGGGTGAATTCTCCGAGAGCGCCGGGCAGTCCAGGGTGAGCGTACCGCCGGCGCAGCCGGTGCAGGACGCCCCCATCTCGTGTTCGGTCCCCGCGCCGTCGTCGTACCAGAAGGTCAGGCCGTCGGGGGTGCCGAAGATCTCGAAGGACATGTAGAGCCTGCCGGCGGCCACCGCGGCGTCCCCGGCCGCGGGATCCTTGGAGTCGGCGAGCACGGTGTTGTTGAACCAGCGGAAGTTGCGGCGGTAGCCGTCGGGGCGCTCCCCGTCCCGCAGCTCGATGGGCATGACGTTGCGGTGGGCGTCGGTGGCGGCGATGCCCACCGAGGGGCCCCGGGACAGCAGGTGGTCCCAGCGGTCCACGTTGGGGCCCAGCTCCTGGAAGAACGCCAGGAACAGCAGGTCCGGCTCTCCCTCGGCGTCGGGCTGGGTGAAGGGGCCGATGTCCTCGATCCAGCCAAAGGGGTCAAGCCCGTAGATCTCTTCCCGGGCCCCGGGATCGAGCATGGAGTGCAGCTGGAACACCTCCAGGCCCACCAGCCCCATGTCCTGGCGCTCCTCCAGGGTGGCCAGGTCCCGCTCCTCGGGGTGCTCCTGGAACACCATCCCGCCCGCGGCGGCCACGGCGTCGAACAGCTCCTGTCCGCTGCTGTTGTACAGGGCATCCGCCTCCTCGCCGTACGGGGCGGCGTGGCGGTCCAGGCCCAGGGGCATGACGTCGTCCTCGATGCCCGGCAGGTAGAGGACCTCGTGTCCGTTGTCGCAGAGGATCCGGCTGGCGACGGTGTCGTCGCTCACGGTCACCGGCTCGTCGTCCTCCCGCATCAGCAGGATCTCCTCGAAGGGGTGGAAGGCGGCGTAGCTCGGGTGGTCGGACGCGTAGGCCAGGTCGATGCCCACCCGGCACAGGCCGTCCCGCATCTGCTGCAGGCACACCTCGTCCAGGATCCCGCCCTCGGTGTACCCCAGCCCGTCACAGGCGTCGTGGGAATACGGGGAGTGGAAGTGGAGGATCGACCGAAGCGGCAGGAAGCCGCGCGGGTGGGTGATCTCGTCCGCCAGGGTCGGCAGGTCCGACGCCCACGGTCGGGAATCGTCGCCGGTGTCGTCGTCGCCTGTGGCGTCGTCGTCCCCCGCACTGTCGTCGTCGTCCGACGGGCAGCCGACCGCGAGGGCTAGGGACAAGGAGAGGAGTAGCAGGAGCGCGGATCGCATGGGACCTCCGCGCGCGATTCTAGACGGAAAGGGGACGTACGTGACTTGTCGAGTTGCCCGCGCGGCAAGTTAACAAGTTACGTACGTCCCCTTTCGCCCGTCCCCTTTCGCCGGCGCCGGGAGAGGCAGAGGGCCGCGGCGAGGGTGAGGGCGCCGGCGAGGGAGGCCCCGGGGGAGCCGCCGTCGAGGGTGCAGGTGCAGTCGTCCGTCGATTCCTGGAAGCCGTCGGGTTCGCCGCCGCAGGGGGTGATGGCACCGGACGGCCAGTCCACGGTGCAGAAGCACTCGCCCCGGTTCTCGCCGGAGATGGAGCGGGTGTCCGAGAAGACCTTCTCGCCGTCGATGTAGACGTTCACGGTGACGTCGTTGCCCGGCAGGAAGGTGGAGTCGATGGCCTTGAAGTCGTGCACGAGCACCGTGTAGGCGCCTTCGGACGGGTCGGCGATGTTGATGTTCTCGGGGCCGGTGTAGGTCACGTCGTCCAGATCCAGCACCGGGTTGTCGCCGATGTAGCCCCACACGCCCCAGTCGAGGCCGTAGTCCTCGTACCCCGAATCCACCAGCTCCGCCTCGTCCCACCACCAGGCCTGGCAGTTGGTGTAGTGGCAGTCGTCGTCGGAGAAGGGCTCGCCGCCCGGCGCCACCAGGTGCAGGTCCATGTCGTCGCCGGCGTGGGTCCAGAAGATCTCGACCCAGAGGTCGTCCGAGGGCAGGACCGTGATATCGGCGGTGCAGGTGGAGGTGTGACCCAGGGCGTTCTCCACGTACAACAAGGCGGTGTAGGTGCCGGCCATGTCAGGCCTGAAGCCCGAGCAGTCGGCGGTGTGGGGGCAGTAGGGCATCTCGGCGGCCGACCCCTCGGGCCGCTCCAGCAGGCTCCAGGTGTAGCGGGTGATGGTGTACCCGTTGGCGTCGTAGGAGCCCGAGCCGATCCAGGTGGCGTCCTCCACCGGCGGCGCGACCTGCTTCGGGTCCACGTCGCAGATCGCCACCAGCCCCTCGGCGCCCTCCTGCCAGCCGTCGCCCACCAGGGGCACGAGCAGCGGATCCTCGTCCGGGTCGTTGCTGCGCACGAGCAGGTCAGCCCGGTAGGTCCGCAGGTCGGTGGGTGCGAACGAGACCTCGACGGGCAGCGCGTCGCCGCCGCTCTCGACGGTCTGACCGCTCGCACCGTCGGAGACGAGGACGTACCCTTCCGCGCCGTCCCCGGTGATCTCCACCGAGGCCACCTGCAAGGGACCGAAGCCCGCGTTGCCCACCGTGACGAGCTGGGTCACCTCCTCGCCCACCGGCACCAGGCCGAAGGAATGCTCCTCGGGGGTGGCGTAGATGTCGGGGATCGGGTCGCCGACCCCCTCCACCCGGATCGCCACCTCGTCCAGGCCCGTGCCGGCCGAGTGCGTGACCACGAAGGTGTTCTCGGCCTCACCGGGAAGCATGGGGGCGAAGTCCAGGGTGGCGACCACACCCTCGCCGGGCTCCAGCGTGCTGCCCAGCCCCTGGAGGAACAGCTCGGTGGACTCCTCCGCCAGCCGGATCCCGTAGAGGGTCATGGCGGCGTTACCCACGTTGGTCAGGGTGATCTCCGCGCCGGCGTAGGTGCCGACGCTGACCCCCACGAACTCCATCGCATCCGGGTAGCCGAACCCCTCGTCCCAGCGGATCTCCAGCTCGGCCTTGTGGGCCGAGACCTCGTACTCGGGGGGCTTGCAGCCCTGGGTCATCGCCAGCGCCGCTAGCGCGACGGCCAGCAGCACCGCCATCCCGATCCCCAGACCCCCCGCCTCTC
>CAZITQ010000395.1:0-4354 GCA_964542165.1 uncultured Rickettsiales bacterium
CGCGGGCGGCGACGCGGGGCAGCTCGCCGAGGAGAGACGGATCGAACCGGAAGAATGATATGCTGGAAGCTGTACTCGCTGCAGCGCTGTGAACTTGTTGAGAGACGGCCGTCGAGGGGCATGGCCCGGGAACAGCATTGATTGATGTCCGGGTTGACAGAAGATCCTCTGAGGTTCCCAGCTTGACGGAAGCAGATTGAGGGAAGGCAACATGCTGGGCAGGATGGAAATGGAGATAGGTGGCGGGGCCGGTATTCTGCGAACCGGAGTTGCCCTTGGCCTGCTCTTAACGCTCACCTCGTGCTGCGTGACGAACATGGTCGAAGCCCGGAAAGAGGCAGAAGCCATCCGAACTGTCCAGGAGGCGATCAGGCCTGGCATCAAGATACTCGGCCAGACTCTTGTGCCCGACACGACTTGGAAGGAATACGTGGAGTCGGCCGCTCTGGCAGACACTGGCTCTCTAGACGGATACGAATGGCAGGCGACAAGAAATCACGAGGGACTCGGGGAAGGAGAGTGGTTCGTTTCGTTCGTCAAGTCAAACATGGGCCATTTCTGGGTCGTGGATACAGCTTCTGATCTCGTACTGTCAGTGAATGAAGACGCCTTCGTCGCGTATCGTACAGGCATGCTCCGTGAGCCAACAGAATCCACTTTGAGTTTTGAGTTCGAGGTGCTGGGCATTGCTCACTGTAGTGACTGGTCGGATGAAGGTTGGTGCTACGTGGCCAAAGGTCGAGCCACAAATGTGGGAGAGCCCATCGTTTCCGTCAGTGTTGAGAGTCAGTTCGTCCTATCACTTGGTGACAAGGTCTACAGCGGTGAAATCAACAGCCGAGGCAAACCGGACGCATTTCGTCGTACGTCGGTTTCCAAACCGTGGCGTGTCGGTGATAGCCGGACCTTTGAATACCATTCTGACATCATTCCGTATGTCTACGGGCAACAAGCCGGAGATGCCCTTGGATACCTGAAAGTCAATACAGAAACGCTGGGAAGGGGCGGGCTGGTCGAGAACTTCGGTATTCAGCACTTTGACTGGCCGGTTCTGGGCGAGTAGGAGAGGAGTGGTTCCATTGTCCACCCTGGAATCACGGCTGCAATCGGCGAATTCACTGAAGCTGCCACTACTGGAACCGCGTGCACATCATGGGAGGGGGCCCATGAGAGGGGCGTGGATATTCACCCTCTTTGTTGCGCTTTGCCTCCCGAAGGCAACAGCTTCCGCCGCACCTCTTACACGGTCTGAAAAGGCGATACTTCAGGAACTTGAAATCGAGTTGGAGACTCTCGAGGACGTGGTGCAGCAGGACGAATGGTGGTGCGAACAGGTCGACAAGGCTGTAATCGATGATCTGGACCAGCGGCTGGGAGTGGTGGAACTCGCTGCCGCGACCGCATCGCAGCGGATCGTTGACCGTGTCTATGGAGATTTCGGAGTTGCGCCGCGATTCGAGGTGATCGCGCGTTCACACAAGGACTGCTATTTCCGAGCGAAAGGGCTGCGTGGTTGCGAGTCTGCAAAACGGACCGCGACCGAGAACCCACTACAAGCAGCCCAACGCCTGCGGGATGCCATCGACCACTGGCACCACGGTGGCGGGAAGCTAGACGATTCCGTGGTGCTCGGTGCTTGCGAAGCGGTTCAGGCGGAATTGCTGCGACTTCCGGAGAGCTCATGGAGAGACCGGGAACCGGAAGACATAAGCGCGCTTCTTGAAGCGCTCTCGGAATTGAATAGCTGTCCATCACCCGACCACGAGATGGTCCGAACAGTCCAGGAAACTCGGCGGGCAGTGGAGGTCCTTCAACAGGCGGATGACCTCTTGAGGGCTGGAGACGCGCTGAGAGCCGAGATACTGCTGTGCGAGCAACTGCACGAGTGGCCGTCTGGAGGCCTTCATCCAGCGGAGGAGGCACAGCCCCTGCTCCAGACGGCATCCTCTAGGAACGAGGACCGGTTAGAGACTGCGTTTGCCACCCTTGAGCAAAACACCAGCCTAGAAGAAGTGGTTACCTTGCATGGAATGCTAGACGACCTGAGTTCTAGGCTGACCTCAAGGTCTCAGAGAAAGGAGGTCATTTCCGCGGCGAGACAGAGGATCGAGGAATGGGAGTTGAGTTGGATAGCCACGCAACGTGAAGAGTTGATTTTGCCTGACACCGATCAAGCATGCGCATCTATTGAAATGAAGATCCTCCAAATCGCGGATGGTCTCTACACGGATGCAGCACGATTGGTCGCCGAAGAGTGGCTGACGTCTGTACGAGACCATCGAAACTACCTGGCAACCCTTCCAAAGCCGAGGTGGCCATTCGACCAGCTATTCCCATCAACAGAGGGCGTGGTGACGCTCAACAAGGACGCCCTTGAGATCTACACCTATCTGGTCGTGGAGGATAGACGGCTCTTTGCGTGCGAGGTCGTGGAGCAGTACCAACAACGCTGCAGGGACACTGCCGACTCCGACTACCTTCTCGAAAAACTGGAAAGGGAAACCCGTGTCGACCGCGACCTGATCGATCTAATGGAGTCCTGGCGGAAGAGGTTGGCCGGCCTCCGATTCAGATACCCTGTAGAAGGAGGCAATAGCGTTTCTTACGGTGTAGGTAGTTTTGTGTTTCACGCAGGCGGCGGCGTGTACAAGCGCTCTCTGAGTTCTTGGGACAAAGCGTTCTCAACGATAATTGAAATTATCGAATACCCTGTTGCGGTCGGGGAGTGGTCGCACATTCGTTGGGTCCAGGAATACAGCGAATGGTATGCATTGGTGGTCTTACGTGGGATGCCTGAGGAACTGGCCATCCGTATCGAGCGGGACGAAGGGGAATCAATATTTTTGTTCTGGAACTGGGAGGGACTTGCGCATCACAAGTACAGGCAAAGCCCCAATCCGTATTCGGATGGCTACCGCTTTGTTCTGCCTCGGGATCTTCGCATCGACTTCGTCGACCAGGACGACAATCAGCTTTGGATCTTCCCGTGAGAAGAACGGCGACGCAGGGAGTGCTCAAGGTGGATGCTGTCCCGATCCGCTCGCGTGCCTTCGTCCAACCGCCTTTGTGTAGGGAGATTGTCCAAACCCAACCTCAATCCGTTTCCCTGTGCAGGCCGTGGAGAGGCACGGACCATCGAGTCGTCTCCTTTACTCCAACAACAGTAGAGCAAGCTTGGAACGCCGTTGTAGAAGAGACGGGACACGGGTCACGAGGGAGTGATGAAGTCTATGACGCAGATTGGTAAGAAGAAGAAGCGCCCAGGCGTACAGTGGTTCTCTTGGCTAGCCTTCCATGTTCAACTTGGCCTGCTCATGCCAAACCTCTGCAGCTGCTGCGCGGACACCCCGCAGGGGCCCGAGGCCATCGAAATGCGGGAGGTCACGCGGACCCTTTGTGTCATTGATCGCGAAAACGAGAGCGCTCCGCCGCAGATGGTGACCCGGGTTGTGTCTGCGGATTCGCCGGATGCGGAAATAGGCAGCGCTGAGTTGGTACGGTATGAGGGGTTCTGTGGCGAGCACTCCAACGAGGAGGTGGTGCTGCGCAGGTTCGAGACTCGCATTTGTCCAGGCTGCCCGGAGGACTTAGCGGAATCGTTGGTCTCTGAAGAGCGACTAACACGGGCTTCCCTTCCAGCGGCCTACGAAACCCAGGATCACCAAACGTACACCGTGGAAGATCTCATCGAGGATTCTGCTCTGTGTTCATCTCGCATTTGCGTATGCATCGCCGCCGGCGGCAACCCCGAGGAGTGCCGAGGCAAATGGCAGCTTTCTGAGAGCATCGACCCCATGGATGACTCGAGGGACGTTCGCCTCGTTCTCGTATCGGATGACACGTATACCGCCTCGTGGCTGGGAACTACCGGTACTGGCACACTGAATCTGTGGTGCAAATCCAACAAGACAACCCTCTACTTCAAATCGCCCACGACATTGACTGTGACCCGCACCTGGTACTACGACGTCTTTTCTGCTGTGAAGATGCGGTTGGATGATCGGAAACCTACACGCCTAGAAGTGACCCAGGGAGCGCCAGCGCCTCGCCCGGCGGATGGAGATATTGGAGACCCTTACACATACTACTTTTCCAGCCCGCTCCGCCTAGCCGAGCAAATGATGGAAGCAGACCAGCTTCTGCTAGAATTCACACCTACCGCTTCTGAGCCTGTCATCCTCACTTTCGACTTACGAGGACTGGAGGCCTCGGTGGTACCCCTGCGGGAGGCTTGTGGTTGGTGATTTCCGTGGACTGCGTTGGATGTGCGCGCTCTCGATATTCCTTGTTAGCCTTTGTTAGCCTTCCCAGCCCGAAATGGCCCGATCTGGCCCAAAATCGAAGGTGCTAGCCT
>CAZITQ010000396.1:0-4291 GCA_964542165.1 uncultured Rickettsiales bacterium
GGGTGGATCACTTTTTCGCCGCTGACTGGATCACTTTTATAGCGCTGCGACCAAAAGGCGCCCGCCGGCTTGACGCGCCTCGTGCTCTACCCGGCCAGGGTCGCGGGTCGGCCGCGGGGCTCCGCCTGGCTTCGCTGGCTACGCCCTCGCGCCACCTTTCACCCAAGCCTCCGCCCCCCAAAAAAACGATCAAGGACAAGGGGCAAAAGGATTCAAGGGTAAAACTGCAAACTACCTGGCACAACGAAACCCGAGGCGGTCGTCGCGGGCGCCGGGCGAGTCGAGGCGGCGGCCGGCAGCCCGCAGGTAGCCCGCAACACCGTCCCAGCCGCCGCCACGGCGGACCCGGCGGGAGACGCTGCAGTTTTCTGTCCAGGCCTTGCCAGTTGACGGCGCAGTTTCGTAGCTGCCGTGCCAGCAGTCTTCCACCCACTCCCACACGTTGCCCGCCAGGTCGCAGACACCGTGCGTGCTGTGGCCCGCGCGCTTCGAGCACACCGGCCAAGTGCGCTGCTTGCCGCAACCAAGGCCGCCATCGTTCATCACCGCACGATTACACGTCGCCTTCGCGTTGCCCCAGGGGTACTTCTGCGCGCGGCCACCACTACGCGCCGCGTATTCCCACTCACTCTCGCTCGGCAGCCGGCCGCCCGCCCACCTACAGAACGCACGCGCCTGCTCCCAGTCCACGCACACGACCGGCTGGTCCTTGCCCCGGAACGAGGCCGGGAGGGTGCCCTTTTGCCATCTCCCCCCGCGATAGACATAGCAGCTGCCGTCATCGGCATGGGCAGCGCTGCACCTCCCCGCCTTCACGCACGCGCCGTACTGACCCACCGTCACCTCGCTCTTCAGAAGCTCGAAGCTCGAAACACGCACCGCGTGTACCGGCTTTTCGTCTGAGGCTCCCGACTCGGAGCCCATGCGGAAGCTACCGCCGGGGATACGCACCCACGCCAGCCTCGCGCCCGCCTCTTTTTTCAGCCGCACCTCCACCCGCGTCGTCTGACCCGCTCGCACCTGCGCCTCACGCTGCTCGGCGCGGTAGCCTTGCCGGCTCACCTTCACCTGGTAGGTCCCGCCCGTGGCGCCCTTGACGCTCAGGGGGATGCCCTTGACCGCAGAAAATCCGCCGGGCCCCGTCACCTCCACGCGCGCCCCCGCCGGCGTGCCGGTCACGAGCAGGTTGCCCGGGCGCTCGAGGGTGATCTTCACCGTCCGGAGGTCGTCCACCGACAGCGTCAGCTCGCGGGTCGTGTTGACGTACCCCCGCGCGCCCGCCACCACCGTGTACTGCCCCGGCTTCAGGTCCGACCGCTCCCAGCTCCAGCCCCCCGTGGACGAAAAGCGGCCGGGGCCCGTCACCTTCACGCGCGCGGTGCGCGGCTTGACCTGCACGATGAGCCGGGCTGCCGCCCGCGTCACCTCGCCCCCCTCCACCACCGGGCCGCTCTGCGTCGGGCCGGGGCCCGACCCGGCGACCGGGCCGCCGCCGCCCGTCAGCTGGCGTACCACCTGCTCGATGGCCCCCTGCAGCGTCTCCTCGCCGCAGCCGGCCTTGGCCGACGCGCCCTTCTCCGTCACCTGGGTCTCGAGGTTGTACAGCGTCGCCGTCACCGTGCAGCGACGGCCGATGCGCATCACCCGCGTGGACAGCGAACGGTCGGCGGCGAGCGCCTGCCCGATGCGGATCTGGCAGCTCTTGGCGAAGCAGCTGCTCTTGGTGCGAAGCTGCTCGCGGTTCAACGCCGCCCGCGTCTTGTCGCCGGGCACAACCCGGTACCGGCCCGTCGCGGCCAGCCGGTCCGACAGGTAATCTCGAAGGATCTTCGCCATCGAAGCCTTGAGCCGCACGTTGCGGAGCTCCAGCTCGAACACCGCCACGCGCGGCGCGCGGGGGCGGGCGGGCGTGGTCCCGGGCAGCGTAAAGGCCGCCAACAGGACCAGCATGAATGTCAACCGGGCCGGCGTCATGCCCTCCCCTTGATGAGCGAAGCAGGCCCCATGGTAAGGCACCGGCTCCGGCCATTACAAGGATGACGGCAAAGGCCCCCGAAAGGGGCCCGCCGGGGAGGCGCGCCCTCGCGCCGCGCCGGCGGGCCGGGGAATGCTTCGGCCGGCATCGCCGGCGCGGGGCGCGAGCCGCATGGTCGGTGCATGGCCCCGGGCGGGCGTCCGTGAACGCCCGCCGTCTCGCGTCGCACCCGAGCTGGCACAACGAAACCCGAGGTTGTTGTTGCGGTTGCCGGGCGAGTTGTTGTTGCGGTTGGCAGCCCGCAGGTTGCCCGCATCATTGTTCCAGCTGCCGCCACGGTTGACCCGGTTGGAGTCGCTGTGGGCCCGCGCCCTGCGGCATCATGGCCGGCCAGGGTGCGGCCGGTCAACTCGCGCCAGCACACCGCGCAAGAAACTCCGGCTGGCCGCGTGCCCGGCGTGAGCCGCCGCGCTCTGCAGGACGGTTGCGGCATCTGCGTGCGATATCAGGCCCTGATCATGCCGACGGCGCGCGTCGCGCACGGCCCGGGCCAGGCGCCGGGCGCTGGAATGGTCCAGGCGCACCATGGCGGGGTACACCCGCATGCCCAGGAATGACACGCCGTCCCGGGTGGGGGCCACCCGCGTGGCCGAATCCTTGACCCGCAGCCCCAGCCCGGCCCCGGCGAGGCCCCGCAGGTCCGACAGGGCCTGCCACAGGCGCTCCTTGCGGTGGTCGAAGATCAGGATGTCGTCCATGTAGCGCAGGTATGCGCCCATGCCCCGCGCGTCGCGCACGTGGTGATCGAGCGGGTCGAGGTAGACGTTGGCCCAGAACTGGCTCGTGAGGTTGCCGATGGGCAGCCCCCGGGCCTCGCCGGGCGGCACGGTGGGGAGCCGTGCGTTGCCGATGATGCGCCGGCACAGGCGCAGCACCAGCGGATCGGTGACCTCCGAGGCGATGGCGCGCAGCAGGGACTCGTGGCGGATGCTGGCGAAGTAGCTGTCGATGTCGGTCTTGAGGCAGTACGGGAAGCGGGCGCACCAGCGGCGGGCCTGGCGCAGGGCGCGGTGGGTGCCCTTGCCGCGCCGGCAGGCGTAGCTGTGGCGGATGAACCGCCGCTCGAACAGCGGCTCCAGCGCCCCCACCAGGGCATGGTGCACCACCCGGTCGCGGAACGAGGCCACCGAGATGAGCCGGCGCTTGGGGTGGCGGATCCAGAAGTAGCGGTAGGGTTCCGGGGTGTAGGTCTCCTGGCGGAGCTGGGACGACAGGGCCAGCAGCCGCGGCTCCAGCTCCAGGTGCAAGCGGCAGGCCGCCGGGTTGCGCCGGTTCCCGCGGAAGGCGCGGCGGAAGGCGCGCAGCAGCCCGCCGAAGCCCACGACGCGCTCCCACAGGCTGTCCGGCGGCGCCGTCACTGCCGCGCCGCGGCCTGCTTCATCCAGCCCCCCAGCATGCGCCCGGCCTCGCCCAGCTCCACCGCGGCCCGCTCGTAGGCCGCGTTGGGCAGGTGGCCCAGCTCATGGCTCAGGCGCAGCAGGATCCTCAGACGCGTCAGCATCAGGTTGCAGCTCGCCAGCGGCTCGGCCGGCTGCCGGCTGTAGGCCGCCGCCGTGATCGCCTCCAGGATGTCCAGGGCCAGGCCGTCTATGCGGTTGGTCAGGCTGAACCTGCGGTGTTTGGGGAACTTCTCGGTCACCTGCATCAGCCAGCGCGTCGTCTCCATCCACGCCGTGAACAGCGGCAGGTTGTCCGGGCCCGGGATCATGGGCGTCGCCATGCAGCACCTCCAGGATGCGGCGGCCGAAGCGCTTGAGCTTTTTCTTGCCGATGCCCCGCACCGCGCGCAGCTCCTCCAGGGTGCGGGGTATGCGCCGCGCCAGCTCCATGGCCTGGCGGTTGGTCAGGATCACGTAGCGCGGCACGCCGTCCTTGATGGACCGCTCCGCGCGCCAGTCCAGCAGCGCCTGGTAGCGGGCGCGCTCCACCTCGTCCAGCTCGTCAAGCAGGCGAAGGAACGCCGCCCGCTCGGCGGCGTCCGGCCGCCCGGCGGGTTCGCGGCGCTCCTTGCCTCGCTCAACCTCGGCGGCGACCAGCCCCTGCCGGGGCCGCAGCTCGAGCAGCACGGACCAGTAGGGCAGGCCGCCGTGATGAAACAACTCGGCGTGGTGCGACAGCACCTCCCACTGCTGGTCCACGGCGCGCAGGGCCTCGTCGGGAAACAGCCCGAGGGAGGGGTCGAAGGGGATGGTGATGATCTTCAACATGGTTCAGCTGGCGCCGCCAGGGGCTCCCGCCCCTGGACCCCGTTTGCAC
>CAZITQ010000397.1:0-4193 GCA_964542165.1 uncultured Rickettsiales bacterium
AAATGGCGCCGGGCATTTCCGCCGACAGTGTCGGCGGAAATGGTCGGTGCCGGGCGACGCGTTCACCGTCGGCGGCGTTATGCTCTTCTCTCACTCTCTCGGCAGAGGACCGCGTGAGCCAGAAGCCTCCCACCATCTTCGACGGCCCCATCGTCATCGTCGGCGCGGGCGTGACCGGCCTGGTGACCGCCCAGCTGCTGGCCGAGGCCGGCGCCGAGGTGGTGGTCATCGAGCGCGACGATGCCCTGGGCGGCTTGGCGCGCTCCTTCCACTACGAGGGCTTCGTCTTCGACGTGGGGCCCCACCGCTTCCACACCGCCAACCCCCAGGTCTCGGCCTGGCTGGAGCGCGTGCTGGGCGAGGACATCGTGCTCTTCCCCCGCCGCAGCGAGGTCTACTTCCAGGGCAAGTACTACCTGTGGCCCCTCAAGCCCCAGCAACTGGCCCAGCTGCCCCCCGCCATGGCGGCCAAGAGCGGCGTGGACCTGCTGCTGAACACCTTCCGCTCCTACGACGACGACTCCTTCGAGAACTACATCCTGCGCCAGTACGGCCCCACCCTCTACGCTCACTTCTTCCGCGACTACACCGAGGATTTCCTGGGCCTGCACCCGCGCAACGTGCACCCCGACTGGGCCAAGGCGGGCATCAACCGGGCCATCATCGACGACAACCTGCAGATGCAGAACCTGTCGCAGCTGGTCAAGTCCACCCTGCTGCAGTTCAAGAAGTCGGAGATCGAGTTCATCTACCCACGGGGCGGCATGTCCACCATGTGGGACCGGGTGGCGGCCATCATCGAGAAGAAGGGCGGGCGCATCCTGCTGGGTCACGAGGCCACCATGGAGGCACGCGGCGATCGCGTTGTCTCCGTGCAGGCCGGGCCCGCCGGCGAGGCAAAAGCCAGCGATGAGCGCATCGAGCCCAGCCTGGTGATCTGGACCGGGCCCATCAACCAGGCCGCCCGCTGCCTGGGCCTGGAGCCCTTCGAGCTGCAATACCTGGGCCTGCTGCTCTACAACGTCATGGCCGAGCACGACGTCCAGCACCCCTACCAGTGGTGCTACTACGGCGAGCGCGACATCGTCTTCAGCCGCATCTCCATCCCGCGCTTCTTCGACGCCAGCACCTGCCCGCCCGGCACCACGGGCCTGTGCGTCGAGGTGACCTGCATGGAGGACGATGATCGCTGGCAGAACGGCGAGCGCCTGACCGACTGGGTGGCCGACGACCTGGTGCGCGTGGACCTGATCCCGGATCGCGAGTGCATCCACGACGTGCGCCTGGAGCGCATCCTCGAGAGCTACCCCATCTACCACAAGCGCTACCCGGCCCACCTCGACCAGGCCCAGAAGGCCTTCGCACGCTTCGAAAACCTGCACATGGCGGGTCGCACGGGCACCTTCTGGTACAACAACATGGACCACTGCGTCGAAGCGGTCTTCGTGTTGGTGCGCCGCCTGCTTCGTGAAGCGGGGCGCGGGCGGGTCAGTGAGGAGGAGCTGGCTGCGGGCGGACGGACGCAGAGCTGAACCCCGCCTCCTCCTGCAGCTCCTCCATCGCGAACCGCAACGCGGCCAGCCGCTTGTCCAGCTCGATGGCCTGGTCGCGCATCAGCAGCAGCGAATGCAGCCGGCCATCGTCAGCCACGCCCCGGGCGGTGGCCTGCAAGACGCCGGCCGTCTCGCGCAGCTGTTGGGCGTAGTGCTCCACGGCGCCGGCCCGGGCGCGCGCTACGCTCACCTCGCCGCTGGGCCCGCTCCCCAGCAGGGGCAGCGCGCAGACCAGCAGGAGAGCCCATCCCCTGAGAGGCTCGGCGCCCGGTCCTGCCTTACGATCCCCGTCCGAATCGCCGCTCCCTATTGAGCGGGCAGGGCCGAGCGCCACCCCCTCTGACGGAGGGGCCTCGGCTTCATTCGAAGAAAATCGCCGCTCTGTTGTCACGAGCTGTCACACGGGAGCGGTGCGACTCTTGGCGCTGAGCAGCTCCAGCTTCGCGATGGACAACAGGCCCCGCGTCAGGCGCTTCAGCTCGGCCGTGGAAGAGAGGCCCAGCAGATTGCGGGCGAAGACGCGTGGCCGCATGTAGAACTTGCGGTGGGCGATCTTGAGCAGCTCCATGATCTCGGCGTTGGACAGGTGCTCGTTCCAGGCCGCCGGCACCTGCTCCCCCGAGAGCGGTTCGCGCATCAGCTTGTCCCAGCAGTCGGCCGGGTACAGGCCCTTGCGGGCGCCCTCCTCGAAGCTCTCGGTGCCCGGATAGGGCGAGAACACCGCGAACACGGCGTAGTCGGCGTCGAGCTTCATCATGGCGTCGATGTTGTCCAGCGCCTCTTGCATGGAGCGCTCGTGGGGCCCGGCCAGCATGATGTAGGCGATGGAGCGCACGCCCTCTTCGCGGCACCAGCGGAAGACGCGGTGCACGTCGTCGGTGTCGCAGTGCTTGCCCCAGACGTCCAGGCCCTCGTTGTTGGTGGACTCGACCCCGAAGTGGATCTTGGTGCAGCCCAGCTCGGCGCAGCGCCGGATCTGCTCGCGCGTGGTGCCGGCGATGGTGGTCTTGTAGCCCCACTGGAACTTCAAGCCCCGCTGCTCCACGGCGTCGCAGAACTTGAGCACCCACTGGCTGTTGGGGGTGAACAGGTCGTCCACGAAGAGGATCTCGCCGATGCCCAGGGACAGGCAGTCCTCGACCTCGTCCAGGATGTGGTCGATGCTGCGGATGCGGTACTGCTTCTTGTAGGTCAGGCAGAAGGGGCAGGAATGGGGGCAGCCGCGGGAGGTGATCAGCGTGGTCACCAGGGGCTGCTTGGCGCCCGGGACGTAATAGTCCTTGTAGCGAACGCGCCGCCGATCGGGCCAGGGATAAGCGTCGAGGTTGCGCGTGGAGGGCCGGTCCGGGTTCTTGATGATCTGCTGGCCGTCCTTGAACCAGACGCCCTGGATGCCCTCCCAGCTCTTGCCCGCATCCGCCCTGCGCAGCATGTCGGGGAAGGCCTCCTCGCCGTCGCCGGTGAGGATGGCCTCGACGCCGGCCAGGCCCATGGCGTACTCGGGGAACATGCTGGGATGGGGCCCGCCCAGTACGATGCGCGCCTTGGGGTTGATGTTCAGCACCGCGTTGATGGTGCGCTGCACATCGGGCAGGCAGTGGGTGAAGGCCGAGATGCCCACCACGTCCAGCGGGTAGGAGCGCAGCTGCCGCTCGAAATCCGGGTAGTCCAGATCGTCCACCACCGGATCGAAGATCTCCACGCGATAGGGCGTGCTCTTCTCGACGGCGGCCTGCATGTGCATCAAGCCCAGGGGGGGGAAGCAGTAGACGCCGTGGGCGTGGGCCTTGGGGATGCCCGCCCAGACGCGCATGCGCTCCGGAGGATTGATGAAGGTGATTTCCATGGCGCGCTCCTTGGCGATCAGGGCGTCCGATGGCGTCGGGGAAGGAAGATCTTCCAGGGGATGAAAAAAGGCACCTGCTGGCGATAGCGCACGTACGCCTCGCCGAAGACGGCCTCGTTCTGCGGCTCCTGGCGCCAGAGCTTTTCTATCAGCGAACCTGCCAGCAGCAGTGGCACCAGGATGAATGTGAAGCTGAAGGAGTTGAGCAGCAGGCCCACTGCAGCCACGCCCAGCAGCTTGCCGTGCACCGAGGGGTAGCGGCACAGGCTGTAGATGCCCGAGGTGACCAACTGCTGGGTGCGCCCGGCCGTGGGAGAGGGGCTGCCCTTGCCCTCGAAGACGATGGCCGCATAGGCCACCAGCCAGATGACACTGCCCAGCGCAAAGGAGAGCGCCGCGGCCGCCAGGTTGACCGGATAGGGCAGAAAACCATCTTCCCAGCCTATATATCCATCGATGGCCAACGACAGGAGCGCTAACAGGAAGGTGAGCGGGAAGAGCACCGGGATGTAGACCTTGGCCAGCATCATCAGGATCTGGGGGGTGAAGACCACCTCGATCGCACGCCGGACCAGGGACATCGCCGCTCCGCGGACTGCGCCCGCCACGCTGCGGGCCGCGGCCACAATCTAGCACGGCCGACCGGGCATGGCTGCGGCGGGCCTGCTCGGCGGCCAGAAACCGACGCTACGGAGAGGCCTGATACAGATGAGGGCCACGGTCATCGTTGCGGCCACCATACAGAAAACCCTCTTTGAACCACGCTTCAGTTTCCGGGGCACCTCTGGTGCCCC
>CAZITQ010000398.1:0-4186 GCA_964542165.1 uncultured Rickettsiales bacterium
TCTGTGACGAGTGCGACGACGGGGATCCTGCCCTCAACCTGGACGACCTGGACGGCGACGGCTGGGACACCTGCGATGAGGACTGTGACGACGACGATCCGGACACCTACCCCGGCGCCCCCGACCCCTGCGACGGCGTGGACAACGACTGCGACGGGGACCTGGACGACGACGCGGTCGACGGGATGGTGGCGGTGAACGTCAACTCGTACGCCGGCGGGGTCTACGAGATCGACATCGCCTCCGGTGCGACCTCCCATATCGTGGATCTCGACCCCAGCTGGACGGGCTCGGTCAACAGCATGGCCACCGACGGCGACGGCGGGTCCTTCGTCCACGACGGGTCGAACAGCCGGCTGGGAGAGATCGACATCTGTACGGGCACCATGGTCGCCCTCCCCGGCCACGGCGTGGGCAACTGCTGCGGCATCTCCTGGGGCCCAGACGGCAGGCTGTACGGCCTCGACACGACCTACGACCAGCTGGTGGAGTTCGACCCGGTGAGCGGAGCCGGCACCCCCATCGGCCCGCTGAACATCACCGTGGACAACTGCGGGATGACCTACGACTGCGCCAACGACACGCTCATCGGCGCCGACGGCACCGGCGACCGGATCTTCTCCATCGACCACGTCACGGGAGAGGCCTACGACGTGGTGGACGTGGACGTGCCGTTCGGCGGAGTCGGCATCGGGTTCCACCCCGGGCGGGAGTCGGTCCTGGCGGTCACCAGCGACGACCTGTACGAGATCGATCTCGCCACCGGCACCGCCAGCCTGGTCGGCCCCCTGGCGGTCACCACGGTCAACAACATCGAGCTCGCCCCGACATGTGACTGAGGGAGCGGCGTCAGGCGTCAGGCGTCAGGGCGGAGACTCAGCCGTCGTCACGGCCGCGAACGTCGATGGTCCCGTTGGTGGTCGACAGGACCAGCTCGCCGTCGCCGGAGCCGAACACCACCGAAGCCCAGTCGTCGTGGAGCTGCCCGTCGAAGGGCAGCCCGTCGATGTCGATGTTGCCGTTGGACGTGGTGGCTTCGAGACCGGCGGAGACGTCCTGGGGCAGGTCCAGGTCGATGGAGCCGTTGGTCGACGAGGCGAACCCGTAGCCTCCCGCGGGGAGCACGGAGTCCAGCTCGATCGAGGCGTTGGTGGTATTGACGTCGAAGTTGCCCTCGTGGGCCTCCACGCTGACCTTGCCGTTGGTGGTGTGGCCACCGATGTCCCCGGCGACGCCGACGAGGGTCACCTTGCCGTTGGTGGTGTCCACGTCGATCCGGCCGCAGAGGTCTTCCACCTCCACCGCGGCGTTCGTGGTGACGATCCGGGCGTCACCCGCGACCCGCGCGACCTCCATCTTCCCGTTGGTGGACTGCAGGTCCACGTCGCCGAACACGTCGTGGATCGTCACCTTGCCGTTGGTGGTCATCACCCGCAGGTCGCCGTCCAGGCCGGCGACGGTCACCGGCGCATTCTCGGTCTCGATGAACCCGCCGAACCCCTCGGGGACGGTGAGCACCAGCTCACCCCAGGCGGGCTGGGCCTCCAGGGGGATGTCCAGGGTCAGCAACGCCGTGGTGCCTTCGGCCACGAACGTCAGGGTGATGTCGTCGGCCTTGCGGCCGGCGGAGCCCATGCTCACGGCGTGCACGTGGATCTCGCCGTCGAGCGCGACCACGTCCTGGCCCTCCACCCGCCGGACCTCCACGGCCCCGCCGTCGGAGCGAACCTCGAAGCTGTCGAGACCCTCGGCCGGCAGCTCCAGGCACACCGGCTCCACCATCTCGTAACACCCGGTGCTCATCACCAGCAGGATCGCGATCACCACCAGGACGACTGGCCAGCCCAGCCGGTAGATCTCGTCTCGGGTCTTCATGGAAACATGGCCTCCCGTTCGTCGCGCCAACCTCATGGTTGCCGGGAGGGAAACTCCGGTCGACTACCGGACCGTTACCTCCGCGGGTGGCAGGGCCTCCGCCGGGTCGATAAGCTGCCTCCATGCGCTCCACCGTCCACACCTCCGCCCTGTTCGCGTGGCTGCTGTCGGCCGCCTTCATCCCCGGTTGCCGCGGCCACCTGGTCTACGAGATGCCGGGGGACGACGACTCCGCGGGAGACGACGACTCCGCCGGGGACGACGACAGCACGGGAGACGACGACACCACCGGTGATCAACCCTGCGACGAGGAGGCTCCCCTCGAGGGGCCGGGGCCCTTCGACGGGATGCTGGAGAGCGGCAGCGGGTCGTTCTGGATCACCCCGCTGGACGGCTGGACCCTGGCAATCCGCGAGGCGGACGGCTCCTACGAGCCGCTGATGTACCTGCTGGCGGGCAACTGTTCGGCCCTGCTCGTGGACACCGGGGTCAACTCGAGCGATCTGGAACACGCGATCCGGACCGTCTACGAGGGCGACATCCAGGTCCTGCTCTCCCACAGCCTGCGGGACGCGACCTGCGGAGCCCACCGCTTCGACCGGATCGCCCTGCTGGACACCCCCTTCGCCCAGGAGTACCTGGACGAGGGTCACGGCGGCGCCTGCTTCGACTGGGCGGACCTGGTCGAGTTCGCGGTCACCGATTGGATCGACGACGGCCACCGGTTCCAGGTGGGCGGACGCGAGCTCGAGGTGCTGTCCACGCCGGGCCACACCACCGACTCGGTGGCCCTGTGGGATCCCACCCTGGGCTGGCTGCTGACGGGCCCCTCGTTCTTCTCCTACGAGTCCTCCGCGGTGGTGGACGTGGCGCACTGGAACTCGGACCTCGACGCCTACCTGGACAGCCTGGACCGGCTGGTCGAGCTGGCCGACGACGCCGCGCAGGTGAGCGGCGGACGGGGCGGGATCGCGCCGGATTCCAGCCTGGTGGGGGTGGCCCGGGACGGAGCGTACGACGTCGCCGCGGGGTCGGCCACCGGCTACGTCTACGGCCAGGTGACCTACTACCCCTTCGTGGATCCGGCGGGTGAGGTCTGGATCTCGGTGGGCAACTGGCTCCACGACGAGCCCTTCGTGGACGCCAACCTCACGGTCACCGGCCTGTCCGCCTCGGTGGGCGAGGCCTCGACCACCTACAGCGTCACCATCACCAACACGGGCGCCGAGATCGTGCTGGGGACCTTCTGGATCGACCTGTACGTGGACCACGAGACGATCCCGGACATCGGCGCCTTCGGCGAGGTCTACAGCGCCGCCTCCGGACTGGACGCGGGGGAGGTCCGGGAGATCCAGCTCACGGTGGACGACGTCCCGCCCCCCGACGGCGCCTGGACCAGCTGGGCCCGGGTGGACACGGACCAGCTGATCACCGAGACCGACGAGACCGACAATGACTTCGGACCGATCTCGGTGCCCTGAATCGGGAAGGGAACGGATGACCTGGGATTCCGGCCCCGCGCGACTCCTGGCCCTGGCCGCGGCGTGGGCGCTCTCGGCGCTCCCCGCGGGCCCCGGTCGGGCGGACACCGACTGGGTGCTCGAGGGGTTGGCCGACGGCTCCTGCGCCACCGCTGGGTGCACCGTCGAGGGGGGCCAGTTCAACGGCGCGGGCTGGCAGGTCACCTCGTCCAGCTCCCGGATCCACTTCGATCTGTCCGCCGCCGTCCCCGACGGCATCGACTGCGGCACCCTGGAGCTGCGCTTCACCCAGTTCGACCCGATCCAGGGTGGCCACACGGGGGAGTACGTGAACTTCGCGGGCCTGTACGAGGGGGACCACGGCAACAACTGGCAGGCCGCCGGGGGCGACGAGACCCAGATCCAGATCCAGGGCACCTGCGACCAGTGCGTCGGGGTCGAGAACGACTGGCGGGACTACCGGCTCAAGTTCAAGGCCGGGCCCTGCAGCTGGGACGAACCCGACTGCACCGGCCAGGCCTGCTACGTCCCGTCCAACAACGAGTACGACATCGACTGGGCGGCCACGCTGGACTCGATCTACACCGCCTCGACGAGCTGGAGCTGTGGCGGCGTCTCCCACGCGGTCGACGACGGCGTCCACTCCTGGACCTGCGACAAGGGCTGGCAGTGGCACGCCGCCCACCCCGATCCGAGGCCCGCCATCCGCCACGCCTTCGTGGGCAAGGACCACAGCGGGGCCAACAACGCCTACCTGGACGGGGCGATCGTGGTCTCGGTGCGGATCACCGAGCACGATGCCTGCGACTGCGGCGGCGATCCAGGGGACG
>CAZITQ010000399.1:0-4119 GCA_964542165.1 uncultured Rickettsiales bacterium
GACGAGACCACCGACGAGAACATCGACGGCGACGGGGACTTCTTCTCCATCTGCGACGGGGACTGCGACGACGACGACGAGGACGTGAACCCGGACCAGGAGGAGGTCTGCAACGGCGGCATCGACGACGATTGCGACGAGACCACCGACGAGAACATCGACGGCGACGGGGACTTCTTCTCCATCTGCGCCGGTGACTGCGACGACGGCGAGCCCGCCGTGAACCCGGCGGCGGTGGAGGTCTGCGACGGCCTGGACAACGACTGCGACGGCTCGATTCCCGGTGACGAGATCGACGGCGACGGCGACGGGTACCTGCTGTGCGGCGACGACTGCGACGACGGCGATCCTGCCACCCACCCCGCCGCCCCCGAGCAGTGCGACGGAGTGGACAACAACTGCGATGGCACCGTGGACGAGGGGGTCGACGAGGACGCGGACGGCGACGGCTGGAACGCCTGCCAGGGCGACTGCGACAACGGCAACCCCGACACCTACCCCGGTGCGCCGGAGCTGTGTGACGGCCAGGACAACGACTGCGACGAATCCACCCCCGAGGACGAGGTGGACGACGACGGGGACGGCTGGATGGTCTGCGACGGGGACTGCGACGACGCCGATCCGGGGTTGACCCCCGAGGATCTGGACTACGACGGGTACTCGACCTGCGACGGCGATTGCGACGACGGCGACGCGACCCTGCACCTGGACGACGCCGACGGCGACGGGTGGACCACCTGCGACGACGACTGTGACGACGGGGATCCGACGCTCGATCCGTCCGACTTCGACGAGGATGGGATCTCGAGCTGTGACGGCGACTGCGACGACGAGGACGACACCGTCAGCCCGGACCTGGACGAGGTCTGCGACGGGGTCGACAACAACTGCGACGGGATCACCGACGAGGTGGACGCGGACGGCGACGGCTTCGTCTCCCTGGACTGTCAGGGCGACGACTGCGACGACGCGAACCCGGACGTGAATCCGGACACCGAAGAGGTCTGCGACGACGACATCGACAACGACTGCGACGGCATGGTCGACGGCGAGGACGAGGACGACTGCGACGACCCCGGGGACGACGACACCGGCGACGACGACACCGGCGACGACGACACCGGCGACGACGACACCGACTCCGGGGACGACGACGACACCTCGCTGACCGACCCCGACGACTGCTCGTGCCAGAACCGCATCGACCGCGGCCCCACCGCCTCCCCGCTGCTGGCCCTGGGCCTGGTGGCGCTGGCGCTCCTGCGACGGCGGGCGAAGTAACCGAGTCAGAATCCAGGTCCGACAACGCACCCGACGGGACCCCATTCCGGGGTGGCACAGTCAGTTTGCTACCTGTGAATCGGTACGGGGCCACGCCCCTGTTCCCCTGGACGAAACGACGACACAGGGAGCGAACTCCCTGTGCCACCCATGTGTGTGGGGTGCGAAACCGTCGTGAATCCAAGCCCCTCAATCGATGGAGATCGCGGTCCCCTCCCACGCGGGTTCGTCCTTCCGGGCCAGCTCGATGGCGTAGCTCGCGCCGTCCGGTGCCACCCGGATCAGGACCGAACCCCGGGCCACCCGGACGCGCTCGTCCCGCGAGCCCACGGATCCCCGTCGGGTGACCCAGATCGAGCCACCGCCCAATCGTGGGACGGTCCTTTCGACCACCGCAGGCGCCGGCGCGGACAGGTAGGCCGAGCTGGCACCGACCAGGGCGTGACGGATCTGGCCGTCGCCGGGCAGCAGCCATTCGAGCCAGGCCTCGCCAGTCGACGAGTCGATGCCGTGGTGGTTCAGCTTCACCACGTCCACGCCCCCTGGCGGGACCGGGTGGCCCTCCCGCTCCGCGGACGCGACCACGGCGGCCTCCACGTCCGGTGTGTCCTTGCCGCCCCCGGTCAGGTCGCCGCCGAAGACCATGGCGAAGTCGCCGTGGCGGATCACCCCCACCATCGATCGGCCGTTCTCCCCCGGGTCGTCGAGACGGTCGTCGACGTCGTGGATCCGGGAGACGAAGCCCTCCTCGTCCGGAGCCCAGCCGCTGACCGCGAACACCGTCAGGCTCGCGCCTTCGCCCAGGGGGATGGAAGCCAGCGCCCCTCCCAGCCCCGGGCAGGAGGAGGCCAGCCAGGGTCCCCCCGGCGCGCTCGCCCCACAGGGTGCTGTGTCGCCCTCGCACAGGGCGCCGAACCGGTCGGCGTGGGCGTCGGCCCAGGTACACACGGACTCGAGTTCGCGGCGGTTGGCCCCCCCCGCGCCGATGTCCACCATGCCCCGGGTCAGGACCTGCTCGCGCACGCTCACCGGCGCCCGATCGCCGTCCAGGGAGAACTCGAACAGCTCGTCGAACCCGCCGATGTGGTCTGCGTGGTAGTGGGTCAGCAGGACGTGGTCGACTTCCGTGCCCGCGGCATGTCGTTCGAGCGCCTCGATCACCAGGTCCGCGTGGCAGTCGTTGCCCACGTCGATCAGGACGGTGGTCCCGTCCGGTCCGACCACCAGGGCCGCCTCGCCGATGGCCTCGCCGGTGAGTCCGATCTGCTCGATCACCAGCTCGCCGTCGCTCCACGGCTGTACATCGCCGCCCCCGCACGCGCCGGCCAGCTGGGCGCCGGACGCGAGGGCCAGCGCGATCCCCACGCGCATGGTCTGCCGGGTTGTCGGTAGAATCACGATCCCGGACGGAGACTAGCATGCACCGCTTCCACCTCGGCTTCCTCCTCCTGCTGGCCACCCTCGCGTCCCCCGTTTCCTCCGCCGCCCAGACCGGCGACAAGGTGCTGTGGTACGTGGGCAACGACGGGTACGACGACTACGGGATCACCGCGCTGGAGGCCGCCCTGCTGGGCGCGGGCGCCTCGGCCGTGGACTGGGAGACCGCCTGGCCTGCCGACCTGACGGACTACCGGATCGTCAGCCTCTTCGTCTCCGGCAGCGCCTACGACGCGGGCCAGCTGACCGACATCCAGGCCTTCGTGGACGCAGGCGGCCTGCTGGTGGTCGCCGTCGAGCACGCCAACTTTGCACCCGCGGCCCTGGCCGTGCAGAACGCGGTCCTCGATCACCTGGGCCTGGGCAGCGACTTCCTGGGTGCCAACTTCGGCTGCGGCTGCGGCAATGTGGGCCCCGCCGAACCGGGCCACGCCTTCACCGACGGCGTGGCTGCCCTGTCGTACTCCTGCTCCAGCAACCTGGACCTGGACCCGTCCGCGGAGCTGGTGGCTTCGGGGGCGGCGGCGGAGGTCCTGCTGGCGATGGAGGGCAACGTCCTGCTCTCCACCGACGGCAACCTGTGGAACGACGCCTGCGCCCAGGTCTCCGACAACGCCGACTTCTTCGCCAACCTGTTCGCCGGCTGGTGCGACATGGACATGGACGGCTCCCTCAAGGGTCTGTGCGGGGGCGACGACTGCGACGACGACGACCCCGACGCCTACCCCGGTACCTGGTACCTGGACGGGGACGGGGACGGCCACGGCGACCCGGCGACGCCGGTGGACACCTGCCCCGCTCCGGCCGACCACGTCGCCGTCGGCGACGACTGCGACGACGCCGATCCGGACGCCTACCCCGGTCACCCCGAATTCTGCGACGGGGTGGACAACGACTGCAGCGGCGCCCCCGAGGCCACCGAGGTGGACGACGACGGCGATGGCTACCTGGTCTGCGTGGGCGACTGCGACGACTCGGATCCGGACCGCTTCCCGGGCAACCCCGAGGTCTGCGACGGGCTGGACAACGACTGCGACCTGCAGCTGCCCGCCGACGAGGCCGACGACGACGGGGACGGCCAGCGGGTCTGCGCTGGGGACTGCGACGACACGGATCCCGACGTGTTCACGGGCCAGACCGAGGTGGGCTGTGACGGCATCGACAACGACTGCGACCCCGCCACGACCGACGCCGCGGACAACGACGGGGACGGCGTGAACGTCTGCGACGACTGCGACGACGGCGATCCGGACGTGTTCCCCGGTCAGCTGGAGACCGTCTGCGACGGCATCGACAACGACTGCGATCCCGCCACCGCGGACGGGGAGGACGGGGACCTGGACGGGTTCACCGAGTGCGACGACTGCGACGACGCGGATCACTGGGTCAACCCGGGCGCCG
>CAZITQ010000400.1:0-4094 GCA_964542165.1 uncultured Rickettsiales bacterium
TCGGGCACGGGCACGGGCACGGGCACCGGCCTACGGCCTGGGCACGGGAGGAGCCCGTCGTGGATCAATCCCCGACACGCCCCTAGTCCGCGATCTCCATCTCCAGGTTCTCGACCAGGAAGGCCCACATGTCGGCGTACTCGTCGATGAGCTTGTCCGTGGGCAGGCCCGCGCCGTGGCCGGCCTTGGTCTCGATCCGGATCACCACGGGGGCATCACCCGTGTGCGCCTCCTGGAGCGCGGCGGTGAACTTGAAGCTGTGCCCGGGGACCACCCGGTCGTCGGTGTCCGCGGTGGTGACCAGGGTGGCCGGGTACGCCGTCCCCGATTCGAGGTTGTGGTAGGGCGAGTACGCGTACAGCGCCTCGAATTCCTCGGGATCCTCGGCGCTGCCGTAGTCGTCGACCCAGTAGCGGCCCGCGGTGAACTGATGGAAGCGCAACATGTCCATCACCCCCACGGCGGGGATCGCAGCGGCGAACAGGTCCGGCCGCTGGGTCATGCAGGCCCCCACCAGCAGGCCGCCGTTGCTGCCCCCGAAGATCGCCAGCTTGTCGGTGCGGGTGTACCCCAGCTCGATCAACTCCTCGGCCGCGGCGATGAAGTCGTCGAACACGTTCTGCTTGTTCAGCTTGGTCCCGGCCTGGTGCCACTCCTCGCCGTACTCCGCGCCGCCGCGCAGGTTGGCCACCACGTACACACCCCCCAGCTGAACCCACGCCAGGCGGGTGATGGAGAATCGGGGCGTCAGCGAGGCCGAGAATCCGCCGTACCCGTACAGCAGGGTCGGGTGACTCCCGTCCAGCTCGATGCCCTTGCGGTGGACCACGAACATCGGCACCTGGGTGCCGTCCTTGCTCGCGAAGAAGATCTGCTGGACCTCGTAGTCCCCGGGGTCCACGTCCACCGGCGCCCGGCGCCACAGCTCCGAACCACCGGTCAGCATGTCGTATCGATAGATGCTCGGCGGCGTGGCGAAGCTGGCGAACGAGTAGAAGGTCTCGGTGGCGGATCGCCGGCCCCCGAAGCCGGACACCGTTCCGATGCCCGGGAACTCCACGTCGCGAACCCAGTGCCCCGCCATGTCGAACATCCGGACGTAGGTCACCGCGTCCCGTAGATAGGTCAGCACGAACATGTTGCCGGTCACGGTGGCCCCCCGCAGGGCCCACTCGGCCTGGGGAATCACCTCCCGCCAGTTCTCCCTCTCAGGGCGTCGGATATCGATGGCGATGATCCGACCGAGGGGGGCCTGAAGATCGGTCTCGAAGTAGAACACCGGCCCGTCGTTGGCCAGGAAGGCGTACTGGTTGTCGAAGTCGCCGATCAGCTCCACGGGCACCGCGTAGGGCTCCAGGAGGTCCCGATAGACGATGCGGTAGCGGTCGTCCGTGCCCTTGTACACGTGGATCACCAGATAGCGGCCGTCCTCGGTCACCTCGCCGAAGAAGCCCCACTCCGGGTGGTCGGGCCGCTCGTAGACCAGCACGTCCCGGGACTGGTCGGTGCCCACCCGGTGGTAGTAGACCTTCTGGTTCATGTTCAGCGCCTGGAACTCCGCCCCCTCCTCCACCTCGGGGAAGCGCGAGTAGAAGAAGCCGCGGTCGTCGTGGGTCCAGGCGGGCCAGGTCCACTTGGCCCAGTGGAGCACGTCGGGGAGCTGCTCACCCGTGGTCAGATCGAGCACGTACCACTCCCGCCAGTCCGAACCCGCGACCGAGCGGGCGTAGGCCAGGTAGCGGCCATCCCAGCTGTAGGAGTGGCCCGACAGCGCGACGGTGCCGTCCTCGGACCACTCGTTGGGATCGAGGACGACCCTGGGCTCGCCGTCCAGGCTGTCGGCGACCATCAACACGTCCTGGTTCTGCAGGCCGGTGTTGCGGAAGAAGTAGTAGCGGTCCCCGACCCGCTTGGGTGCCGAGGTCCGCTCGAAGTTCCACAGCTCCTCGAGGCGATCCCGGATGGTGCCCCGCTCGCGGATGCCCTTGAGGTACTTGAACGTGACCTTGTTCTGGGCCTTGACCCAGGCCGCGACGTCGGCGGATTCCCGCACGTCGTCCTCGAGCCACCGGTAGGGATCCGCCACCTGGGTCCCGTGGTAGTCGTCCACCTGGTCGACCCTGGCGGTCTCTGGGTAGCGCAGCTTGCCGCCGGCCCATGCGGCCGTGGGCAGCGCCGCGATCAAGAGAATCGCCCACGCGTTCCATAGATGTCTCATCGGATGCTCCCCTGGGGATGTGCGTGCCCCGTCATGCGTTCGCCACCGACTCCGCCGCCGCTCGGAGGGCGTCCCAGGCAGCTCTCACGTGCCGGACCTCCGTGTGCGTTTGCCCCACTACCATGCGCAGCGCGAGCGCGCCGTCAAGGCGGGTATGGGTCAGGAAGGCCCGGCCCGAGCCATTCACCGCCTCCAGGACCCGTTCGGTGGCGGCGTCGCCGTCCAGGTGCCGGAAGCAGACCAGGTTCAACCGGGGTTCGGTCAGCCGCTCGAATCGCCCGTCCGCGTCGACCCAGGTGGCGAACTCCCGCGCCAGCTCCACGTGGCGCCTCACGTGCCGACGCAGTCCTTCCACGCCGTAGTGGCGGATCACGAACCACAACTTGAGGGAGCGGAATCGGCGGCCGAGGGGGACGTGCCAGTCCCGGTAGTCGATGACCTGGCCCGACTCGGTGGCCCGGTTGCGCAGGTACTCGGGGAGGATCGACAGGGCCCGGACCAGGGCCGCCCGATCGGCGACCCAGAAGCAGTCGCAGTCGAAATTGGTGAACATCCACTTGTGGGGGTTGAAGCAGTAGCTGTCCGCGAGCTCTACACCATCGTGCAGGCCGGCGAACTCCGGGCAGAGGGCGGCGGTGCCGGCCATGGCGGCGTCCACGTGCAGCCAGATCCCCTCCCTGCGGCAGAGCTCGCCCATGGACCGCACGGGATCCACCGCCAGGGTCGAGGTGGTCCCCACCGTGGCCACGGCGAAACAGGGGATCCGCCCCTGCGCCCGGTCGCGCGCCACGGCCTCGGCCAGGGCGTCGACCCGTAGCGCCTGGTTCTCGTCCACCGGGACGAGGCGCAGCTGATCGCTCCCGATCCCCGCGACCCGGACCGCCTTCTCCACCGACGAGTGGGCCTCGGCGGACGCATAGGCCACCAGCGTCCCGTCGCAGCCCTGCGTCCCGGCGGCGAATCCCGTGACCCGCTCGCGGGCTGCGATCAGGGCGCAGAGGGTGGCGGAGGAGGCCGTGTCCTGGATCACACCGCCCCCCTCCCCCGTGGACAGGAAACGTGCGGGCAACCCCAGCATGCCCACGAGCCAGTCCAGCACCCGGGTCTCGAGCTCGGTGCAGGCGGGGGAGGTGGACCACAGCATGCCCTGTACGCCGAGCCCCGACGCCAGCAGGTCCCCCAGGATCGACGGGCCGGACGCGTTGGCCGGGAAGTAGGCGAAGAACCGCGGCGACTGCCAGTGCGTGATGCCGGGAAGGACGAGGCGGTCCACGTCCTCCAGCATCCGGTCGAAGGACTCGCCGTTCTCCGGTGGGTGTGCGGGCAGGGCGGCGAGCAGGTCCCCCGGGGCCGCCCGGGAGCGCACCGGCAATCCCTCGACCCGTTCCATGTAGTCGGCGATCCAGTCGACCACCTCCCTCCCCCGTCGCCGGAACTCGTCCGGCGTCATGTGCCGACCCCTCCTTTCGCCCATGGGACCTCCTGCTGGCGCCGCGAAAAACTCGAACGATTGTTCGGCGCGACTCATTTCATTCGCGAGGACGGCATCTTACCCCGCCTTCTCCGACCGGGCGCTCCATGGGAATTCACGCCAACCCTTGCCGAGGGTCCATTTGAAAGAACCGGATCCCGTCGGGACGCCGCGTCGACGCAGGTCGGTTCTTCCCGCCGCAACCGCCGGATTCGCCCCCTGATGTTCCGCTTCTCTTGGATTTGAAAGAAAAAATACCGGCGGATCGAGGGCCCGGACGGGCGTCTCCCAAGTCCCTGTTATTTCACGCGATCCTTCGTTGACGGACGACCGATGCGATCCTACATTGCCTCTCGAAGGTTGACGCTCTTTCACAGGTTGATAACGAGTCCTCGTGGCCGGCAA
>CAZITQ010000401.1:0-4088 GCA_964542165.1 uncultured Rickettsiales bacterium
GGCGACGACGACACCACCGGCGACGACGACAGCACCGGCGACGACGACACCACCGCCGAGGTGGACAGCGACGGGGACGGCGTCCCGGACGCCGACGACGCCTTCCCGGAAGACCCCACCGAGTGGGAGGACACCGACGGGGACGGGACGGGCAACAACGCGGACAACGACGACGACAACGACGGCATCCTGGATCCCCAGGAGACCTACTACGGGGACGACTGCCGGATCAGCGATCCCCTGGACCCGGACACCGACGACGACGGAATCGGCGACTTCACCGACCCCTACCCGCGGGACCCCTTCGCCGAGTTCGTCCTGGTGCGCAACGACCAGGGTTCCATCGAGTACGCGCTGAGCAACCGGGACGGTACCTTCCAGCCCTGGGTCCAGATCGGCGACGACCTCGGCGGGATCCAGTACACGACCTTCGACATCGCCGACTTCGACAGCAACGGCATCATGGACTTCATCGCCCACACCGAGGCGGACGAGGTGACCGGACTCAAGCAGGTCTGGTTCTTCTACCGCTTCGACAGTCCCACCAACTTCGCCCAGATCTACCTGGGTGAGGTGGACTGGGGGATGCACGGGGTGGTGGCCGACGTCAACGGCGACGACCTGTTCGACATCGTGACCATGGAGTACTACCGGCCGGGCAACTTCGAGTGGGCCAAGTTCGTCACCTTCCTCAACAACGGCGACATCCACAACGCCACCTGCGCCCACTCGGACGATCCCTTCGCCGGGTGCGCCTTCACGAGGATCGAGGCCAACAACATCACCGACCTGATCTTCAACCAGTGGGTGGTCAACTACGCCTACCAGGCTGTGGACGTGACCGACGACGGGATCAAGGACATCATCATGGGGCACTACGCGTACGGAGGGAACGCGCCCATGCCCGTCTATTACCTCGCGGGCAACGGGGACGGCACCTTCCAGGACCCCGTGTCGATCTTCACCCACAACCAGAACTACAACCAGTCTCCAGCCAACTCGATGCTCTTCGGCGACTTCACCGGGGACGGCCAGGGCGACGTCTGCATGGGGCTGGACGACGACGGTGACGCGGGGCAAGCCTGGATCTACCCCGGAACCGGGCCGGGTACGTTCAGCGACGCCTACCAGGAGGCCTTCGACATCAACACGGGCTGCGAGTCCGGGTGCAGCGACGATCCGGGGGCCACCGGCTCGGCGCGGATCTTCGACTTCGACTTCGACGGCGACCTGGACGTGATGGTCGGCACGTACACCGGTGGGGTCTGGGGGCCCCCGACCCAGATCAACCTCTTTCTGGGCAACAACGACGGGACCTTCGCCCCGCCCCTGGCCGTGGGTCCGGTGCTGCAGAATTCCTACGCCCACTCGTTTGCGGTCCCCCAGCGGCTCTGCCCCTGGTACGAGCCGTGAGATCCCCGCTCGGGCGCCAGTAAAAACTCGAAATTCCCGAATTCCCGTGCGCGGCCGCACGGAAACATGGGCACTTACGCGGGTTCTCTTTACCCGAACTTGACGGGATGCTAGCGTTTTCGTCGCGGTGATCGGCCAGAGCGTCTGAGCCGCCCTGGGAGGAAAGATGAAAAGCAAGAGCCTTCGTCGCTGGATTCTCGGATGGTCCTTGGCCCTGTCGCTGGCGTTCGGCGGTGTCGCGTCCGCGCAGGACATCCTCATCATCCAGAACAACACCCCGTGGGGCCAGAGTTACTGGTACACGGTGTTGTCGAGCTACGGCCTGACGTACACGCAGATCAACTACAGTCAGGTCGCCAGCGAGAACTTCGACAACTACGACTTGATCATCGTCCCGAGCCAGCAGCCCGGGGCCTTCAACTCGACGATCAACTCGTACATGTACAAGTTCGAGGACTACGTCGACAACGGGGGCAAGTTCATCCTGATGATGGCGACCTGGACGGTGTACACCCCGTACATCACGGACTTGCCATACGGGGCGACACATAGCCACACCCAGTACTCGTCGTACTTCTACAACGTCAACGCGAGCCATCCGATCATGTCAGGGGTGCCACAAAGCGGGTACTCCAACTACGCCTCCCACGGGTACATGTACGACTACGGCAGCGCTGACATCCTGACGACCAACGACTGGAACAGCACCTCGAGCTACTTCATCCAGTCGGGGGGCGGGGGGGCCTACGTCAGCTCCCTGACCATCGAGTGGTACAACTCGTACGACCTGCACATCATCGGCTACAACCTGGTCGACTACCTCCTGTGGGGCATGTGCGGGGACGACGACGGCGACGGCTACAACGCCCTGGACTGCGGCGGCGACGACTGCGACGACAACAACGATCAGGTCTACCCGGGCGCCACCGAGGTCTGCGACGGCGTCGACAACGACTGCAACGGCCTGACCGACGACGAAGAGGGCCAGGGCATCAGCGGGTGCACCACCTACTACTACGACGGTGACGGCGACGCCTACGGGCTCACGGGGCTCGATCAGTGCTGGTGCGACCCCACCGGTTCGTACACCGCCACCCTCGACGGTGACTGCGACGACCAGGACGCGGCGATCAATCCGGGAGCCGCCGAGGTCTGCGACGGCGTCGACAACGACTGCAACGGCAGCGTGGACGACGGACTGACCTTCGCCGACTGGTACCCCGACACCGACGGGGACGGCTTCGGCAACGGCGCGGTCTGGGTCACCACCTGTGACGGCGCCCCCGCCGCGGGCTGGGTCGAAAGCGGCGGCGACTGCAACGACAACGACCCGACCGTCTATCCGGGCGCGGTGGAGATCTGCAATGGCGTCGATGACGACTGCGACGGCAGCGTGGACGACGGATTGCTGTTCACCGACTGGTACATCGACGGTGACGGCGACGGCTTCGGCAACCCCGGCTACTCGGTCTCGACCTGCGACGGCGCCCCGGGCGTCGGCTGGGTCGACAACGGCAGCGACTGCGACGACGGCGACGCAGCGGTCTATCCGGGCGCTCCGGAGATCTGCAACGGCCTGGACGACAACTGCGACGGCTCCCCGGGAGCCGACGAGGTGGACGCCGACGGGGACAGCTGGCTGATCTGCGAGGGGGACTGCGACGACACGCGCTCCACGGTCTACCCCGGCGCTCCGAACCTCTGCGACGGCATCCCGGACAACGACTGTGACGGCATCATCGACACCAACGAGGCCGACGAGGACGTGGACGGCTGGAGCGTCTGCGGCGGCGACTGCAACGACGCCCTGGACACGGTCTACCCCGGCGCCCTCGACATCTGTGATGGCATCGCGGACAACAACTGCGACGGCCAGTCCGACCCGCTGGAGACCGACAACGACAACGACGGCGCCACCGAGTGCGAGGGCGACTGCAACGACGCGGATCCCTGGTTCAACATCCAGGACGTGGACGGCGACGGCACGACCACCTGCGACGGCGACTGCAACGACCTGGACCCGTCGGTCAACGTGGACGACCAGGACGGCGACGGCTGGTCCACCTGCACCGGGGACTGCGACGACAGCGACCCCTGGTACAACCTGGACGACGCCGACTACGACGGCTGGAACACCTGCGAGGGTGACTGCGACGACAGCGACCCCTTCCTGAACCTCGACGACAACGACGAGGACGGGTTCAACACCTGACAGGCAGACTGCGACGACAACGACCCGTCCATGAACCTGGACGACTTCGACGGGGACGGCTGGGACACCTGCGAGGGTGACTGCGACGACTACGACTCGTGGTTGAACCTGGACGACGCCGACGCGGACGGGTTCACCACCTGTCTGGGCGACTGCGACGACACCGATCCCACCCTGACGCCGGCGGACCTGGACAACGACACCTTCACCACCTGCACGGGTGACTGCGACGATCTCGATCCCGGGGCCTACCCGGGCGCCATCGAGATCCCGTACGACGGCATCGACCAGGACTGCGACGGCGCGGACATCCAGGACTACGACGGTGACGGCCACCTGCCGACCCTGCTGGGCGGCGACGACTGCGACGACACCGACGGGATGATCCACCCCGGTGCGATCGAGATCGAGAACTGGTACGACGACAACTGCGACGGCGTGGTCGACGAGGAGACCGACAACT
>CAZITQ010000402.1:0-4081 GCA_964542165.1 uncultured Rickettsiales bacterium
CTACTCTTTTTCCGACCCGGCCGGTCTTGCTATCGAGGACTGCGACAACGGGTTCGACGACGACGGCGACGGCTTCGTGGACTGCGACGACCAGGATTGCTGGGGCGACCCGGCCTGCACCGACGTCGAGGACTGCGCCGACGGCATCGACAACGACGGCGACGGCATGGTCGACTGCTGTGACACCGACTGCGCGGGCGAGCCCGACTGCACCGCCGAGGTGGAGTGTGACGACGGCATCGACAACGACTGTGACGGCCTGACGGACGAGGACGACCCGGACTGCCCCACCGGCGACGACGACACCACCGGCGACGACGACGACAGCACCGGCGACGACGACACCACCGGTGACGACGACACCTCCGGGGACGACGACAGCACCGGCGACGACGACGCCACGGGTGACGACGACGACGCCACGGGCGACGACGACGACTCCTCGGGGCTGCCCGACGACGACTGCAAGTGCTCGGTCAGCAGCACGAACCCGTCGGTCTACTCGCCGGCGGCCCTGCTGCTGCTGGGCGCGCTGGCCCTGCGCCGCCGCCGCGCCTAGCGCGGAACGGCAACCCTCCGCACGACGTTCCGTCCGTCCGGTGACCCGGGCGGACGGCCGTGCGGATTGCCCCGTCTCTCGGCCCGCCTCTTGCAGTCCCAGCCACGGAGCCGGCGGTGACCGGCGAACGTCGCGGAGGAATGGCATGGAACGACGCAAGCGGACCGCGTACAGCGGGGGCGACTACCCCGATCTGAAGGCCCACATCGACAGGCGCCGTGTGCTGGCGGGATTCGGGCTGCTGGCCGGCGCCGCCGCGGTGCCCCTCACCGGCGGTGGCTGCACCCTGGTCACCATGCCCGGGATGATCGCCGAGGACCCCGACTCGTTCTGGGTCTATCTCCCCGTGGAGGGGGAGACGCGCTACCTGGGCTTCTCCTACGACGGCTACATCGACTACCACCTGGAGGTGAGGATCGAGACCCTGGAGATCGCCGAGTACCTGGCGGACAACCGGGCGGCCCTGCTGGAGGCCATCGACACCGAGCTGGCCAGCTACTCCCTGTACACCTACGCCCCGGATCAGGACCATTCCGGCGTCGAGGAGGCGCTGATCCAGTTGCTCGCCGACGCATTCCACGGGATCGAGGGAGCCTCCACCGCCGGGTTCGACTTCCTCGACCTGGTGATCGACGTGTATTACGAGGAGGAGCAGATCGACGGCGACATGGCTGCGGCGAGGTAGCTCGTGTCCCGTGGGGAATCGCCGGTTCCAGGACGGGAACGAGCGTGAAGGTCTGCCTCTTCCTCAACCACGCCTGCAATCTGGCCTGCTCGTACTGCTACAACGGGCCCAAGTTCCAGCGCTCGATGCCCGCCGACGTGGCCGAGGCGGGGATCCGCATGGCCCTGGAGGACGGCCGGGAGGGTCCGGTACAGCTCTCCTTCTTCGGCGGTGAACCGCTGCTGGAGATGCCGCGGATCCGGGAGTCGGTCGCGCTGGCGGAGGACCGGGCGGCCGCCCTGGGACGGGACCTGCGGTTCGTGGTGGTCACCAACGCCACGCTGCTGGACGACGACGTCCTCGACTTCCTGATGGAGCACCGGTTCTACGTCGGCGTCAGCATCGACGGCTCCCGGGAGGCCCACGACGCCACCCGGCGATTTCCGGGCGGTGGCTCCAGCTACGACGCGGTCGTGGCCGGAATCGAGCGCCTGCTGGCCCGGCCCGAGCGGCGCGGGGTCAAGGCCATCGCGGTGGTCGACCCGGCCAACGTCGACCTCCTCCCCGACACCTTCGACGCCCTGCGAGCCCTCGGCCTGCGGACGATGTCGATCAACCTCAACTACGAGGCCGACTGGGACGAGGCGCACCGGGAGAGGTTCCGCCGTGCCCTGCGCCTCCTGGGGGACCGCTACGTCGGCGCCTACCGGGCGGGCGAGCGCTTCGCCGTCAACCTGCTGGACTCCAAGGTCCTGACCCACCTCAAGGGGGGCTATGCCTGCGCCGATCGGTGCGACTTCGGTTGCGAAGAGGTGGCGGTGGCCCCCTCGGGCAACCTCTACCCCTGCGACCGACTCGTGGGCGACGACACCCGCGCGGACGTGGTGATCGGCGACGTGCGCACGGGGGTCGACCCGGAGCGCCGGGACGCGCTGATCGCCGCCAAGAACCGGGTGTTCTCCGACTGCGCCGACTGCGCCTTCGTGGGCCGTTGTATGCACTGGTGCGGCTGCGTGAACCACGCCATGACCGGATCGGTGGGTGAGGTCGACGGTTTGTTGTGCTGGTTCGAGCAGCGGCTGATCGAGGAGGCGGACCGCTGCGCAGCGACCCTCTACGAGGAGAACAACGAGGAGTTCCTGCGCCGATTCTACGAGCCCCGGATGCGATCCCTGGCCCGCGAATGAGTCGCCCGCCACCCCCGGTGAGATTCCTTGACCTCGGATCCCCCCCTCCCTACGATGGTCGCCCGGGGGATTCGCGCGCAGCGCGGCGGGGACAGAACCCGCGGGAGGAGACCATGTCGCGGACGCATTTCGTCGTCCTGGCCCTGGCCGGAGCGCTGGCCAGCGCCGGCTGCATCGATCAGGGCCTGTCCCAGATCCCCGAGCCCGAATATCCGGCCATCGAGGTGGACAAGGAGTCCATCGAGTTCGGCTCCCTGGAGATCGGCATGGAGCCCCAGCAGGCCGAGGTGACCATCACCTCGGTGGGCGACGCCGACCTGACGGTCAGCGACCTGTACATCGATGGACCCGAGCACTTCGAGCTCTTCGTCCAGGACGCGCCGGTGGTCATGGAGCCCGGAGCCCTGATCAAGGCCCGGGTCCAGTTCACCGCGCTCAACGGGGCGGACGTCAACGGCAGCTTCTGGATCAGCAGCGACGACCCGGACCGGCGCAACGTCGAGGTCCTGCTCCACGGCGCGGGCCTCGGGCCGGCGATCTCCATCGACCCCGCGGTGTTCGACTTCGGCAACATCGGCGTGTGGTGCGAGGAGGAGGCCGAGGTGCTGGTCAAGAGCGTGGGTACCTCGCCGCTGACCATCGACAGCTGGGAATTCAACGCGGCGCCGTCGCAGACGGCCATGACGTTCTCCACCTCCGAGCTCTACCAGGGCATCGAGCTGGATCCCGGGGAGAGCGCGGCCGTGGTCGTCTCCTTCGCCCCCGAGGATCTGGAGCAGTACGAGGGCCTGCTCACCGTGGCCAGCAACGATCCGGCCTACCCCCAGGCCCAGGGGGTCCAGACCGGTGCGGGCGCGGGTGGCGACTGGGTCACCGACTACTTCCTGCAGGAGGGGGACAACTGGACCGACATCCTGTGGGTGGTGGACAACTCGGAGTCCATGGCCGAGGAGCAGGGCCAGCTGGGCGACGATTTCACCTACTTCCACAGTATCGTCAACAGCGCCGGCATCGACTACCACATCGCCACAGTCACCACCGACGACGCCGAGTTCCAGGGCAACACCAAGGTCATCGATCCCAACACCCCCAACGGCGCCTCGGTGTTCGCCGACAACTGCAACGTGGGCATCAACGGCTCCTGGGACGAGATGGGGCTCAAGTTCGGCTGGGACGCCCTGGAGCTGGCGGTGAACAACACCCCGCCGAACAACGGCTTCCTGCGCACGGACGCGGGCCTGCGCGTGATCTTCGTCTCCGACGAGATGGACGTCAGCCCCGGGAGCTGGTCGGACTACGTCAACGACTACCAGAGCCTCAAGGCCAACCCCTCCCACGTGATCCTGTCGGCCATCTGCGGGACCGACGGGACCCAGGCGGACACCTGCTGGGGTCAGGGCGGCCAGGCCATGGGCGGCCACGGGTACGTGGACGCGGTCAACGCCACCGGCGGCATCCTGGGCTCCATCTGCGACTCGAGCTGGTCCAACACCCTGACCAACCTGGCCTGGAACTCCATGAGCCTCTCGGACACCCTGGGGCTGAGCCAGACCCCCATCCCCTCGACCATCACGGTCAAGGTCAACACGGTGCAGCTCAACCAGGGCTGGGCCTACGACTCCAGACCTCCTGAGTGCGCCAGGCCAAGCCTGGGTTGAGAGAAAGGGGTAC
>CAZITQ010000403.1:0-3985 GCA_964542165.1 uncultured Rickettsiales bacterium
TGTCCGGAGGGAGGTTCAGGCGGGTGCGGCCGCGGGACTTCTCGACGAGCCAGCCGTCGGCGCCGTGGCGCTGGAGGAGGGTGCGGGTGTCGTGGATCAGCTTGTGGAGGGCCGAGGGGGCGACCTGGGTGGCGTCGATGCGGCCCCAGATGCGGATCTTGAGGGTCTCGTCGTCGACCCAGTCGCCGGCGGTCGGGGCCAGAGCTGCCAGCAGGACGAGGGGCTGGCCGGCGGGTTCGCGCCACTTGCGGTCCCGATGAATCCCTTCGACCACCCCATGGGCGGGGCCCTCGAAGTGGAGATGGAGGTCCAGATCGGCGTCGCCTCGGGGGCGGGCGGCGGTCTCGGTGGCGCCGAGCGGGAGGGTGGCATCCGGCGCCCGAAGGACGGCGACTCTCCAGCGGGAGGCTCCGCCGAAACGGATCAGGTCGCCCTCCTTGAGCGGCGCGGTCGCCTTGACCTTCTTGCCGTTGAGCGAGGTGCCGTTCTTGGACCCCAGGTCGCGGAGCCTCCAGCGGGCGCCGTCCCATTCGATGGCGCCGTGCCGGGCGCTGATCCGCGGGTGGTCCACGCACAGACCGTTGTCCGGGTGGCGTCCGATGGTCAGCGAGTGGACGAAGGAGACGCTGTCCTCGCCGTCGAGGGAGTCCAGGCGGGTCCCCGCTTCGGTCGCGCCGCCGCTCACAGCTCGCACTTGCGCATGGTGTCGAAATCCCAGCAGCCCAGGTTCACGTGGTCGCCGTCGATGTCGACCCGGAAGGTCTTGTCCTGGTTGTCGCGTTCGGTGCAGACCAGGCGGATCTCGTGGGGGCCGCCGTCGAGGGAATGGCTGCGCAGGACGCTGCGGTTGCCCAGGGAGACGCCGTCCACGTACACGACGGACCAGGGGCGGGACGAGATGGACACCGTCCCGGCGTCGAGGGATTCCGACGCCGCGGCCGCGGCCGCCGCTTCCGCAGCCTCGGCGGCCTCCCGTTCCTTGCGTTTCTGCCGGCGCTCCTCGCGGCGGCGCTCCGCGGCCTCGTCCACCTCGGGTTCGATCTCGGTCTCGGACGCGGCGGGTCGGCCATCCGCGTCGGGCTCGGGCTCGGCCTCGGCCTCGGCCTCGACCCCGGAAGCCACTGGGAGGGCGCCCGCTGTGTGCACGGGCTCGGCAACGGCCTCGGACTCGGGCTCGGTCGGGGCCTCCGGCTCGGTCTGGGCCGCGGTCCCGGACTCGATCCCGGACTCCACTCCCCCCCACAACCTGGCACCGGCGTACCCGATCCCCACGAGCAGCAGGAGTCCCACGACGCCCACGAGCGCGATCAGACCCCACTTCCTCCCACCCCCCACCGCCTCCCGCTCCTCGGTGGACCAGGAGATGTCCGTCGACGGTTCCGGGTCCTCGGGATCGAGCCGGGGCGCGGACATCAGGGCCTCGGTGGGCTCCCCCGCGGTTGTCTCCGTGGACGACGACAGATCCTCCAGCGAGACCGCCGGGTCGGTCTGGAACACCGACGAGAACCGATCCCAGCCGGCCGAGGTGGGTTCCGGGGGCGGGATCGGCGTCTCGTCGGAGAGCTTGCCCAGCTCCGCCGAGGTGAGCCCGGTCTCGCCCCCCGCCGTCCCGTCCACCGACAGGTCCTTGCTGTCCACGATCTCCCGGGTCTCGGTCCGATCGAGGGAGCCCATGAGCCGGCCGATCACCTCGGCCATGTCCGCCTCGGGGGGGTAGGTCCGTCCCAGCTCCCGCAGCGCATCGCCCATGGCCCGAGCCCCCTCGAAGCGCTCTGCGGGATCCCGGGCCAGGGCTCGCTCCAGCACGGACGCGCTCCCCGGAAAGGCGTTCTCCGCCCGGGTCAGCTTTTCCCCCAGGTCGGCGGAGAGAATGCTGTGCATCAGCGAGACCAGCGAGTCGGCGGCGAACAGGGTGCCGCCGGTGATCACCTCGTACAGCACCACCCCCAGGGAGAAGACGTCGGAGCGGGGCGAGAGCTCCCCCTCCCCGGTGATCTGCTCGGGGGACATGTACCGCGGGGTCCCCTTCACGAACCCCTCGGCGGTGGTCTTGTAGAGGTTCGACGCCGCCTTGGCGATGCCGAAGTCGCAGATCTTCGCCGTGCCCTCCCGGTCGACCATGACGTTCGAGGGCTTCAGGTCCCGGTGGATCAGGTCCAGGCGGTCCCCCCCCGGTTCCCGGAAGGTGTGGGCGTAGTGCAACCCCCGACAGACCTGGATCGCGATGTCGACCACCGCGAATCGCGGCAGCAGCACACGCCGCTTGCGGCACAGTCGAAGGATCCCGTTCAGGGTGGCCCCGTCCACGAGCTCCATGGCCAGGTAGTAGTGCCCGGTCTCCTGGCCGAACTCGAAGATGTCGACGATGTTGGCGTGGTGCAGCAGGCCGCCGATGCGGGCCTCGTTGATCATCGACTGGACGAACTTGGGGTCATCCTCGACCACGTTGGGTCGGATGCGCTTGATCGCCACACGCTTGGCGAACCCCATCGGACCGGGCAGCTGGGCCTCGTAGACGCTCCCGAAGGCCCCCTCACCGATCTTGCGGACGATCCGGTACTTGCCGAAGGTCGCGCCGGTGGCTCCTTCCATCAGCGCATGAACTCCTCGAAGGCCGCCTTGTCGTCGGCGTGGGTGTGGGCCTCCTCGGGGGTGATGCGCCCCCGCTGCACCAGGCGCAGCAGGCACTGATCGAGGGTCTCCATGCCCGTCGTGCGGGTGTCGGCGGTCTGGATCAGCGAACGCAGCTGGTGGGTCTTGCCCTCGCGGATCAGGTTGGAGACCGCGAACGACCAGGTGAGCATCTCCACCGCCGCGACCCGGCTGAAACCGTCGACGGTCTTGCACAGCTTCTGGGCCACCACGCCGCGCAGGGACATGGAGAGCATGCCCCGGATCTGATCCTGCTGTTCTTCGGGGTACGAATCGATGATCCGGTCCACGCTCCGGGCCGCCGAGCTGGTGTGCAGGGTGCCGAAGACCAGGGTCCCGGTGGACGCCAGGGTGATGGCCAGCGAGATGGTCTCGTTGTCCCGCATCTCGCCCACCAGCACCACGTCCGGAGACTCGCGGAAGCTGGCCCGCAGGGCCGCGGGGAAGCTGTCCACGTCCCGGCCCACCTGGCGCTGGGAGATCACCGACTCCACCGGCCCGTACACGAACTCGATGGGGTCCTCGATGGTCAGGATGTGCTTGCGGTGGGTGTGGTTGATGGCGTTGACGATCGCCGCCAGGGTCGTGGATTTGCCGCACCCTGTCGGCCCGGTGACCAGCACCAGCCCCGACTCCAGGTCCACGAACCGCTGGAGCGAGGAGGGGAGCTTGAGCTCCTCCAGCGACGGCGGCCGCTCGGGGATGATCCGGAACGCGGCGCCCATGCCCTCGGACTGCAGGTACATGTTCACCCGGAAGCGGCCCACGTCGGGGATCTCGTACGCCAGGTCCAGGTCCTGGTGCTCCTGGAACTCCTCCTGTTGTTCTTCGGTGAGGATCTCGTACAGGAACCGCCGGGTCTCCCCCACCGACAGCTTGCGGAACTTCACGTGGATCAGGTCGCCGTTGTAGCGGATGACCGGACGGCTTCCGGCGCAGAAGTGCAGATCCGAGGCCTTCTGCTCCACCACCAGCCGCAGGAAGGAGTCGATGCGCGCCATCAGCCCGCCCCCCCCGCCGGCGGCGACGGCGACCCGTCCCCCTCGCCCTCCTCCTCGAAGAAATGGGCGAACAGCTTCTTGTCGGTGGCCTTGGCGTAGGCCTCCTCGGGGGTGATCACCCCCTGGGTCGCCAGGGTCAGCATCTCCCGGTCCATCAACCGCATCCCCAGCTCGTACGAGGTGGTGATCGCGCCGGGAATCTGGTGGGTCTTGCCGTTGCGGATCATGTTGGCGATGGCGTGGTTGTTCAGCATCAGCTCCAGGGCCAGCACCCGGCCGGCGCCGGCGGCCCGCATGAGCAGCTGCTGACAGAGCACCCCCCGCAGGCTCTC
>CAZITQ010000404.1:0-3878 GCA_964542165.1 uncultured Rickettsiales bacterium
GTCGTCGCCGGTGTCGTCGTCGCCGGTGTCGTCGTCGCCGGTCGCGTCGTCGTCCATCTGGTCGTCGTACGTGGGGCAGCCTCCCAGGGCCGAAAGAGTCAGACCGAGGAGCAGCGTCAGCGCGAGGAGTGGCAGTCGGGGCATTTCATCCCTCCCTTTCCACGGTAGAACCTACCAGGAATGGGCGCGGGAGAGGGGACTCCGGGCCACCAATGTCTCCCCGTCTCACGGTTCGATGGTGCATGATCCCGGGCCTCGAAGGGGAGCTCCGATGACGCCACGTTTCCTCGCTCGACCCAGCACTCCGCGGATCCTCCTCGGGCTCCTGGCCGTGTTCCTCACGACGTCGATGGCTTCGGCCGAGCCGGCCGAGCCGGGTGGCGGCGACCCGCCCGCGGAGCGCGAATCGGTCACGGGATGGTGGATCCTCGGGCCAGCGGACGCTCCGCTCCCGGCCTTCGGCGACGGCAAAGAGCACGGGTTCGCCCTGGATGGCCTGGCCGAGCGGTGGTCCGTGGACCCGCGATGGTTGCGGCCCGGACGCACCCACGGGGCGCCTGCGGACGGGGGAGGGGACGTCCCCTGGAAGTCCCTGGAATCCCCCGACGGAACGATCGCGTTCCAGGCGGCGGGCGCGGCACCGGCCGAGGCCTACCTGGGGGTGTACCTGGAGGCCGACGTGTGGACGACCGCCACCCTCGAGGTCCACTCGGCGCACCCGGTGCGGGCGGCCCTGGACGGCGAGGTGCTGGCGCTCGCGGCGGCGGTGCCGCTCGAGGGGGAGGAGGCCGCCGAAGGCGCGGACCCCGGGGAGCAGGCCGACCTCTCGCTCCCTCCGGGCAAGCACCGGCTCGTGGTGCGAACGGTCCGGGACGCGGCGCTGGACGAGCCCTGGTCCGTCCGCGTGGACGTCGCCCGAGAGCCCGGTGCGCCGGCGCCCCGGATCACCACCTCTCCCCACCGCCCCCTCCACATCACCGACGTGCTCGACGCCCCCCGGATCACCGGGGCAGCCCTCTCCTCGGACGGTGCGCTGGTCGCCGTTTCGTTGGCGGCGGGGCGGGCAGATGGCGGGGCCGAGCGCTGGGTGGAGATCCGCCGCACCCGCGACGGGAGCGTCCTTCCGAACTGGCGCGGCGGCGGCGGGGTGTCCCGCCTCCGGTGGTGCCCCGCGGGCCGGCGGCTCGCGTACACGACCGCCGACGGGGAGGGCAAGACGACGATCTGGTCGCTGGACCTGGACTCGGGGGAGGTCGTGCCGGTCGTTCGTGCCGTGAAGGATCTGGGCGACTACCGCTGGTCGCCGGACGGATCCTTCGTCGTCTACTCCGTTTCGGTCCCGCAGGAGGCAGACCCCCGCCAGGTGGACCGGCTGCTGCACCCGATGGAGCGGGAACCCGGGTTCCGGGATCCCAGCCACCTGGTGCAGGTCTTTGTCGAAGGGGGTACCTCCCGCCAGCTCACCGCCGGTCCGCGCGGACTCACGGGCTGGTCCATCGGGCCGCGGGGGGAACGGATCCTGATGCTGTACGGGGCCCCGGACTACTCCGCGCCTCCGTTCTGGAAGACCACCCTGTGGGAGCTGGAGCTGGGCACCCTGGAGGCCCGCCAGCTGGCCGCGGACGCCGGGATCCACGACGCGGTGTACTCGCCGGACGGGGAGGCCATCGCCGTGCTGGCGTCGCCCTCCGCCTTCGGGGGGATCGGCTCCACCGTGCCCGAGGGGGCATGGTCACCTGCCTGGGACCACCAGCTGTACCTGCTGGACGCCGCCACCGGTGACGTCGAGGCCGCGAGCCGGGAGCTGGTCCCCGGCATCGGTGGGATCGACTGGTCGCGGGCGGACGGGCGGATCTACTGCCTGTGTACCGAGGGACAGTACCGGCCGCTGTACGCGTTCGATCCGGCGTCGGGTGAGTGGGAGCCGCTGGACGCGGGCATCGAGGTGGTCGCCGGAGTGGACCTGGCCCACGCCGCCCGATCGGCGGTGGCCTTCGGCACCGGCGCGACGGAGCCGTCGCGGTTGGTCCGGATCGACCTGCGGCGAGGGCGGAGTACGGTGCTGCTCCAGCCCGGCGACGGGTGGTACGAGGACGTGGTGCTCGGCGCGGTCGAGCCGTGGACCACCCGGCTGGGATCGGGCAAGGAGCTGGACGGGCGCGTCTACTACCCCCCCGACTTCGACCCGGAGCAGAGTTACCCCGCGATCGTCTACTACTACGGGGGCGTGATGCCGGTGACCCGCGGGTTCGGCGGGCGCTACCCCCTGAACCTGTGGGCCGGCCAGGGCTACGTGGTCTACGTACCCGAGCCCAGCGGCGCGGTGGGGTATGGCCAGGAGAGCTCCTCGGTGCACGTCAACGACTGGGGCGAGGTGACCGCCGCGGAGGTGATCGAGGGAACCCGGGCCTTCCTTCAGGCCCATCCCTTCGTCGACGGATCGCGGGTGGGGTGCATCGGCGCGTCGTACGGCGGGTTCCTGACCCAGGCGATCCTCACCCGGACCGACCTGTTCGCCGCCGGGATCAGCCACGCCGGCATCGCGTCGATCACCAGCTACTGGGGCGTGGGCCTCTGGGGCTTCGAGTACGGCGCGGTGGCGATGACCGACAGCTACCCCTGGTCCCACGAGGACCTCTTCGTGGGCCGAAGCCCGCTGTTCGAAGCCGACCGGATCACCACGCCCCTGTTGCTGCTGCACGGCGCCGAAGACACCAACGTGCCGCGGGGGGAGAGCGACCAGATGTTCGTGGCCCTGACCCTCCTGGGCAAAGACGTGGACTACGTGCGGGTGGAGGGGCAGGACCACCACATCCTCGACCGGGACCGCCGCATCGTCTGGAGCGACACCATCCTGGCCTACTTCGACCGCCACCTGAAGGGCGAGCCGGGGTGGTGGGAGGCGCTGTACCCGGAACCCGGCGAGGCTCCCTGACGACCTACCTGCGGTCCCGTTCCAGGAGCATGGACGGCGTGACCACGGAGGTGGCCGCCGCGGCGCCGTCGACGGTGAAGCTACCGGTGACCGCCTCGGTCGTGCCCCCTTCGAGGTCCGTGGGGATCGTGACCCGGAAGCGGAAGGAGCCCGACAGGTCGGTGACGCTGCTGGGCACGCGGTGGCTCACCGGGAAGTTGTAGGTCCACGAGAACGTGCGGATCGCGGGCATGACCTCGTCGTAGGGCGGATCCGTCTGCAGGTCGATCCAGAATTCGTAGCCGTTGCTGTCCACCGCGGTGCCATTGGGGCGCAGGACCGGCTCGAACCCGCCGCCGGTGTCCTGCTCCAGCGTGGCCACGGGGAGCCCCAGCCACGGGTCGCCCCCCTGCACCACGAAGGTGACCACATCGGTGAGCCCCGCCGTGCCGGGCACGTCCTGGGCCACCTCGCCGATTCCCAGGGCACCCTCGGGTGCGTAGGGATCGAACTCGTAGTTCGCCCAGGCGGGGAGGGGATCGGGCTCCGCGTAGGGGAGGGCGAACTCCGGGTCGTACCAGGCCTGGAAGATCTCGCCCACCCGCTGGGCCAGGTAGTCCCCCTGGCGCGGTCCCCAGATGGCGCCGCCCGACTCGTAGCCCCCCTGCCACCAGTCCTCCTCGGTGATGCTGTAGCCCATGTAGTCCTGGGCGTAGCCCACCACCATCACCTGGTCGCTGCCCGTGAGCTCCCAGATCCCGCTGGCCACGTTGTCCGCCAGCGAGGTGGACCACTCGCCGTTGGTGGTCACGAAGTACAGCTCCCCCAGCTGCCCCACCGTGAACGGCGTGACCTTGGGGGCGGGATCGTCGTCCGGGAAGGGCACGCACATCTCGTCCAGCTGATATCCGAGCTCGTCCATCGGCGTGTCGTCGTCGCAGTTGCCGTCGATGTTCTGGGCGCA
>CAZITQ010000405.1:0-3870 GCA_964542165.1 uncultured Rickettsiales bacterium
GCGCACGCGGCCGGATCCGTGGCGGGGGAGACCGGGCGGTTCGACGGGGGGGCATTCGAGGTCGCCTCGGGGGCCGCGGAGGGCCGGACCGGCACCATCCTCGAGTTCACCCACGAAGGCGATCGGCTGGTGTTCGTGCTGGACGACGACGGGGACGGGATCGCAGACGGGGGGCCGGTGACCGGGGACGGGGACGTGGTTTTCGTACGCATGGAGGAACGCGGCGGGGATTGCCCGGCTTTCTGGTCGTGCAGTGGAGACACGGCGCTGGACCCGGACGAGGACGCAGGGCAGGGGATCCAGGCGTTGCGTCTCGGTCCGGCCTACGGGGCAGCGACCTTCTACATGGACGCCGCGTGGCGGGACGGTGATCGGTCGGCGGGCAAGTTGCGCATCGTCGAGGGAACCGTTCACATGAGTCTCGCGGCGCGGGGCTCGGGCGCGGTCAACCTGCGGTTCTTTCGCGAGAACCAGACCGACTTTTGCAGTTCCAGCCTCTCCCTGGACGAGGCCTGGCAGACCCTCGACGTCACGTGCGACGTGGCGCCGGGCACCGACGACGACGCCCCCCCCGAGGGGGACGACCGGCCGATCCTGGGGATCCGGGTGGAGTCCGACGGCAGCGGCACGGCGTGGGTCGACGAGCTGACGGTGCGGATGGAGGACGACGACACCTCGGCTCTGAGCTTCGCTCGCCCGACCCTCGAGGCCCTCGATGCGTTGCAGCCGGGGGTCCTACGCATGCTCGCCCAGCAGCTCGGCGGCGACCTGGACTCGGTGCTGGCCGACGAGTTCGCACGCCCCCTCACCGTCCGGGATCCCGGGTCCCCGGGCGCCGACTTCACCTACTCGCTGCCGGAGTTCCTGGCCCTGTGCGAGGCCATGGGGGCTCGACCCTGGTGGATCATTCCGCCGTCGTTCTCGGTCGAGGACCTCGATGGCCTGATGGACTATCTCACCAGCCCGCGCGCCGGCGGTCAGCCGGCGTGGAGCGCGGTGTTCGACCGCATCTACCTGGAGTTCGCCAACGAGGGCTGGGGAGGGGCCGACGCCGAAGATCCGTTTTGGGGCGCGTCGTTCTACGGGGGAACCCGGCTGGGGACGGTGGCCGCCCGGGCCTACGAGAGGCTGCGCGCGCACCCGGCGTTCGATCCCCAGCGGTTCGAGCTGATCATCGGCGGTCAGCGGGGTTCGTTCTCCCAGTGTGAGCACATCGAGGCGGCCTCGGACCAGCACGACGTGCTCGCCGTGGGGGGGTACTACCTCAACGACGTGGACGACCTCGAGGGTGATGACGAGGAGTTCCTCAGGGCCGTCCTCGCCCAGCCCACGCTCTCGGCCATCGACAAGCAGCGGTTCGCCGAGCTGGTCGGGGAGTCGGACCGCTCCCTGTACATCTACGAGATGCACATGCACACGACCGACGGCTCCACCGCCGCGGAGGTGCGCAACCCCTGGGTGACCAGCCGCGTCGGAGGCGAGGTCCTCGCGCTCCACCTGCTGACGCAGCTGCGCGACGTGCCCACTCCGGTGCAGAACGTGTTCACCCTGGCCAACTTCAGCGCGCCGCTCACCGACGGCGAGTACGTGCGGCTGTTCGGGATCACTCGCGACATGACCGCCACGGGGCGCCGTCGGCCGGCCTTCTTGGCTCTGCAGCTGGTCAACGAAGGTGTGTCCGATACGATGTTGGCGGCGACCGTGGAGGATCCCGAGGGGGGCTGGGATCACGAGGGAACTGCGATCCCAGGCGTCGATGCCTTCGCATTCCAGCGCGAGGACGGATGCGCGCTGTTTCTGGCCAACACGCACCCCGACGTCGCCCGCGACGTCCTGCTCGAGTTGCCGGACGCGTGCGGGGTGCCGACGAGCTGCCACCGCCTCTCGGGCGGACACCTCGACAACAACGAGGACGCGGTCGTCGTGGAGATCGAGGCCGTGTCCGACTGCACCACGCTCGGTGAGCTGACCGTGCCCGCTGCGTCTTTGACGCGGGTCCTCACGTCCGCGCCGGCCTCGGACGACGACGACAACACAACGGACGACGACGACAGCACGGGGGCGCCCGCGGATCCCGACGGGTGCGGCTGCGGACACGTCGCCGGGCAACGACCGAGCCTCCCGAACCTGATCGTTGCCCTGGCGTTGATGCTGATGGCTCGGCGAAGTCGACAAAGGTTGCCGATGATGTACACGCCGCCATCGGCCAAGGGGAGAGGTGCCAGGCGAATCACAAGCGAATCACAAGGCGAGTCTCGAGGGGGAGGTCTCGTCAGAGGCACCCGTCGATGTAGATCGTCAGCTCCTGGACGCTGCAGGTGAGGCCGCCTACGTCGCGAACCAGGTCGGTCAGAGCACTGGCCATGTCCATCTGCAGCTGCCCGACGGGGCCGGACAGGGACGCGCAGTTGTGCGCGCTGATCACAGCGTCGAGGACCTGCATCGCCTCGTCCTCGTGATCGTGCAGGTAATCCACGACGGACCATCCGGTGACCCATGCGACCACCGAGTACGACACCACGTTGCCCAGCTCGATGGTCGCCTCGTGGTACCCACTCCGGGGGAGCCGGCAGTCCTGGACCGCCGAGGCGTCGTCGTCGTCGTCGTCGCCCCCATCGTCGTCGTCCCAGTACGTCTCGGTGTCGGCGTCGTCTACACGCGCGCAGTTGTAGTCGTCGGGTGAGGGAACGCACGCCGCCAGCCATCCGCCGCCAGCAACCGCGAGGGCGCCCGCGCCAGCCAGTTCGAGGAATCGTCTTCGTGCGGGATCCTCCAGGAGACCCTCGAGGGTCGGGATCGCTGGACCGTCGTGGTTCTTCAGGGGCCTTGGTTCTCTCACGCGCGTCCCTCCGTCAGCCCGGCCAGGAGGAGCCAGGAGTTTCGAGTATCGCCTTTCCTACCAGTTCCCGTACGGCCCGCCGTATGGGTCATGGGTGCAATATCGGCTCGAGATCGACGCGATGGCTGTGAGGATGCCACGCGCGAGATCAACGCTCGGCACGGGCGTCCCGGATGCGAGCCATCGATTGGACGAGGCCATGCTTCGTTAGGATGCCGCAGAGCTTCTCGACGCTCATGGCTGGAGCTTGGAGTGCTCCAGCTTGTTCCTCGACCACACCGACCACCTCACCATCCCAAAGCGCATCCGTCCCTTCTTCCGGCACGACCCGTCCTTGCTCGGCCAGCTGTGATCTCTCGTACAACCCACACCCACACCTGATCGCCACAGACGGGTGCCTGGGCCCTGACGGCACCTTCGTTCGAATCTCGATCCACCGCGGTCACGACCTGTCCCTGATCGAGGAACATTCCGGCGCGAGGTCCTCGCTCTCCTTCGAGCCCGCGATCTGCTCACCGAGGATGACGTCGAGAACATGCTGTCGTGGCCTCACAGTGGATTTGCGGTGCACAACGACGTGAAGATCCTGCCCGGCGACCGGGACGGGTTGATGGATTCGAGGGGGCGGCCACCCGCCAAGTACCTGGCGCGCCCCCCGATCGCACTCTCCCGCATGCGCTACGGCGGCACGAACGACTCCCTTGTTTACATCCGTCTGAAGCGCCCCCACTGGCGCACGGGCCGCCGCGAGATCTCCTTCGAGCCGCTCGAGTTCCTGGCCCGGCTGGTCCAGCACATCCCGCCGCTCAATTTCAAGGCCTGGAGGCAGTACGGCGCCTACTCCGCGGTCGTGCGTGCGCGCTGGCGTCAGGAGGCTGACGCTGACGAGGTCGCGGACAACGAGGCCCAGCCACCACCGCCCAGTCCTGGCCGAAAGCAGTGCTCCTCGGCGTGGGCCGCGCTTCTTTCGCGAACATGGGACCTCATCTTCAACTACACCCGACCCTACATCTGCGTCGACGCGAGTCCGC
>CAZITQ010000406.1:0-3821 GCA_964542165.1 uncultured Rickettsiales bacterium
CTTGGATGAAAAACGCACAAGGCATGTGGTTCCGGGAGATGGCCGACGGCAAACGTAAGGACGCCAATGGCTATCTCGCACCTGATGGATCGCTTTGCGATGCCACTCTGGTTTACCGTAATGGGGGGCGCGACCTGGGCTTCGGTCACCCTGGCTGGCCCCATTCGACTGGTCCCATCAATGACGGTAAGATCAAGATGCAAACGACGTATTACCGTCAGGGCGACGGCGGGCATGGCAGCAACGATTGGGGGATCGGTTTTACTGCCGCGGGTCTGGTTTTGGAGTGTGAGCGACTGCTGGTCAGTCGTGACCGTGATGCAATAAAAGAACGTCTACCGCAGCTCAGGCGGGTGGCGGGTTTTCTGGATGCCAGACGCGATAAGAAGACCAATCTGCTCAAGGGCGGCAAGGGTTCGAACCTGCTGGCGCCGGGCTTTGACGGCTATACCAGTTCCGATGGCGGGAAGCAGATGGTTTATCTCACCGAACTATCGGTTAACTACTGTGCGGGGCTGAACCGTCTGGCCGAAATCTGCGATATCATCGGCGAGAAAAGAGAATCAAAAGGCTACCGGGCAATCGCCGGGAAGATCCGCACCGCTCTGCCTTCCATGATGGATGACAAGGGAACTTTCATCATGTTCAAGGATCCTGAAGGGATCAGACATGGTGTTTATGGCGCCGAAGAGTATGGCTATCTTGAAGCAACGCCAAACCACGATGCGGTCTGTATGCGAGTCGTGGATGATGCAGCCTCAAAAAAGATCATTGAGCGAATGGTGTCGATCAAGGGTCTGGCTCCACACGACCTGATTCTTTCGAACTATCCGGCCTATGATGAACCGGCGTACCCAACCGCCGGACTGATGAGATACGGCACCTGGGTTCATGGCGGGCATTGGAGCACTACCCAGGGGCGGATGAACGTTGCCTGCCTGAGGGTCGATGAATTTGACCATCCCTTCAAATCATGGGATAGAATGTGCAAGATCATGCAGAACTTCCGTGCCGATGCGCCATTTGGCGAGCGTGGTCTAAAACCCTGGGGAAGCCAGATGGGCAGACGATACAATAACGTATTTGATTGCTGGGGCGTGCCCGCCGGTGTGATTCGGGGATTGTTCGAATACGATTACCGCTCAGACGGTCTGCGCATTCGTCCCCATCTACCATCCGGGATCACACGCTATGTTCAGAAAAAGGCCGTCATGTTTGGCGGAACAAAAATCTATCTGACAGTTACCGGCAGCGGCAAGGTGACATCTGCGAAAGCCAATGGAAAAGGATGCAGGATCAATGTCGATGGCTGGATCAATCTGAAATCCCTTGGCGAAAAACCTGTCGTTGCTGTCGAAATTATCCGCGGTAAGACCGAGGCGCAAGGGGCTTGGAAACCGGGCGGGAAACGCCCCCTGGTGTTCCCCAACGCCCCGGCCGTTCTCGATATTCCCGGAACTATGCAGAACAAGTTCCATGTGGATCTCAGAAAGCTCAGACGATTCTATGAGGAGATGGTCAAAGCCAATCTGGACGAAACCTATGAGGGGGCCATGGCAAGGGTCGCCTTGAGCCAGATGATCGCCCGTTATGAACGCCGCAACATGCGCAAGGCCGGCACACTGCCGATGCCGGATATCGAGCCCATTCCACCCTGCGACCAGGATGCCGTCGAGGATTGCTATGTTGCCAATGCCCTCCAAATCGCCGGCGGACTCACCGACAGGTTATCAGGCCTGACCATCTGGAAAGATGTAGAACCGAATGCCAAAGCTGTCGAAATCGCCAAGCGGTTCAACCTGTTCCCTCCGAAAAGAACAATCGACGACCTGGTATTCATGATGATCCCAAGAAACAAACTGAAAACAAAAGTCGGGACCTCACAGGGTGGTGGAAATATCAAAGCTGAAATGGGACGGGTCTCCATCTTCACGACATCAATGAGCGCCGATGAGATCATGACGTTGGCTGGAACCCGGGAGGCCCTGAAAAAGAAAGACAAGACCTGTCTTTATACCGGCGTCCCAGCCATTGGATCAGACCTGCCCCTCAAATGCAATTGGACTGATGCAAATCAATTGACTATGGAAGTCTGGATCAAACCAGCCAGCCATGGGCGGATACTCGATAAGATTGCCGTCGGGGGTAGCAATGGCTTTCTCATTGATCTTATCGGAGCCAACCAGGTCCGCACGATAATCGGAGCTAAACTTGGTGGCCAGGGCAAGGATGAAAACAGCACAATCACCCTAAACAAATGGACCCACATCGCATTGGTGCTCAATGAGAAATCCCGCAGCGCCGTCGTGCATATCAATGGCAAAAAAGCGTATGAGATGAAGGGTTTACCCCTGATCAGTAGCTTTTGAGCGGGTGGTGTTGGTTGAGAGCCTGGGGACGGGAGAGGGAACATGGAGGTCGTGAGGTGCTGGCAATCGAAAGGGTCGGCCACGGATATGGTTGGCTTCGAATCCCGCTAACCCGAAATACGCCGAGAGCGGTGAGAGTCTGAGAGTGTCAGGCGTTGTGCGCTCGCGGTTCTCTGGTTCTGCAAACCCGTGGGGCGGGAGTGTTAGCAGAAATGTCGGCCGCCCCGTTTACACCGCCAGCACACAACGTTTGGCCGTGTCGCAGTTTCCGGTTAACAGCCTCGTTCGATTCGGTCTGTAACAGAAAAACGCTGTAAGCTGCATGTTTTCAAGAGCTTGCGGCGTAAACTCCCCACTCGGAACGAGTTTCAAACGGTGGGCGGATTGTAAGGTTTTGTAATGACTTGTCTTGCGTGGTTAACAAGTAGCGAGCAGAGAGGGCGGGCCGAACGGGTTTCGTGACGCGTCTGTGTTTGAGCTTAGTCCTGTGCGGGCGAGCACTTATGTTTGTGAAAGCGTTGTTAAGGCATGAAACTCGCTGGTCTGCTCGGCCATCCCAAGCGGTGCAGTTGACGCATGAGGCCGATGGGGGTATCACCTACGAGGTCGCCCCGGATTTCCTCGAACATGTCCACTACGCGGTTTTTCAACAGCCAGCAGGGCGAACTGCTCCGGAACGATTTGGCCAGCCGTAGGATTGTCGAATCCCGCCCTTGGCTGAGCCGGGATCGGCTACCGTACACTGCGCCCCTCCGCAGTGTCCAACGCCTATGGTCCGATGCCCAAACCCCAGGTTCAGCTTGCTCAACGCACTGCATCAGGTACAATCATTGCGAAAGCCCGGAGATGGTCGCGGACACAACGCCATCTGGGAAATCCCAGCTAAATAATAAATGAGTTGGAGGACGTAAAATGAAGACATTATTGACGTTGATAGTGATGGGAATGGCACTGCGCAGTTATGCGCAGAGTCCGGTGGAGTTGTTGGGAAAATCCGGAATCAAGGGCGGCTTGATCGTTCATGTGGGTTGTGGTGACGGGAGCGAAACCGTGAAGCTTGCAGCAGCTCCGCAATATACTGTTCAGGGTTTAACTTCTAAAGACCCCGCTGCAATCCGTAAACAAATTATTGCAGGGGGCAAATATGGCCAGGTATCGCTTTATCAATGGGATGGAAAGAAATTGCCTTATGCCGACAATCTGGTGAATCTCGTTGTTATAAGCGGTAAGGGGCAAGTGGCAAGAAGCGAGATTATGCGCGTTTTGTGCCCTTTGGGCAAAGCCTACATCAAGACGGGAAGTCAATGGAAAGAACTTTCCAAGCCCTGGCCGAAAGGTATGGATCAATGGAATCATTACCTGCACGGTGCTGACAACAATGCCGTGGCTATGGATGAAAATATGGTTCTTCCGCAGAATCTGTGGGTGGCTAACGCATTATTCCCCTTTGAT
>CAZITQ010000407.1:0-3766 GCA_964542165.1 uncultured Rickettsiales bacterium
GCGGTCTACCCCGGCGCCCCGGAGATCTGCGACGGCATGGACATCGACTGTGACGGCACGGTGCCCGCCGACGAGGAGGACGCGGACGGGGACGGCTACGCCGTGTGCGACGGCGACTGCGACGACGAGAACGCCGATCTGGACCTGGCCGACGCCGACGGGGACGGCTACACCACCTGCGACGACGATTGCGACGACGGGGACGCCACCCTGGACCCCGCCGACGCGGACGGGGACGGCCACTCCCCCTGCGACGGCGACTGCGACGACGACGACGCCACCCTGGACCCGGCGGACGAGGACGGGGATGGGTATTCCACCTGTGACGGAGACTGCGACGACGCGGACGACGGCGCCTACCCGGGCGCCGCCGAGATCCCCTACGACGGCGTGGACAACGACTGTGACGGCGCCGATCTCACCGACGTGGACGGCGACGGCTACGACGGGGGCACCGCGGGTGACGACTGCGACGACGAGGACGCCGACGTGAACCCGGGCCAGGTCGAGGTCTGCGACGACGCGCTGGACAACGACTGCGACGGGCTCATCGACGAGGACGACCAGGACGATTGCGCCCCCGCGGACGACGACGACACCACGGGCGACGACGACACCACGGGCGATCCTGCGGACGACGACGACGAGATCGGCGGTGGCGGTTGCGAGTGCGAGAGCAGCGTGGCCGGCCGCGCCCCCTCGGGAGCCCTCGGAGTTGTGGGACTGCTGTTGCTGCTGGCGATCCGCCGACTCAGCGCGGCAGGGTGAACAGGAAGGTCGCGCCCCGGCCCAGCTCGGACTCCACCCAGATCCGGCCCCCCAGCCGTTCGACGATCTTGCGACAGATCGCCAGCCCGACCCCGGTGCCCGGGACGTCCGAGGGCGCGCCTCCGCGATGGAACAGCCCGAACACCCGATCCTGTTGCTCGGGACCGATGCCGATGCCGGAGTCCTGCACTCCGAACTGCCAGACTGTCTCCCGCTTCGTCACCGCCACGTGGATCCGGGGTGGACGATCGCCGCGGAACTTCACCGCGTTGCCCACGAGGTTCTGCAGCAGCTGGGTCAGCAGGACCTCGGAGCCCCGCACCGGGGGCAGCGGGTCGTGGGTGATGCGAGCCCCGGTGTGCTTCACCTCGGAGCCGAGATCGGTGACCACGTGGCCGAACACGCGGTCGAGGTCGACGGTCTCGTCGGTGGCGACGTCCTGGGTCACCCGCGCGTAGGCCAGCATCTCCCGGATCATCCGGTCCATGCGCCGGGATCCGTCGAGGATGCCGCGGATGTAGCCGTGCTCGCGGGAGTCCTCGGCCGCCGGACAGCTCATGGACAGCAGATCCGCATACCCGAGCAGGGCGCTGAGGGGCTGCTGCAGGTCGTGGGACACCGCGGAGGCGAACTGTTCCAGGTCCTCGTTCGAGCGGGCCAGTTCCTCGGTGATCGTCTTGAGCCGGGTGTGGATCAGGCTGCTGCGGACGGCCACCCCCACCTGCTCGCCGAGCATCTCGATGTACTCGATCAGGTCCAGGGTGAAGCGGTCGGTGCGCCGGTCGTTGAGCTGGATCAGTCCGATCCGCTCGCCGTGAGCCCGGATGGGGACCAGGGCCACGGACTCGTAGCCGCAGGAGTTGCAGTAGTTGCGGGTCCGACCCTGGCGGTCCTCCTCGTTCGACTCCGCCAGCAGCGCCGAGGTCCCGTTGGACCAGAAGCTGCCGCGGTCGGTGAAGAAGGGCAGGGTGCGATCGAACCGGCCGTGGATGACGTTGCCGCACATGCAGTCCAGCTCGTACCCACCGACCTCCCGCGGCAACCGGTCGCCGTCCGTTCCCCGCGAGCACAGGCTGTTCTCCTGGAGAATGAACTGGTCGGGGAATCCCCCGTGGACGAAGTATGGGTAGTCGCCGTGGTCGTGCAGACGGACTCCGACCGCCTCGCACCCCGTGAGGTCCCGGATCATCGTGGTGACCGAGCGCAGGGTCGGCTCCAGATCGACGAAGCCGTTGAGCTCCGAACAGATCCGGCGCGCCGTGCGCTCCCGTTCCAGGGCCTGTTCGACGGACGGTTCCGACCGCGTTCCCGTCGGTATTTCGCCCATCAGCCCCTCCTGCCCGTGCTCCCTCGGTCGACCCGAACCCACCGTATCACGACCCCCTCTCGATCCGGTCGCGATAAGCTGCAGCGTGCACCCGAGACCCCAGGGAGACCGCCGTGCCCAGATTTCTCGCCATCGCCCCCCTCCTCTCCGCCCTCCTACTGCCGCCCATCGAGGCGCGGAGCCAGACCTTCGCCTGGTCGACGGAGGCCGACTTCCTGTCCGGCTCCCTGGCCGAGGTGGAGGTCGATCCCGCCGGTAGCCTGGGCCTGACGGCTGCCGCCGACTGGTGGGACGCGGCCTGGGCCTTTCGCACGCCCATCACCGTGACCGAGCAGTCCGGCAACGCGCTCACCGACTACTCGGTGGTGGTCACCCTCGACACCCAGGCGATGATCGGCGCCGGCACCCTGGAGGCCAGCGGTGCCGACCTGCGCTTCGTGGACGACCTGGGGACCCTGCTCGGCCACTGGATCGAGAGCGGACTCGACACCCCGACGACCACGGTCTGGGTCCGTGTCCCCAGCGTTCCCGCGTCGGGGACCGCGACGATCTGGGCCTACCACGGCAACCCGGGGGCCGCCGATGTGTCCAGCAGGGCGGACGCCATGCTGTGGTGGGACGACTTCTCGTCCAACTCCATCGCGGACTACGAGTCCCAGGGGCTCAACGGGCACGGCAACGAGACCTGGGCCATCTCCGGGGGCTACGCGTACAACGCCAACGACATCTACAGCTACGCCTCCCTGCTGGTCTCCGGCATCGACGTGGACACCGATTTTCTGGTCGAGACCGCGGCCACCTCCGACGACAACGACGGCCTGGGGCTGGTGGTCAACGTGGACGACAGCGGCAGCAGCTACTACAGCGCCCAGACCTGGGACGGGCTGGGCAGCCGCAGCGGCATCGGCCGCAGCATCACCGAGGGCGACGTGACCGCCCCGGCCAACGTGACCATCGCCGTGGGGTCGACCCACACCTACCAGGCCCGCTCCCACGCGGGCACCCTGACCATGGCCCTGGACGGGACCGACATCGTCTCGTACTCGGATCCCAATCCGCTCACCGGCGGCCGGCTGGGCATGCTCTCGACCCTCAACAACCCGGCCGGGTACTTCGACTGGCTGCTGGTCCGCCGCTGGGTCGATCCGGAGCCCTCGGCGGCCCCCGGTGACGCGGAGGGTCAGCTCGCGACCCTGGGCACCTGGACCTCCGAGGTGGTCGCCACCGGGTGCGCGGGATCGACCTGGGACCTCGTGTCCTGGACCGAGGCCCTGCTGGTGGGCACCGACGTCTCGGTGGCCGTCCGCTCCGGCCCCACCGCCACGCCGGACGGCAGCTGGAGCGCCTGGAGCGCCGAGCTGACCGACCCCGCGGGCTCCGTCCCCGGCATCCCTTCCGGCGGTTTCGCCCAGGTCCGCGTGACCCTGGTCGGGGACGGCTTCGACAGCCCTACCGTGAGTCAGGTGCAGCTCGAGTACACGGGCGCCGAGGACGCGGACGGGGACGGCTTCGCCTCTCCGGACTGCGGGGGGACCGACTGCGACGACGCGGATCCGGACGTCTACCCGGGCGCCCCCGAGGCCTGCAACTTCGTCGACGACGACTGTGACGGCGACGTGGACGAGGGCTTCGACGCCGACGGCGACGGCTGGACCACCTGCGGCGGCGACT
>CAZITQ010000408.1:0-3756 GCA_964542165.1 uncultured Rickettsiales bacterium
TCACCCCAGCACTCGGGATCGTCGTCGTCGATCAGGTGGTCGCAGTCGTTGTCCTCGCCGTCGAAGCAGTCCTCGGCAGCGCCGGGGTGGACCGCGGGATCCTCGTCGTCACAATCCCCGTACCCGCAATCGCCCGAGTAGTACCCGTCGCCGTCCAGATCGATGTCGTCGATGATGCCGTCGCAGTCGTTGTCGATGCCGTCACAGTCCTCGGGTGCCCCCGGGTAGGCGTGGGCCGCCGAGTCGTCGCAGTCCCCGTCGCACGGCGAGTAGCCGTCGCCGTCCATGTCGTCCAGGTCCACGTTGGGATCGGTGTCGTCACAGTCGCCCTCGCAGATCATGTCGCCGTCCCCGTCAGCGTCCTCCTCGTCCACCGGCACGAAACCGTCGCAGTCGTTGTCGTGGCCGTCGCACAGCTCCGGTGCGCCGGGGTAGGTGTCGGCGTCGAAGTCGTCGCAGTCGCCGCCGCAGGTGGTGTACCCGTCGCCGTCCGCGTCGTAGGCCGGCTCCTCGTCGATGTCGCCGTCGCAGTCGTTGTCCAGTCCGTCACAGGGTTCGGGGGCGCCGGGGTAGACCGCGGGATCCGAGTCGTCACAGTCCCCTCCCCCGCAGCCCTGGTGGCCGAAACCGTCGCCGTCCTGGTCGCCGCAGCAGGCGGGGTTGCCGTCCCCCGGCGTGCCGTGGTCACCCCCGAACAGCTGGTACGCCGGCACCGCCGACGTCGCGCACCAGGCCGCCCCCTGGTCGTTGAGGGACACGTCAAAGGCGTTGGGCTCCAGGGACATCGATCGGCCCAGGGGGTTGGGCCAGGTCAGGCCGTCGTCGAACTCGATCGCGTCCAGCAGCAGGCCGCCGTGCTCGATGTAGATCTCGTCCTCGTCGTCCAGGAGCATCCCGTAGGCGTAGGTGAAGTCCACCGTCACCCAGCCGTTGAGGGTCGGATCGCTGCGCCGGCCGAGCACGGCGAAGCCGTAGGGGGCGATCCACAGGTCGTTGCCCACGGTGAACTGGTCGCCGTCCAGATCGTAGATCTCGGCCCCCACCAGGTTCACGTCCATGGCCGTGGCGTTGTACAGCTCGAACCACTCGCCGTCCTCGTCGTCCACGGCATCGGGGTCGCGCATGACCTCGGTGATCACCACGGCGTTGGCGGGCAGCGCGCCCTCGTCCACCAGGCCGTCGCAGTCGTTGTCCGCCGCGTCGAGGACCTCGCCACCGCCGGGGTATGCCGCCGGGTCGGCGTCGTCGCAGTCACCGCCGCAGGTGCTCACCCCGTCGCCGTCCGCGTCGTCCAGGTTCATCAGCGGGTCCAGGTCGTCGCAGTCGCCGTCGCAGACCGTCCAGCCGTCGGCGTCCGAGTCCGTGGCGTTGAGCAGGGGATCCTGGTCGTCACAGTCGTCGCAGACCCACAGGCCGTCGCCGTCGGCGTCCCCGTCGTCGATCAGCCCGTTGCAGTCGCTGTCCGCCCCGTCGCAGGTGTCGTAGATCACCGACGGGTTGGCGGTGGGGTTGTTGTCGTCGCAGTCGTAGCAGACCGACGAACCGTCGCCGTCCGCGTCCGGAGCGTCCAGGGTCGTGGGGTCGCAGTCGTCATCCAGGCCGTTGCAGTGCTCCTCGGCCATACCCGGGTGGATGTAGTCCGCGCTCTCGTCGCAGTCCCCCTCGCAGACCGACCAGCCGTCGGCGTCCAGGTCCTCTTCGAAGTCGGCCAGCTGCCCGTCACAGTCGTCGTCCAGGTCATTGCAGACCTCGGTCGCGCCGGGGTAGATGGCCGGGTCCCCCTCGTCGCAGTCGCCGTCGCAGACGTTGAACCCGTCCCCGTCCACGTCCGGTCCGGTGTCGTTGTCGACGGTCCCGTCGCAGTCGTCGTCGATCCCGTTACAGGCCTCGACCGCCCCCGGGTACACGAGGGGGTCGGCGTCGTCGCAGTCGTCCTCGGGTCCGCCGGTGCAGATGGGCTTGCCAGGGTAGCCCCAGCCGTCGCCGTCGGCGTCGGGGCAGGTCTGGGGGTGGCCGTGCACCACGTAGACCTGGCCCGCCTCGGCGCCGCCGTCGTCGCTGCCCGAGGCGCCCACGAGCAGATCGCCGATGCCGTCCCCGTCCACGTCGCCGATGCCCGACACCCCGTAGCCGGACAGATCGCCCGCCACCTCGCCGATCAACGAGCCGTCGGCCTCGGTCAGCGGCGCGTCCGGTCCCCACCCCGAGGGGTTGCCGAAGAGCACGAAGCTCTTGCCGGCCTCGGAGTCGAACACGCTGTCCCCCCGGGCGCCGATCACGATGTCGTCGTAGCCGTCGCCGTCCAGGTCCGGGGCGATGGCCAGTCCGCTGCCGGCGCGCTGGGACCAGGCGTAGCCCAGGAACGACGAATCGGCATTGGCCAGGTCCACGTCCGTCGACCACCCCACCTGCCGGCCCAGGATCAGGTAGACCTTGCCGGCGTCCACCTCCTCCTGGTCGTTGAGCTCGGCGCCGATCAGCAGGTCGTCCAGGCCGTCCCCGTCCACATCCCCCGCCCCCGCCAGGGTGGCTCCCGCCAGGTCCTCGGGGTTCTCGCCCAGGAAGGAGGCGTCGGCGTTGACCACGCTCTCGTCCATCGACCAGCCGCTCTGCCGTCCCAGGACCAGGTAGACCTGGCCCGCGTCGGTGCCGCCCTCGTCGTTCATGTGCGATGCGATCAGGAGATCGGCCCGGCCGTCCCCGTTGACGTCTCCCGCGCGGGCAATGCGTGCGCCCAGGACGTCGCCGTCGGCTTCGCCCAGGAAGGATGCGTCCGCGGCATCCAGCCCCACGTCCGCGGCCCAGCCCGTGTCGCGGCCCAGCACCAGGTACACCTGGCCGGCCATCGTTCCGCCGTCGCCGTTGCCGTGGGCGGCCACCGCCAGGTCGCCGAATCCGTCGCCGTCCACGTCCCCGAGCCCGGCCACCGAGACGCCCGCCTGGTCGCCGCTGGCCTCCCCGTGCCAGGACGCGTCGGCGAACGCGAGGCTGGTGTCCATCGCCCAGCCGCTGTCGCCGCCGAGCACCAGGTAGGCCTGGCCGTGGACCGGCCCCGCCTCCCAGTTGGACGGGGAGCCCACCAGCAGGTCGTCGTAGCCGTCCCCGTTCACGTCCGGCGCGATGGCGACGCTCTCGCCCGCGTGGTCGTTGGCCAGCTCGCCCAGGAAGGAGGCGTCGGCCTGATCGAGATCCAGGTCCATCACCCAGCCCATGTCCCGGCCCAGGATCAGGTAGATCTGACCCGCCTCCGCATCCGCCTCGTCGTTGTAGGTCGCGGCGACCAGCAGGTCGGCGAATCCGTCGCCGTCCACGTCACCGCCGGTCGCGAGCATCCAGCCCACGTACTCGCCGGCGGCCTCACCGAGGTACGAGGCATCCGCGGACCCCAGCTCTCCGTTGTGTTCCCACGCCGCCGCCGGAGCCAGCGCGAACAGGCTGGCGAAGGCGACGGCGATGGCCGTCGTCGGTCGATGCTGCAGGACCATGCTGGACCTCCCGGGGTCAGCGTGCGTTGCGTCGCGGCCGGCGTCGGAATCCGGCGAGACTCGCCAGCAGCAGCAGCGCCAGCGGCCCACCGGTGGCGACGCCGCCGGTCATGTCGTTGGTGCACTCGCAGGCGACGTCGTCGTCGTCGTCCAGCGTGGCGGTGTCGTCGTCGTCGTCACCGGTGGTGTCGTCGTCGCCGGTGGTGTCGTCGTCGCCGGTGGTGTCGTCGTCCCCGGTGGTGTCGTCGTCGCCGGTGCACTCGTCGTCCTC
>CAZITQ010000409.1:0-3740 GCA_964542165.1 uncultured Rickettsiales bacterium
CCGTCCACCAGCTCGTCGGTGGCCGCGTCGCAGTCGTCGTCGATGCCGTTGCAGACCTCGGCGGCGGCCGGGTTCACGGCGGCGTCGGAGTCGTCGCAGTCCAGGTCGTTGTCCACGAAGCTCGGGGGCTGGTCGCAGGCCACCTCGATCACCGCCGCGTCGCCGAACCCGTCCGCGTCGTTGTCGATGAACCAGGTCGCGGCGTCGACCGCGTCGTCCTCGTCCACGTCCCCGTCGCAGTCGTCGTCCTCGCCGTTGCAGACCTCGTCCGCGCCCGGGTACTGGGCCGCATCGGAGTCGTCGCAGTCGTCGGCGTTGTCCACGAAGTCCTGGCCCGCGGCGCAGGCCTGCTCGGAGATCGCCGGGTCGCCGAAGCCGTCCCCGTCCAGGTCCCCGTACCAGGTCTGGGCGTCGACGGCGTACTCGACCGGGACGGACAGCCCTTCGCCTTCACCCTGGCCACCAACAGCGGCAACGCCCGTCGCGAACGCGTCCAGGTGATCCTCCAGGAGCAGCTGCGAAGGGCCGGTCTGGACGTCACGCTGAACACCCTGGAGAGCAATGCCTTCAACGAACGGCTGCTCGGCGGGGACTACCAGGCCGCGGTGGTGGGGGCGATGGCCAGCCTGATGGTCGATCCGTCGGTCCGCTGGCAGACCGGGCAATTCCTCAACTACGTCGGGTACACGGACCCGGAGTCCGACGCACTGATCGCCCAGGGGCTGGCGGCAGCCGATCCGGCCGAGGCCGACGAGTGCTGGCGAAAGCTCCAGGACCGGATCCATGAGGCCCAGCCCTATGCCTTCTTGTACTGGCGGGAGGATCTCGGGGCAGTCAACGCCCGGGTGCGGGACGTGACCCTGGATCTTCGCAGCCCGCTGGCCAGTGCGGAGCGCTGGTGGGTGGCCCCCTGACCGTCCGGCGCCGAGACGGGACTACCAGATCACCGGACCATCCACGTACTCCAAGGGGAAATCCAGGCCCTCGACCGGTACGTCCCGGACGTAGCCGTACACGCAGGTCTCGCCGTGGTCGTGGGGACAGGGGCCACACCAGGGGGCGCCGTGGTCGGCCAGGTCGTCGCAGATTCCGACCAGATTGACGAAGGCTTCGAGTGTCGGGAGTTCGGCCATCAGGCCGATGGCGTTGTGGACGGGGGGGCCGCCGCCCTCGGGTAGCTGCATCCCGCCCCAGCCGTGGACGATGGTCTCGGCGAAGCCGGGCCAGGGGAGCTGGGCGGGGACGAGGGAAGCGGTGACGAGGGGATCGTCGTACGTGGCCCACAGATCGTAGGTGGGCTGGGAGGGGTGCTGGCCGCCGCCGTGGCTCTCGGACCAGGCGAAGCGAGCTTCGGAAGCACCGTTCTGGGGGTCGTGGCTCATGATCTCGACCAGGGCGTCGTAGCTGGGCAACACCAGCGACATGGCCGTCAGGATGGCGTCGATCCCCTGGGTCTGGGGACAGACCTCGCCGCCCGTCGTCGCCCGGACTCCCACGCCGACCGGGGAGAGCAGGGTCGGGGCGGGCTCGTCGACGGGGTACTGGAGCAGGGCGCTCCCCCCGTCCCACGTCAGCTCCAGCCGGACCGTCTGCCCCGGGGGCCAGGCGCGGGTCGGGAGGATCACGCCCACGTCGTCCAGGGCCCCGGCGAACACGCCCCAGGAGTTTCCGTCCTCGTCCACCGCCACCGCGGTCAGATCCGGAAGCGGGTCGTCCAGGGACAGTTCCAGGCACCCGTTCCAGGCCAGCGCCGCGCCGGGCTCCGGTGTGATGGTCACCCCTTCGGGGAGGCCGCCGACCACGGGATCGCCGCCTCCCCCGTCGTCGTCGTCACCGTCCACGAGGACGTCACCCTCGATCTCACCGGGAGGCAGACCGGTGCAGGCGATGCAGATGAACAGGAAAGCCAGGCCCAGGAACCCCGGGGACCACCGTAGCGCCATGACGACACCCTCCACGGACGAACTCCGTCCACCCGGGTAGTCCACGGAGCGGGTGTGAGGTCACATGGGCGTGACCACGAAATCGGTCAGCGTCATGTCGTCGTCGACCTTGATCTCCAGGTGGAGGCACTCGTCGTAGCTGTCCAGGTCCTCGTCGTCGAGGACCTCCTCGTCGCCGATCCAGACGGTGACCTCGTCGTCGTCGACCTCGATGACGGCCCGGTGGGACTCGCCGGCGTCGGCCTCGTCGTCCAGGTCCTCGTCGTCCCCGTCGAACTCGATGGTCTCCTCGTCGTCCAGGTTCACGTAGCCCACGTCGTCGTCGTCCTCGTCCACCAACGTCACGGTCCACTCGCTGGAGTCGTCCTCGCCCAGGAAGGTGAACTCGATGCGGAAGTGGGTGAGGCAGAGGTCGGCGAGCTGGGCGGTGGCGGCCTTCTCGGTGGGGTCGGTGATCTCGTCGATACGGATGACGGCCGCGGGCTGGAGATCCACAGGGAGCTGGCTCCCTGTGTCTTCGGACCCGGCTCCGGTCTCGGACTGGGCCTCGGTCTCGGGCTCGGCGGTCCGGCGTACCGGCTCGGACTCGGCGGTCCGGCGTACCGGCTCGGACTCGGCCCCGCCCGCCCGAACCGGCGCAACCACCCGAGCGAACGCGCCCCCCTCGAACCGTTCCCCCATCTCCCGCCTCGCCCGGGCCATCGCATCCTCGTACCCCGCAGCCAGGTCCTCCGGACCGCTGGCCAGGGTGACCTCGCCCTTGACGGTCACGGTCTCGGCCCACGAGGGGGCCGTGGCTCCCGCGGGGACGAGTTCCAGTCGCAGCTGGACCGGGACCTTGCAGCGGGTCAGCCCCCGGGCGGAGATCTCCTGGAGGGTGACGGTCAACCGGGGATGACCCGCGTCCTCCTCCGGGCGGGCGTCGAAGCCCGCGTCGGCGAGGGCGGCTGCCGCGGAGGCCCGGACCACATCGGCGATCCCGAGCCCGCTGGCGTGCACGACCCGGCGGGGATCGGAGGACTTCAGCAGGCCGAGGCTGGTCGGGTCCCCTCCCCCGTCGCCCGCGTCCCGACCGTCGATGAAGTCGACGGCGACGGCGGGTCCGTCCGTCGGTTCGGCCCCGGGCTGCTCGAGCCGGATGTCCAGGGACAGGTCCGCGCCGGCCAGGGCGGCCAGCGCCGGGACCCAGGCCGCGACGCCGATCAGCGCCTTCCAGGTTCGTCGCCGCACGGTCCACCTCCCTCTCGAAAGCCCCCGAGAACGGGCCTAGCACGGCGGAACGGAGCGCACAATCGCGAGGTGGGAACGGAGGATCAGGGACAGCCGAAGTAGCCGTTCTGGATCACGACCTGGTGCCCGTTCACGCCGTCGAAGTACTCGGCGTCGTTGCAGTCGAAGAACCCGGTCCAGGGCTGGCTTTGCACGAATCCGAGCCTGCACTGGGCGTGGCCCATGGACTTGCTGACCACGTCGCCGCCGTAGTGCCACTCCAGGGAGAAGCTGGCCTCGAAGAAGCCACCCACCGCCGGCGGGTCGGAGATCGAGAGGATCATGACGTCCGCGGAGCCCGCGCTCGGGCGCCCCTCGATGCGGAAGGTGTCGGGCACCGGCGCGCTGCAGACCACGTCGTACAGGTAGTCGTGCTGACCTGTGAAGTGGGCGCCCGTCGCGTAGAACTCGACGTACGGGGGCGCGCCGCCGGTGGTGTCGTCGTCTCCGGTCGCGTCGTCGTCCCCGGTCGCGTCGTCGTCCCCGGTCGCGTCGTCGTCCCCGGTCGCGTCGTCGTCCCCGGTCGCG
>CAZITQ010000410.1:0-3739 GCA_964542165.1 uncultured Rickettsiales bacterium
GGCCGAGGAGCCCAAGGCCGAGGAGCCCAAGGCCGAGGAGCCCAAGGCCGAGGAGGCCGAAGAGGCCAAGGCCGAGGAGCCCGAAGAGGCCAAGGCCGAGGGCGACGAATAAGTACTCAGCCCGAGATACCCTGCTTCCCACCATCCTGAGTTCCCTGGAGAACTCCTCTCTCCATCTCCCACTCCTCCCACGCCTCTCGCCCCCCGTCGCCTGGACGGAGCCCGGGCCGGGCCTGTAGAGTAGCTCCCATCGAGCTGCGGTGAAGCAGATCCGCAGGCTCCGCGAGGCGGAATCGGGATGAAGAAGGCAAAGCTGTACGTGTTCGGGGGGCTCGCACTGTTGGTGGTGGTGCTCGGGACCTTGTTCTACCTGCAGAACGAGGCCACCCAGGTCTACCTCTTCTTGGACCTGGGCGTGGCGGCCTGGAAGACCGACACCCCGCTGCCATTGCCCCTGTTGCTGCTGATGTCGTTTGCCGCCGGGCTGGGCGTGATGGGACTGTACACGGTGATCCTGCTCATGCGTCGCAGCAGGCGATCCCCGGACACCACCCGCAAGGCCATGCAGGACTTCGCGAGCGACGATCAGGTCTTCGACGACTTCTAGCGCTTCCGCCCACCCCGCCCCGCCACCCTTCCCCGCCCGTCCGCCCTCCGGAGAAGATCGCGGGGAAGGGAGGTAGAAACCTCACCCGCGCTTGGCGAATCGGTGCGCATGCGGTAGAGGTACGCCCTCGGAGGTCGGACCGTGAATCGTTGGACCTGGATCCTGGTGATCGTCGTGGTGGGTGCCGGTGCCGGCGTCGGGGGGTACTACCTCGGCCGGAGCGACGGGGTGAAGTCCGGGGTGGCCATCGGCAAGCGCCAGGGGGCCGCTGCGGCGGACCGCCCGCTGGTGATGCCCCTGCTCCTGGCCACCGAGGTGACCACCGAGACCCTCCTGGGCGCCCTCGCGTGGGCACCCGAGGAGCTCGGCGAGGTGGATGTCGCGAACTGGACGGAGCTGGTCAACCGGGTCCCCAGTCCTCTGCAGGAGCACCGCAAGGAGGGTCGAACCCTGGCCTGGAGCCTCGAGAACGAGGCGGACTGTGGAGTCTGCGCCAGCCAGGCGGGCTACGCCCGGGACCTGCTCGCCGCCGGTAGGGAGCGGGACGAGGCCCGAAAGCGCCTCTACCAGGGGGTACGCTTCGACTTCGACACCTCCACCGCCACCGTGCTCGGCCCCGCCGACGCACCCGTGCAGATCGTGTGGTGGATGGACTACCAGTGCCCCTACTGCTCGGACAGCTACCCCGTGATCACCGGGCTGCGGGACAGGTACCCCGACCAGGTCCAGGTGGCGGTGATGAACCTGCCCCTGCGGATCCACCCCCAGGCGGACGAGGCGGGGGTCGCCGCGCACGCCGCGGGCAAGCAGGGCAAGTTCCTGGAGATATCCGAGGTCCTGTTCGCCGATCGCAAGAAGCTCTCCAAGCAGGTGGTCGAGGACGGGGTGTCCATGGAGAAGGCCGCCGAGCAGGTGGGCCTCGATCTGGAGCGCTACCGGGACGACTACGTGGCCGCCATGGACGGCGACATCCTGGAGGCGCAGCGCGAGCAGGCGAAGGCGGCGGGGGTCAAGAGCGTGCCCTCGTTCTTCGTCAACGGGCACAAGGTCCGCCTGCCGCGCACCGCCGAGGCGTACGGGACGTACGTGGACCGCATCCTGGCGGGCGAGAACCCGGCGCTGGACCCATGAGCCCATCCCCCGGCCGCCTGGCCGCGGCCAGGACCCTCGTCGACCTGGAGCAGCGTGGGGGACACGCCGACGAGGTCTACGGGCGGCACGCGGGCGGTGTGCGCGGGCCCGAGCGTGGCCTGGGCTGGGCCCTGGTCCTCGGCGTCGAGCGCAACCGCACAAGCATCGATCACGCCCTCAATCGTCACCTGAGCCGCCACCCCCGGGACCTGGATCCGCCGGTGCGGGCCGTGCTGCGCAGCGCGGTCTTCCAGCTGTGGCGGATGGATCGGGTGCCCGACCGGGCCGCGGTCCACCAGGCAGTCGAGGTGACCAAGGCGCTGGGAGCCCGGCGCGCGGCGGGTCTGGTCAACGCCGCCCTGCGGAGCCTGCTGCGCCACCCCGACCGGGCCGGAGAGCCCGAGGATCCGTGGGTGCAGTACTCGATGCCCCGCTGGATCCTGACGCGGATGCCGCCCGATTCGGCCGCGGCGTTCAACGGCGAACCGGTGCTCGCCGTCCGTCCGCGACGCCCCGACCTGGTGGACCGCTGGCGAGAGCTGGGCGTCGAGGTGGAGCCGCCCCCGCCCCCCCTCGATCGGACGGACGCGCTGCTGGTGCGAGGGGGAGACCCCACCGCCCTGCCGGGCTGGGACGAGGGCTGGTTCGCGATCCAGGACGCGGCCGCCCAGGCCGTGGCCCTGCTCGTGGGAGCGGCCCCGGGTGAGTCCGTGCTCGACCTCTGCGCGGCCCCCGGGGGAAAGACCTTCGCCCTGGCCGACGCCGTGGGGCCCCCGGGGCGTGTGGTGGGGATCGACATCTCCGAGCGGCGGATGAGCCTGCTGCGGACGGAGGCCGGCCGCCTCGGACACGAGGGGGTGGAGACCCTGATCGGTGACGCCCTCGAGCTGGCGCCGGCGGCGCCGCACCGGGACGGGTACGACCGGGTCCTGGTCGACGCGCCCTGTTCGGCCCTGGGCACCCTGCGCCGGCATCCCGAGCTGCGCTGGCAACGACGGGGCGCCGATCTACCGCGCTTCGCCACCCAGCAGGGGGAGCTGCTCGGCGCGGCCGCACGCGCGGTCCGGCCCGGTGGACGGTTGGTGTACGCGGTGTGCAGCTTCGCCCCCGAGGAGGGGGAGCAGGTGGTCGAGAGCTTCCTGGATGGGGGAGGGGAGTTCAAACGCGATCCCGTGGCCGAGGACTGGGGCGTCGCCCGGACGGATCGGGGAGACCTGTCGACCCACCCCGGCCAGGGGCCCTGGGACGCCTTTTACGCCGCGGTCCTCCGCCGGATCGCCTGACCCCAGCGCCCGCGCGCCCCAAGGTGCCCTTGCCCCCCGCGCGCGCTTTCCATAGGATGCGCGCCACCTGGAATCCCCCAGCTGGAGAGTTGTCATGAGCCCCTTGCGCACGTCCCTGTTCCCGCTGCTCCCCCTTCTCGCGATGCTGCTCGCGGTGGGCTGCCCCACCCAGCAGGACGACGACGACGACTCCACCGGTCCCGGCGAGGACTGCGTGGACGAGGACGGCGACGGCTGGCGCGTCGGCCCCGACTGCCCCAGCGACGAGGCCGAGGACTGCGACGATAGCGAGTCCAAGCTCAACTGGAACGACGCCGACGGCGACGGTGTGTCCACCTGCGAGGACGACTGCGAGGACGGCGATCCCACGGCCTTCCCCGGCAACGACGAGGTCTGCGACGGGGTCGACAACGACTGCGACGACGACGTGGACGAGGACTTCGACGCCGACGGCGACGGCTACACCGACGACGACGACGACGACTGCGCCGACGCCTACGACGAGCTGGACTGCGACGACTCCGACGCGTCGGTGAACCCGGGCGAGGTGGAGTACTGCGACGGGCTGGACAACGACTGCGACGGCACCGTGGACGACGGCTTCGACCAGGACGCCGACGGCTACACCTCTTGCGAGGGTGACTGCATGGACACCAACGCGGACATCCACCCGGATGCCGCCGAGGTCTGCGACCACATCGACAACGACTGCGACGGG
>CAZITQ010000411.1:0-3690 GCA_964542165.1 uncultured Rickettsiales bacterium
CCGGCGACGACGACACCACCGGCGACGACGACACCACCGGCGACGACGACACCGAGCCGGTCTGGGAGCAGGCGAGCGTCGCCGAAGTCCACAGTTGCGCCGTGCACGGCGATGGCCACGTGGCCTGCTGGGGAAGCGCGGTGGAAGACCTCGAGGCCCCCGCGGTGGAGTTCGTGCAGATCGACACCGCGGGCCGCTTCTCGGAGGCCGGCGTGTGCGCGGTCGCCGTCGATGGGAGCGCGGACTGCTGGGGGGGCACGAGCTTCATGTCCAACGTGGGCGAACCCGACGCAGGGGCCTACGCCCAGGTCAGGGTGGCGGATACCCTGGCCTGCGGTGTGCTCGTCGGCGGCGAGGTGGCCTGCTGGGGCGACTCCTCGTGGCTCACACCACCCACCGGCTCGTTCCAGCAGATCGCCTTGAGCGAGTTCGTCGATGCCTACCCCATCGGGTGCGGCGTCCGCACGGACGGCTCGCTGGAGTGCTGGGGATACGACCTCGAGAATCTGACGTTCCCCCCGGAGGGAGAGTTCCTGCAGCTGGACCTGGGCCCGCGCCTCGGCTGCGCGGTCCGGACCAGCGGGGACATCGAGTGCTGGGGACGGGACGACCTGCTGGAAGGGAGCCCGCCAGCCGGCAACTTCCAGCAGGTGGCGTGTGCGCACAGCCACTGTTGCGCCATCCGGCAGGCGGGGACGCTGGCGTGCTGGGGTCAGGAGTCGGACGTCACCACACCGCCGGCCGGGGCCTACACGCAGGTCGACGTGGGGGATTACCACGCATGCGCCGTCACCGCCGATGGCGAGCTGGCCTGCTGGGGCGACGACGACCAGGGCCAGTCCTCACCCCCGTGACACCTGGGCGGGTGTCGAAGGGCCGAAGAGCCGCGAGCTGGGGCAAGAGCTGGAAGAGCTGAACTCTCGCAGCTCGGGATCAATCTCGCAGACATCGGACCGAAAGGGCCTCCTCCACCTGGTGGTACAGCGCCCTGTAGATCGCCGACTGGTCATCGTGGAGCGCCCGGTACCAGGCGTTTCCTCCGTTGGCGGTCGAGGTCCAGAATCCGCACGAGCTGCCGTCGTTGATGAAGTCGTAGTACCCTCCCATCACCGGTCCGACGTAACCGACCATGGGGGCGTCGAAGCCGGCCTCCCCCCCCTCCATCAGCTGCTCGCCCTGATCGTCGCCCCGCCACTCGCTCTGCTCGTCCGCATCGGCGGCGGACATGCCCAGATTGATCTCCAGGGTCTTCCACTCCTCGTCACCGGGGATGTGCCAGCCCTCGGGGCAGAGGCCGCCTGGATCGTCGCTGTCGTGGGCCATGGCCTCTCGCCACTGGTACAGGCCCCCGTTGGCGGAGCAGCTGGACGCGCTGTTGCCCATGCAGAACTTCTGGACGGTGTCGTCGTTGGGCTGGATGTTGCCCGTCGGCCCCTCGTCCGGGGTGACGACCATCATCGCACCCATGTCCAGGTTCTCGGCCATCCAGCACTGGCCGCAGACGTCGACGGTGTCGTAGACGTTGCCCTCGGCGTCGGTCACCGTCGGCGCGTCCGCGCAGGCGACGAACGGTCCACAGCCCGTCGTGTCGTCGTCGTCGTCGTCGTCGTCGTCGTCGTCGTCGCCGGTGTCGTCGTCATCGCCGCCGGTGTCGTCGTCGTCATCACCGCCGGTGTCGTCGTCGTCAGCTGCATCGTCGTCCGCGGCAGGTGTCGGGCACGCCAGGCAGAGTGGGGCGATCAGCGACAGCAGTGAGAGGTAGCGCAGGAGTTGCAGGCAGCGGGTCATCGGTGGCCTCCGGTTCCCCCCAGTCTACCGCCCCGGTCCTGACCCCCGTCTGATCTCGCCTCCCGGTATTTCGAGGTGCGGGCGGAGGGAGGCCTCAGTGCTTCGGCAGGTTCCGCGACGCGTTGTCGACGCTCATGTAGGTCAACCCGTTGGAGCTGTCACACTCGAACCAGAGGAAGCTGGCGGCCGAAAGCGATCCCGCCAGTTCCCAGTAGACGTAGTCGTTGCTGGTACAGCGCAGGTAGTTGCCGTTGTCGTCGATGGCGAGGCAGCTGATCCAGCCGTCGGAGGAACGCCCGCAGCCGATGTCCTGCGTCCCCCACGCGCTGTCCCGTGCCCCGCTCAGGGAGCCGGCGGCGATCCGCTGGGTGGTGTCGATGGTCACGTCGACGTCGTACCCGGTGGACGAACCGGCCCAGACCACACCCCCGGCACCGAGCGCGACCAGCGCGGCGATCATCCCCAGCACGGGGAAGCGGACGGTCCGGCGGAACGAATCGAGAGACAGCGTGTGGAACCTGGACATGATGAAACTCCAATCGAATGGAAATCCCCGGCCGCTCGGCTCGCCACCGCGACGAGCATCACGACCACACCCAGGATCGAGCCCCTTTGATTCGTGGATGAACAGGTGAATGAACGAGAGGCCTCAGTCCACGTACCCCAGCGCCTTCATCCGCTCCAGGGCCTCGGGAGTGACGGTGGGGGTGGCGCCGGTGGCCCAGGGGCGGGTGCCGTCTTCGTGGGAGGGGACGAAGCGGACCGGGTTGCGGCGGTTGCCGCGGTCGGTGAGGGCGGTGGTGACAGGGCGGCCGGCCATGTCCTCGCCGGCGGGGAGGCCCAGGAGCCACAGGGCGGTGGGGGTAACGTCCACCGAGGCCACGGGGGTCTCGAGGGGGCCGGGAGCCACGTCCGGGCCCAGGACGGCGAAGATGCCCTGGTCCTCCACCCGGTGGTAGCCGCTGTTGACGAACACCGAGAAGCCGGGCTCCACGTGGCGGCCCAGGATGGTGTCGATCTGGGGGAATCAGGGGGACGGAGATTGACCATTGATCATTTTCCACTTGGGATGGCCGACATCAGGAAAAGGTCGATGGTCAATCTCCGTCCCCTGCATCCCTGCATCCCTGCATCCTCCGGCTGCGGCGTGCTCGTCGACGGCGAGCTGGCCTGCTGGGGCCACGATGACCAGGGCCAGTCCTCACCTCCCTGACGGGGATTGTCGACTGCGCATGACCCCGAGTTTCAATTACAGCTGGAACAACCCGCGATCGAGAACGACCGCGGTTGCGAGAAGGTGTAGGTCCCCTCGAAGGCATAGGGTGTGCCGTCATCGACCCCGTGGAGCTCGACGGCCACTTCCCACGTTCCGCTTTGCCCGCCCATCGCGTCGATGGAGTAGGTCCAGGCATCTGGGAAGTAGGCGGAGTCTACGAGTCGGCGGATGGCCAGGTCTCCCTCGGGCTCCTCGTTGGACCAGCGGTCCCAGGACACCACCTGGCCCTCCTCGAAGCAGGCGAACATCTCCGTCTCGATCTCGATGTCGACGATCCGGGTCTCCACGTCCATGGACGGATTGTGAAAGTTGAACTTGTTGAAGCAGTCTCCCTGACGATCCCTGCCCTGGACCTCGCAGCCCGAGAGGTCACCAGCAGCGTGCTCGAATCCGTCGATCAGCCCTTCGAACGCGCACTCGTGGCAGCCGGAAAGGACGAGGGCTGCTCCCACGGCCAACCACCCGAACGTGCGGGATGCCTGGAAGGCTGGACGGATGATCGGGCGCATCAATCCACGTACCCCAGCGCCTTCATCCGCTCGAGCGCCTCGGGCGTGACGGTGGGGGCGGTGCCGGTGGCCCAGGGGCGGGTGCCGTCTTCGTGGGAGGGGACGAAGCGGACCGGG
>CAZITQ010000412.1:0-3628 GCA_964542165.1 uncultured Rickettsiales bacterium
ACGGGGTTGCGCAGGGCCAGCAGCAGGCCGGCGGCCATGGCGGCCACGGTGGCGGGCCCCCGGCCCGCGGGGCCCCAGCCGCGCCGCCTTGGGGGGGGGGGGGGCCCCCGCCCCCCCGGGCGCCCCCCCACCCCCGGCCCCCGGGGGGGGGGGGCGGCGACCTCGGGGTCGGGCAGCACCGGGCCCCTCGGCGGGGTGGCTCCCCTCCGCAGGCGAACCGTCCAGGCGCGGGCCATAGGTCCCCCGATCAGCCCGGCGGTGGGAGGCTGTCCAGCAGCTCGGTGACGATCTCGTCGGTGGGTCGCCTTGCGGCCATCGGATCCGCCCCGCCCGCGGGCAGGACCCGGTGGGCCAGCACGGCCACCGCGATGGCCTTGACGTCATCGGGGACCACGTAGTCGCGTCCGTCGAGCAACGCCGCGGCCTTGGAGGCCCGGGTGAGGGCCTGGGTCCCCCGGGGGCTCGCGCCCAGCGAGAGATCCGGTGAGGTTCGTGTGGCGTCCACGAGCCTCAGGATGTAGTCCTCGATGGAGGGGTCCATCGTCACGGCCAGCGCGAGCCGCTGCAGGGACCGCAACCGGCGGGGGTCGACCACGGCCGGGAGATCCCCACCCCCCTCACCGCTGCCGTGCATCACACGACGCTCCGCCGTCCGGTCGGGGTAGCCCATCGACAGGCGGACCAGGAAGCGGTCCAGCTGGGATTCGGGGAGGGGGAACGTGCCGTGGTACTCCCGGGGGTTCTGGGTCGCGATCACGTGGAACGGACGGGGCAGTTCGTGCCCCACGCCGTCGATGTGGACCTCGCTGGTGTTCATCGCCTCCAGCAGCGCGGACTGGGTCTTGGGCGTGGTCCGGTTGACCTCGTCGGCGAGTACGACGTTGGCGAAGATGGGCCCTTCCTTGAAGCTGAACTCGGTCTGGTTGCGATCGAAAACCGTCACGCCGAGGATGTCGCCCGGCAGGAGGTCGGAGGTGAACTGGATCCGCCGAAACGAGCACCCCAGCGCCGCGGCGATGGCCCGGGCCAGGGTGGTCTTGCCCACCCCCGGGACGTCCTCGACCAGGACGTGACCGCCGGCCAGCACCGCGGTCAGTACCAGGTCGATCACTTCGTCCTTGCCGTGGATCACGCTGGCGACCGCCGAGCGGAGCTGGGTCACCAGTCGGCTGGCGTCGTCGGGGGTCAGCGCCTCGACGAGGGCGTCTTCGGCCAAGTCCTGCACCATGTGCGTCGGCTCCCGTGTCTATTGTCGTCCAGGCGGGCCGGCGTTGGAAGCAACCTAGGGTCGACCCCGCTGGGCGGCCAGTCATTCCCCCCGGGTGAGGGTGACCACGGACTCCACGTGGTGGGTCTGGGGGAAGAGGTCGAAGGCGGTCCAGTCCCGCACTTCGTAGCGCCGTTGCCGGAGCTGCCCCAGATCCCGGGCCAGGGTCACCGGATCGCACGAGACGTAGAGCATCGATCGGGCACCCAGGTCGGCGATGGCCTCGATCGCGTCCTTGGCTCCGGTTCGCGGAGGATCGAGGAGGACCAGGTCCGGGAGTCGGCGCCCGCCGTCCCTGCCGAGATAGGCCTCCACCCGTGTGGCCTCGAAGGCCTCGGCGGGCAGGGCGAGCGCCTCGGCCGATCGCCGGGCGTCCGCGATGGCCCCGGCGGAGAGCTCGAGCCCGGTCCCCGTCATCCCGGCGGCCAGCAGCGGCAGTGTCAGGTTGCCGGCGCCGCAGTACAGGTCCAGGAACCTCCCACGGGGCCCCGCCAGGGCCAGGGCGGCGTCTCGTACGTAGGTGACCAGCTGCCGATTCGCCCCGGGATTGGCCTGGAGGAACGCCAGCGGCCCGGCGCGGAGCGCCAGACCCTCGGGGAGGGGGTACTCCGTGTGATCCGGCCCCTCCAGGACGTTGCCCGCGGCCCAGATTGCCCCTCCACCCGCGGCCATCCGCCCCAGCGCGGTCCGCAGGGTGGGGGAGGGGCGTGCCCGGCGGTGGCGCCAGAACAGGTGAATCGCCCAGGGTGTGGCGCCGTCACCGGTCCGGAGCTCGGCCCCCGACACCTGGCGTCCGAAGTCCGCCCCGACCGCGGCCGCCGCGTCCCTCAGGGCGGCCAGGGCGTCGTTGACGGGTGGGGCGGCCACGGCGCAGCGGTCCACGGCCACGACCTCGTGGGTCCCGGGCGCGAACAAGCCGATGCGGCCCTGCCGGTCCACGTGGACGCGGATGCGCCCGCGGTACCCGAGTGCGGCGGGGGAGGGGACCGGTACGGGCGTCTCGTCGAGCTCGATCCGGGCTTGCCGGAGGGCTGCCTCGCGGGCGATGACTCCCTTCCAGCGGAGCTGGGCCCCGTACTCCAGGTGCATCCAGTCACAGCCGCCGCAGGATTCCGCCCAGGGGCAGCTCGGCTGGACCCGGTCCGGCGATGGCTCCAGGATGCGCGTCGCCCGTCCCTCGGCCACCCGGGCCCGGCGGCGTTCCACGCGCACCTCGACCCGCTCCCCGGCAATGGCCCCGGCCACGAACAGCGGTGTGCCGTCCTCCAGGCGGGCGAAGGCCCGGCCGCCGGCCACCAGGTCGCCGACCTCGACCACCTCGCTCGCGGCGGGACGCGTCACGGACGGCCCGCGGGACGGTCGCGGAAGACCGTGGCCCCGGTCACCCCCCCCGGAGCGGGTACCGGCACCCCCAGGTCGTCGGGGGAGATCCCCGGCAGGTGCTCGGTCGCGAAGTGCTGCAGCCGGGCGCGGATCTCCTCGTCGCTCAGCCGGGTCCCCTGGGTACCCACCAGCAGCACGTTGCCGTCGTTGGGGGTCTCGAGCCGGTACACGGTGGGGAAGGCCTCGCGGAAGGTCCGCTCGAGGGACAGCACCGTCGAGTGGAGATCGGCGACCGTGTTGGCGATCACCACGCCGCCGGGGGCCAGCTTGTCCTGGACCTCGGCGTAGAACTCCAGGGTGGTCAGGTGGTACGGGGCGTCGCCCGCGCCGTAGGCGTCCAGCAACACCACGTCGTAGTCACCAGGGCTCTCCTGGACCCAGGCCCTGCCGTCCATCACGTGGACCGGGAGGAGGATGTCGAAGGGAAACAGGAAGAACTGGTACGCCACCGCGACCACCAGCGCGTCGATCTCCACCGAGTCGATGCGCATCTGCGGATACAGGCCGTGCCAGAACCGGGTGGTCGACCCTGCCCCGAAGCCCACCACCAGGGCCCGCTGGTGGTCCTCCGCGAGGGCCATCCCGAAGCAGGTCCGCGGGATGTATTCCAGCACCGGCAGGTCGGGCTGGGTCAGATTCAGCACGCTCTGGTCGTCCCCGGTCAGCGACCCGAACCGCAGGTAGCGGTACCCCCCCTCGTCCACCACGATCACCCGTTCGAAGAGGGAGGTCTCGTCGTAGAGCAATCCGGGAACGGGGTCGATGGCGGGTGCGTCCGCGGCCAGCGCGGGTGTTCCCGGGGAGGCGACCGCGGCGGCGACGAGCAGCGCCGAGAGCAACGACAGGAACGCGTCGTGGATTCGCATGGACGCAGCATAGTGGCTCGGACCCCTCGCGAGAAGAGCGTCCCCGCTGCTGTCCAGAAAGCCTCCTTTCTGAGCGGGGCGGATAGCCGAACACGCCGGGTCTTGGGGCTCC
>CAZITQ010000413.1:0-3605 GCA_964542165.1 uncultured Rickettsiales bacterium
TTTTGCGGCGGGGGGGGGGGGGGGGGGGGCGGGCCCGCCCGGGGGGCGGGGCCCCCCCGCCCCGCTACTCGCCACGATTGCTGCAGTCGACGCTTCGCGTCGCAGCAGAATCGTGACGTGCGGTTTCGAGATGGGTCGCGCTGGGCTACGTGGAGGAACGACTGGGTTCGCGCGACAATGGGGGGCGGTTGGGCTCACCAGGGAGGCGACCCGTGACATCGACATCCAGGAACCGGAACGTGACGTTCCCGTGCGGGTGCCCGTGCGGGTGCCAACCTCAGGTATCCCCACTTTTTTCGGTCTGATCCGAGGCGTTGAGTTGGGCGGGAAGAAGCAGGCCGAGGGGCGGTAGAAGAAAGGCCCGCATGATATCCTGGGTGATGTCTAAGTCACCGAAACAAGGAGGATATCGTGCGAGCCACGACGATTGTACACCAGGCAGTGGGGAAGTCCCTCCGTTCGATTCACCAGAGCCGGCTCAATGCCGTGTTTTTCGCTGTCGAGGCCCTGATCTACGGGGGGCGGTTGTCACTGACCGCACTTGGCCGTTCCACTCGAGGACCCGTGGCCCCTGCCGTGCGGGTGCCCGTGCGGGTGCCCGTGCGGGTGCCAACCAATTCACCCCGTGCGGGTGCCAACCAATTCACAGCGAAATCGGTCGAGGTGATGTGACTGCCGCGCGGGTGCCCTGCCGTGCGGGTGCCAACCAATTCACCTCCCCCAGCACACCGGAGCTCAAGATCAAGAAGCTCAAGCACCGGCCCGTGGGCCCCGCCCGGGTCATGCTGCGCTGGTTCACCGCCGTCGAGGCATCCCACACCGTGGTCGGTGACAACGGGTTCACGGCCGAAGAGGAGGGCCTGGTCCACGCCCACCGCGCCCTGGTGCGCGGCGAGCCCGGCTCCACCGTGGAGTTCGAGGTGACGGTCACCGCCGCCGACGGCGCCACCGTCAGCATCGAGTTCGCCCCGCCGCCGTTGCCCTGATCCGACGCTGCCGTGCGGGTGCTGCCGTGCGGGTGCCAACCAATTCACCCCGTGCGGGTGCCAAGCAATTCACAGCGAAATCGGTCGAGGTCATGTGACTGCCGCGTGGGTGCCGCGCGGGTGCCCGCGCGGGTGCCAACCAATTCACAGGTCGCCACCGTCTCCCTCGATCCGGATGTGACCGGCCTGGGCTGGTCCGCGGTGGCCACGGTCGACGATCCCCCAGGGTCGAACCCCTCGACGATCACCTGGACGACCCCGAGCTGGCCGCCGAGTCCGCCCGGCTGGACGATCACCCGGGCGTGGACTGGAGGCGCTGACGTCGGCGGGGCCGTCGACTCTCCCCCTCAGCACCCCCAGACCGGGGTGATCCCGGCGTCCAGGTCGTCGCAGTCCAGGTCCAGCGCCGGGTAGGCCGCCGGGTCGTAGGCGCCGGGCTGCCACCACTCGGGAAAGCCGTCCTGGTCCCGGTCGAAACCATCTGCGCCCGGGCCTCCGTATGCGCCGATGTCCGCCGGACTCCCGTCCGGGTCCAGCCCGCCAGCGCCCGCATCGACCAGGGACGCTCCCGGGTCCAGGTGCAGGTCCCAGAACAGGCCGTTGGGGCCGCTCATGTCCAGGAACGCCGGGTCCGCGGAGATGTTGCCGTCCGTGCCGGTGGGGTCGGCCATGTTCACGAAGTCCTGGGGCGCGTTGTTCCACACGTTGCTGTGGTCCAGCCAGACCGCGGCCCCGGACACGGCGACCCCGCCCCCCGATCCGGCCGCGTTGTGGGTGATGCTGATGTCCGTCGCCGACACGGTGCACAGGGTGTGTCCGTAGATCCCGCCCCCCTGGGTCCCGGCCTCGTTGCCCGCGATGGTCACGCCGGTGAGGGTGGCGTGGGAGTTGTTCCAGACGTAGATCCCGCCGCCGTAGGAGGCGGCCACGTTCCCGATGATGAACCCGTTGGTCAGGGTGGCCGTGGAGCCCGAGGACACATACAGTCCCCCGCCGTACTCGCTGGTGGCCTCGTTGTCGGCGATCACCGCGTGGGACAGCGCGGTGGACGAGTAGCCCGACACCAGGACACCCCCTGCCTCGTACGCACTGTTCATGGTGATCACCACGTCGTCCAGGGTGGAGGCGTCGTACACGGTCTGGACGCCACCGCCGTAGCCCCCTCCCGCGTCGTTGCCGCTGATGGTCACGTGGCGAACCGTGGCCTCCGCCCACCCCAGGTACAGCCCGCTGCCGGTGTTGCCGGTGATCCGCAGCCGGGTCAGGGTCGGCGACGAGCTCTGCACGGAGATCCCGGCGCCGTTGCCCCCGCTGCCGTTGGTCACCGTGAAGCCCTCAAGCACCGCGCCCGGCCCCTCGCCGCTGGTGAACCGCACCACGCTGTTGAGCTGCCCTCCCTCGAGCACCGTCACCGCGGGGCCGCCGGTGCCCAGCAGGTGGACCTCCCGGCCGGAGAAGTCCACGTTCTCCGAGTAGGTGCCCGGCGCGACGCAGATCAGGTCCCCGGGGTCGGCGGCGGCGATGGCGGCGCCCACGGTGGCATGGTCCGCGGGGACCGACCGGCTGCAGTCGACGCAGCCGTCGTCCACGGTCCCGTCGCAGTCGTTGTCCAGCCCGTCGCAGATCTCGGTCGCGAGGGGGCTCACCCCGCCGTCTCCGTCGTCGCAGTCCCCCTCGCACAGGGCGACCTCGTCTCCGTCCCCGTCCCCGTTCTCGTCCGTGGCCGGGTCGCAGTCGTTGTCCACCCCGTCGCAGACCTCGACTTCCGCCGGCGAGACCGCCGGGTCGGCATCGTCGCAGTCCCCGTCGCAGTCGGTGAAGCCGTCGCCGTCGTCGTCCATCTCCCGTGGGTCGACCGCCCCGTCGCAGTCGTTGTCCAGGAACGCGTCGCAGAGGTCCGGCGCGCCCGGGAAGACCTGGCCGTGGTCGTCGTCGCAGTCCCCGTCGCAGGAGGTCCAGCCGTCCCCGTCCAGGTCCGCGGGATCGAGGGCGGGGTCCAAGTCGTCGCAATCGTCGTCGCAGGTGGCCCAGCCGTCGCCATCCACGTCGTCGTGGTTCAGCGCGGGGTCCAGGTCGTCGCAGTCGTCCCCGCCCGAGGCGATGGCGGCGTACCCATCGCCGTCCGCGTCCACCCCGTCGAGCCCGTCGCAGTTCTGGTCCACCCCGTCGCCGACGAAGTCCGAGGCATAGGGGTTAATCGCCGGGTGGCCGTCGTCGCAGTCGCCGTCGCAGGACGAGAAGAAGTCCCCGTCCAGGTCCAGGTTGTCCACGGTCGGGTCGGCGTCATCGCAGTCGTTGCAGGCCAGGTCGCCGTCGCCGTCGATGTCCATCTCGTCCATGGGCGGGAGGCCGCTGCAGTCGTTGTCGATCCCGTCGCAGAGCTCGGGGGCGCCGGGGTAGGTGAGGGGATCCCCGTCGTCACAGTCCACGTCCGAGGTCCAGCCGTCCCCGTCCGCGTCCTCGGCCCCGGTGGAGTCGTCGTCGTCGGCCGTGTCGTCGTCGGCCGTGTCGTCGTCCCCGGTGTCGTCGTCGGCCGTGTCGTCGTCCCCGGTGTCGTCGTCCCCGGTGTCGTCGTCCCCGGTGTCGTCGTCGTCCCCGGTGTCGTCGTCGTCCCCGGTG
>CAZITQ010000414.1:0-3599 GCA_964542165.1 uncultured Rickettsiales bacterium
CGGAGGGGAAGTCGATCCAACCGAACGGCCCCAAAGCAATTTCCTACCGTATTCGCCGGCCCCTTGTCCGAGACGATGGAAAGTGCCTTGAGGAGCCCCTCCATCTCGTCGATCTCGGCCTCGACGTCACCGTTCATGTGCTCCAGGAAATCTCTGCCCCTGGGCGTGATTTGCAGAACTCCTTCCGAGTCAGAGTCCATCAGGCAATAACGCCGGATGAGCAGCCAGTGGCCATAGATGTGGCGGGGGCTGACCTCCTGCTTCGAACCCTGCCAGATCGCGTTCGCCAGGTCTCGGTCACGTCCCTGCAGACGTTCTTCAATCCACTCGTCCGGCTTGCTCCAGTCGACCGGGTTCTTCGGCGTACCCGTCAGTCCGACAATCGTGCTTCTCAGGCCCGTCACATCGGACTGCAGGCGCCCTTCCCAGATCGGCACCAGAAGCCGAACTTCGGCGTGTTTTGGGTAGAGCGGAATCCTGACGTGAAGCTTGTCCTCCTCGTCGCCGGCGGCCGTTCCATCGGTCTTCTCCTGGGTCAAGCCCGCACCTTGCAGCGCGAACACGCCAGGCTTGGTCCTGATGAACCGACTATGCTGACCCTTGCGCTTGATCTCGACCGCGAGGACCGAGTTGAGAGTGGCATCCGGAGTCCCACCGGCCGTGGTGACCAGACCTTGATCCAAGATCCGGCGGCACAGTTCCTTGTAGTGGAGTGGTCCGCCTGCTTCAGTGAGCACCTTGACGGCAGCATCCGTGAACGACATCCGACTTGGGGCCATGGGTAGCCTCCCAGGAGAGTCCAGCTACACATCCTATCGCCTTCCGACGCCATACACCCACCCAGCACGAATCCCGCAGACTTCCGGCACTCGCGCCACTCACACTCACATCGCCTGGTGGGGCAGAGACTGGACAGCATAGAATCGTATCGATGCTTGAAAGGCGTTGTCCCACCTGCGAAACGGAACTTGCCCCCGCAACCACGCGCTGTCCGGCGTGTGGCGAGCTGGGCCCATGCTACCGCTGTGGGGCTTCTCTCGATGAGGGTGACATCGAGTGCTCCCGTTGTGATGAGCTTCAGCCCTTTCTGTGGTTGAACGTCTCGTTACCCCAAGGGCTCCAGCTGGGCGATCTTGGCCCCGTCACCTTTCACGTCCGCAATCCGTCGGACGTGCCCGTTCGGCTTGTCCGTCTATCGCTCCTGGAAGCGCATCGAGTGTTGTCGCCGGAAAGCACGATCGAGGCCAGCTGCGATGAACTGCCGCCCGATGGAGTAGAGGAACTGGACCTTCCTCACGTCGAGCCCAAGAGAAGTGGGGTACTTCGCCACGATGTACGGGTGTTGTTCCGCGATGGAAAGGAACGAGATTGGAGGCTCCAAGCAAAACTCGACTTGGTTGTGAAGAGCCCGGACAAAGGCGGCCCCACTCTGGTGATCAACGGTGTGGAGGTTCATCAGAATGTGGACACGACGTTGCGGACCCAGGCGACGGGTGTTGTGATCCAAGCACCAGCGTCCCCGCCGAGTGCGCTTCCCCACACCGGAGAGCCGCTACCGCTGCCTCTGCGTGTCATCCGCTGCCACCTCCCTGACGAAGAGCGCCTCCTTCACGCGGGCACGCGCCTACCCGGCGGCTATCGAATTGTCCACGAAGTCGCCCGAGGGGGATTTGCAGGAGTCTACCTGGCGGAAAAAAGCCTGTTCGACGGCTCGACTCGCCCGTGTGCAATCAAGGCGCTCAAGCCTGACCTGCTGGACAGCGATCGTGCACGAGGTGCTTTCGAGCGCGAAGCGCGGATCGCCATGGATCTGTCGCACGACCACATCGTTACTCTGAGGGACTGGAACTTCTACGGCCGGACACCGTTCCTCGTATTCGATTACGTGAATGGGCGGTCCGCAGATGGGCTCCTGGCCGACCATCCCGAAGGGGTTCCGTGGCGGGAGGTCGTTCGCATCGGCCGCGACCTCTGCACTGCGCTGAGCTACGCCCATACTCGCACTCCCGCCGTATGCCACCGGGACATCAAGCCATCCAACGTCCTGCTCGATTCGGATGGCACGGCGCTGCTCGCAGACTTCAATGTGGCCCACGAGATCAATACTCAGGCCACGCGTCTCACCGGACACCTACCTTCAGGAACGACGGCCTACATGGCCCCGGAGTGGCTCTCGAGTGAGGCCGACGACCTGCCTCGAGAGCTCTTGCCCCGAGGGGACATCTGGAGTCTCGGCATCACCCTGTACGAGCTGCTCCGCACCAAGCCGCCGTTCTCGCCTGACCGTGGGCAGGTTCTGGCCCAAATCGAGCGCCGCACGCTCCGTCCGCTCCCCGGCGTCCCGATGGAGCTGAGTCAAGCGGTACTTCGCTGCCTTCGCAAGCGACCCGAAGAACGATGGACGGATGCCGCCGAACTGGAACAGGTACTGAATTCGCTGCTGACCGATGAATCAACCGCAGAAATCGCTGTTGACGAGAACGAAAGGCCGGGGGTGCTCTCACAGCCGGCAGCCCCGGAGACATCGGGCCCACGGTCCAAGGAAGAGAAACGAAGGACTCCACAAGAGCGAACCCCCAACACAGCACGGGGCACTACAGCCCAGTCCGTTCAGCGTCCTAGCCCGAAGAGGACTCGTCCTTCTTCGAAGGGCTACCCGAAGAAGAACACCTCTGCAAAGAACGGGTGGCGGATCGCGATAGCGGGCGTTCTCCTGTTGGCCGGACTCGCAGCTTTGCTCGTTGTGGGGATCGCGGCAAGTTCGAAGCTCATCTCCCGTTGGTCGGGTGCTTCCGCCGAGGCGGATTCACCCCAGAATACCGGTGGCGCGTCAGAGCGGGACGCCTCAGCAGATGTTCCTCACGTAGATGGACGTGGTGAAGAGGAATCCGCTCTGGACACAACAGCCGTTCACAATGCCGACACCACGCCGCGCTCGGAAGAGGACACGACGGTCACGCCGGAACCAACCAGGCGTCCTTTGGTCGAAGAATCCTCACTTGCCATGAGCGGACAATTGGACAAACCATCGAATCCACCACCAGCCATTGACTGGAAGTCGGAAGAACCCGCCACATCGTCCATCAACCGCCCTCCCGAGGTGTCGTTTTCGTCAAGCGAAAAACGGGCGGAGCGAATGGGCACCATCGTAATCCAATCGGACGTCGATGGTGCGATAGCAGTCATCGAAGGGCAAGAGATCGGCTTGACACCGCAAACGTTGGACTACCCCGTCGGTGTACACAGCCTGAAGGTCAAGAAATCTGGCTACCTTTCGCACACACAGGAATTCGAGGTCCAGGAGGGTAAGAAGACCGTTCTGGACATCACGCTCGAGCTCGTCTCGGGACAACTGATCTTCGATGTGTGGCCCGATGGGGCCCATGTCTCGATGGACGGCGAGGTGGTAGGGGAAACTCCAACCCTGAAACGGCTCGAGGTCATTCCCGGTGCTCATACCCTAGCCTTGGAGAAGGACGGGTACAAAAAGTGGGAGCAGACAATCCGTGTCGCGCCCAAACAGTCGGTGACGATCAATGCCTACCTAGCCCGGATATTGCACCAATAGAAAACGGCGAAGCCTGAATTCCTTTATAATT
>CAZITQ010000415.1:0-3595 GCA_964542165.1 uncultured Rickettsiales bacterium
AACGGCGGCTTCGAGGACCATTCGGGTGACCAGTTCGCCCAGTGGGCGTGGCAGGTGTGCCAGCCCGCGCTTGCCGCGTGAGGTCGTCTCGGTTTGATGCGTGGACCGGAATGGGGACCGCCTTGAAAGGAAGAGCGGGCCTGCCCCTCCTCGAGATCTACGCAGGGTCCAGGCCATCGAAGAGTCCATGGAGTTCGAGTACCTGCTCGATGGAGAGAGCAGGCTTGGGGTGACGGAAGTCCCGCTGGGGCGGGCTCATAGGCCGTTGGAGGATCGTTCCGGTCCCACCGATCTCCCAGGGCGGGAATGGGACCGATTCGAAGCGTTGACACACCATCCCCGTGTCGAGCGCCGGATCTCGCCTCGTTCCGCCAGGGCCGACAAAGCCCGGCCGATCCGCTCGTTGCGTGCCCGCAGCTGCTCCCGGATGGCGGTTCTGGTCATGGGTCGTTGGGCTGAGCCAAGAAGGTCGACGACGGCCTTGTCGAGGTCTGCGGCCTGGCTCCGAGCCACATCGTCGCCGGAGACGACGGTGAGGTGGGGTGTGTCGGTGCCCTGGAGCTCGAGCGTGACCGGCTCGGGGCTCGGTGCAGCGCGGTGCTCGATGACCAGTACAAGCTGCCGATCCTTGCGGCGTAGGTACAGGTTACTGTCCCCCCAGGCGTGGATATCACCTGACCCCCGCAAGGCCTGGCCTGGCTGGCCGTTGGAGCCGCTCTTGCGGGCGTGGTGGACCAAGACGATGGCGGTGTCGAGCTGTCGCTGGAGCCCCCGCAGGTAGGCCAGCAGAGCCGAGACATCGCCTGCGTGGTTTTCATCGATGGAATGCAGCCTGACCAGGGGATCGAGCAGGAGCATCCGGGGGCGGAAGCTGTCCACGGTTTGCCGGAGCCGCTCCTGCTCGGCGGGGTGATCGATACGCAGTCGGTCCACGGTGATGACGAAGAGGTCGAGTGAGGCCAGCTCGAGGCCCCGGTGGCGGCACAGAGCGTCGAGCCGCTCGCGGACCACCGTGTCCGCGTCCTCGGCCATGTACAGCAGCACCGGGCCCGGCCCCGCAGTGGGGTAGACCCCGAGGCACGGCGTGCCCGAGGCCACGCTCACCGCCATCTCCAGGCCCAGCCAGGATTTGCACGTCTTGGGCAAGCCCCCAACCACGCCCACGCCGGAGGCGGCCCACAGCGGCTCTATCAGCCATCGCTGCTCAGGGTGATCGGCGGCCAGCTCGGAGGCCCGGACGACGGGCAGCATCTCGGGCGTGTCGGTGGCCATCAGAGATCCTCTTCGTCGAGGATCGCCTCGAGGATGGCGTCATCGACGAAGTTCTTGTCGTGGTCGTGCGCGGCCATCAGCGCCTCCTTGAGCAGCCAGGCGGCCCGGCGCGGGACGCCGCGGCTGGCCCGGAAGAGGAGCTCGGCAGCGGTGTCAGCGAAGAGATTGGACTGGGCACCGGCGGCCTCGAGCCCCTGTTGCAAGAACGCCATGAAGGCCTCGCGGTCGGTCACCGGCTCGAGGCGGACCTTGGCCGCGAGCCGCGAGGCCAAGGCGGCATGCCGCTTCATGCGCAGCATCGCCAGCAGGGGCGGCTGTCCGACCAGCCACAGCGCCACGAGGTTGCGGCTGTCCATGGCCACGTTGAGGAAGCCGGCCAGATCGACGAGGAAACGGTCGCCCAGCAGCTGGGCTTCGTCGATCACGAGCAGCGGCTGGATCCCTTGCTCGTCGACCATGTGGAGCATGGCCGCCTTGATGTCCAGCCACAGCTGCGCCCGCCGGTGGGACGGGGTGACACCGAGCTCGACGGCGAGCTGGCGGTACAGGTCCAGGGGGCTGACCGCCGTGTCGCACAGGTAGATCACCTGGTAGTCGGGCCGCGGCAGCTGCCCGCACAGGTTGCGCATGGCCGCGGTCTTGCCCACACCCGCGTCGCCCTCCACGGCGCCCAGGCCGGGCTCGCGGCACAGCATGTCGAAGCGGCGTTTGAGCCGGGCGTACCCGGGCCCCTCGATGTAGGTGTCCCCCTGGGCGTTCTGGGGGAAGACGTGGCTGGAAAGGCCGAATCGCTGTCGGTACATGAGGTCACTCCTGGGTGTCGGAATTGGGGGGCCAGATGCGTCGGTCGTGCTCGGCCTGGATCTGCGCGAGCGGGTCGAGGCCCGTGGGCTCGGGCGTGAGGGCGGCGGCCGCCGCCATCTTTGGCCGGCGTCGGCGCCGGCTGTTGCGGGCCAGATCGAGCTCGCCGGTGTCGCAGACCCAGCGGCCGTCCACGTAGGCCTGGGGCAGGACCGCGGGGCGCTCGGGATCGAAGCGCAGCTCCACGGTGCGCCCACACAGCTCGGGCCGCACCTCCAGCATCTTGCCCGCGAAGCGGATTGTGCCGTCCTTGCGCACCTTGCGCTGGGCCCGGTGCAGGAACAGCGCGTCGAGCTCCTCGCGGCGCGGCGCCGGCCGCAGCCGCTGGGCCTGCTCCAGCCAGTGCTCCAGCGGCTTGCGCTGCGTACCCCCGTGGACACGCACGTGGTACTCGGCCGACAGCCACGACCACAGCGCGGCGTTGAGCTCGGCCAGCGGGATCGGCTCCTCTGGCAGCTCGTCGAGGAGCTCGGCCCGGATGGTCCTGAAAAGTCTCTCGACTCCGGCTTTCGCTGCGGGATCTCGGGGACGGCAGTGCAGTAGCCGCACCGCCAACTCGCCGCAGATCAGCCGCAGCGAGCCCGCCGTCTGCGCCGACCCGAGATCCAGATACAGCACCCGAGGCACGCCATGTTTGAGTACCGCCTGCTTCAGCACGACCTGGTGGTCGATGGCGCGCTCGGCCAGCCGGAACGCTGCGGACGGCACGAACCGGGTCGCCGCATCGATGAACAGGTGCAGGTAGGACTTGCGTATCCGGCCACCCGGGGCCACCACCCGCGGCCCGTGCATCACGTCGCCCATCCACAGCTCGCCGACGAACGGCGGGCGAAACGCCCGCCGCTCCCGATCGCCGGGGCGGGGCGGCTGCCCGGAGATCCCGTGGGCCTGCAGCAGCCGGTGCACCGTGCTGCGCTTCAGCTCACCCTTGCGGACCTCCTCGGCCCGCTCGAGCATGCGGATCAACCGCCGGATCGACCGCCGCGGATTCTCCCGCTTCAGCGCCACGATCCGTGCGGCGATCTCTGGCCGGATCGCCCGGCTCGTCCCCGCGTCCGACCGCCCCTTCGGGCGCAGCCCGGCCAGGCCGCTGCTCCGGTACCTGTAGTACCAGCCCTCGATCGTGCGCGCCTTGAGCTCCACATGTCGGCCATCGAGGCGCTCGTACTTGCGCTGCGAGGCCTCGTCCAGCAGGGCACGGACATCCCCGTGCTGGAGATGGGCGCTCACCAGCGGGCCGATCACACCGAACCGCCACAGCGCCACCTCGGTCTTGTCGTCGTGTTTCACTTCGTTTCTCCTCATGGCTTGCTGAGCCACCGCGACCCAGCCTCGAAAGGCTGCGCTCGCTGAGAAACCAAAGTGGGTGGGATCGACAGGACGCCATGGGGCTGTCCAACGCCATCTGCGATGTCACCGCCGCTACATGAGACGCACCCCCGAGGCCAGACGGTGAATCCAG
>CAZITQ010000416.1:0-3595 GCA_964542165.1 uncultured Rickettsiales bacterium
CTCAGATTCGACACAGCACCCTCCCACTACAGAATCTACTCCTCGCGGCATCAGACGCCGTTCACCAATGTGGCGAGTCGAATAGCGTCCCTGCCCTCTCTCGGGCGGATGTCACCGTTCGGTTCAAGGTTCGATCCCCGGCCCCGGACCAGCCTCGGCACCGTCATCCGGCTCCTCCGGCACCAGCACCTCCGCCGCTTCCTCCTTCTTCTTCTCCGGCAAGAACGCCAGCACCTTGGCTTCGTACTTCACACCGTCCGGCGTCGGATGCTCCTCGACACACCAGGCGCGGTCCTTGACGAACTCGGCGATGCCCTCCGCCTTGGCCTTGACGAAGTCCTCCTGATCTAGCCGGGAGCCCAAATCCCCGATGCTGCCGCCGGTCGCGCGGGTCTCGATGGCGCCGGTCTGGATGGACTCGCCGATGAAGCGGATGACCTGGGCGCGGGCGTCGCGCAGAGCCTGGTCCCGAGAGATGCGCTCGGAGGCGACGATCTCCGACAGGCCGACGAAGAAGGTGCCGCGGTTGGACTCGGGGGGGACGTCGGTCCAGGGACCGCAGGGGTCGAAGGTCACGAGCAGCTCGGGCGGGACGGTGGTGGTCTTGAAGGCGAAAAAGACTGGATTCGGGAACTGGATGGAGCGCTGCCAGAGCAGACCGTCCTTGACGTCGGCGCCCAGCTCGACGCCCTTGACGCCGACGCCGGCCTTCACGTCGGTGGAGGTCCCGCTGTAGTGCATGACCTCGCCGGTGCCCTCGAGGAACTCGCCGAGGTACAGGCCGGTGCACTTGCCGGGGCCGCTCTCGCAGCACTCGGCGAAGGCGTCGGGGTCGTCGATCTCGGCGACGAACTTGTTGGTCAGGGTGTACTTGACCCGGACCACCGAGCCGCCCTGGTGGCCCACGTCGGCGCCCAGGTCCACGCCCTGGGAGACGAGGGTTGGGATGCCGAAGCTGGCGGTCACCGAGGTGGAGGCGTTGAAGTACTCGTCGTACATCACTCCGCCGCCGCCCACCTGCTTGTAGCTGACGTGCTGGGAGCACGAGGTCTGCATGGCGGCGGCATCGTCGATCTCGCCCGGGGTCGCGTCCGCCGGCACGAACCGGCCGATGTAACCCGACGGGTCGGTGTCGAACGCGTTGCGCAGGAAGAAGTTGGAGCGCCCGGACAGCGTCCGCTGGACCACGGCCTCGAGCTCGGGCGGGACGCGGTGCTTCTTCTTCTTGGCCAGCGAGGCGGTGGGCGCGAGGGCACAGATCAGCAGCGAGACCAAAGCGAGCAGCGGGATGCGGCGCATGGGAGTCCTCCCCTGGGTTCGGTGGCAGAGCATGGCCCGTCGGGCAACGCGTGGTCAAGGGTAAGGGATCTCGGTGGCAGCTCTCCATCCGCGCCGCTTACCGAACCTGCACCATCCGGCCAACACCGACTTGACCTGGTGTAGAATCGGCGGCGTTGGGGAGGAGTCGGATGATTCGCGCGCTCCCGCTGTTGCTGACTTTCCTGGTCTCGTTGCCCGCCGCGGGCGCCGAGTGGCCCGATCTGTCCGCCACCCCGGACTCGACCGGCGGGGGCGAGCAGGACGCCGCGGTGATCGTGTCCATCGAGGACTACACCTTCCTCAGTGACGTCCCCGGCGCCGGCGACAATGCCCGCGACTGGCGATCCTGGTTGAAGAACACGCGCGGGGTGCCGGCGGTCCGTGTGCTGGAGAACAGCGCGGCCACCCGCAACTCGATCCTCGACGCGGTCGGCGAGGCGGCGCGCAGGGTGGGCGACGGCGGCACGCTGTGGTTCGTGTTCATCGGCCACGGGGCACCGTCCGAGGACGGGACCGACGGCGTTCTGGTGGACGCGGTGGCCCAGCAGCGGGTGCTGGACTTCTACCCCAACACGATCACCCGCTCGGACCTGATGGCCGCGCTCGAAGAAGGCCCGCAGGCGGAGACGGTGGTCGTGCTCGACGCCTGCTTCAGTGGCCGCGACACCGGCGGACAGGCGCTGGTGGACGGCCTGCAGCCCGCGCTGGTGTCTGGCACCTGGCAGCCCCGCCGTTCGACGGTGATGACCGCCGCAGCCGGCGACGAGTTCGCCGGACCGCTGCCCGGGGTGGCGCGCCCGGCGTTCAGCTACCTGGTGCTGGGCGCGCTGCAGGGGTGGGGCGACCGGGACGGAGACCTGGCGGTGACCGCGGCCGAGGCGGTCGATTACGCCAGCGACGCGCTGTTCGAGCTAGCCGCGGATCGCCGGCAGACTCCGGCGCTGTTGGGAGCCGGCAGCAACCCCGTCCTCTCGCGCCTCAACGCGCCGGTGCCTGGCCCGGACCTGGCCATGCTCATGCCCGCGGAGACCGCGCGCCCAGTGGAGACCTTCACCTTCGAGGACTGGGGCGAGGACATCCACAACGAGCTGACCGACGAGACCGGCTTCCTGGTGGTCCGCGTGGACCCACCCGAGGCCAGCATCTACGTCAACAACGAGGAGGTCGGCCGCGGCGCGGTGCAGCTGGAGCGGATGGTCGGCGAGTACGTGGTCGGGGCGCGGCTGGGCACCCTCTATCACCCCGAAAAGCAGCGAGTCGAGCTGGGCACCGACGGCGCGCGGCTGGCGCTCAACCTGGCCCCGGCGTTCGGCACGCTGCGGGTCACCAGCGACCCGCCTGGAGCCGACGTGTGGCTGGACGGCGACCGCGTGGGTGCAACCCCCTGGACCGACGATCGCCGCCGGTCCGGGAGCTACGAGCTACGCCTGACCCTGGAGGACTACCTGTCCGACACCGCCACCGTGGCGGTGGTCGACGGCCGAGCAATAGAGCACGCGGTCCGGCTGGAGGAGAACTTCGGCCAGCTCCAGGTCCGCAGCGACCCGCCCGGCGCCGCCATCTGGCTCAACGGCCGCGACACGGGCGCGGTGACACCTCACACCTTCGACCGCGTGGCCGCCGGCGTGGCCGAGGTCCGCCTGCGGCTGGACGGCTACGGCGAAGTCGTCCAGCGACCCAGCGTCGAGCGCCGCCAGCTCGCGGTCGCCGACCTGGCGCTGGACGCCAAGCTCGGCCTGCTGACCGTGCTGGCCACCTACCGCGACGGCTCGCCGTGTGAGGGCGAGGTCTACGTGGACGGCGAGCCCCGCGGCCTGGCGCCGCTCAAGCTCAAGCTGCCGGCCCGCAGCTACGACATCGAGGTCCGCGCCGAGGACCGCGCGGATCGCCAGCGCGTGACCGTGGTTCACAACGACAAGGTAACCGCCGAGCTGGTGGTGCCGGTGGACGGGCCGCTGGCGGCGCTGCCACCGCGCGCGCCGCCGGTCGTCGAAGATCCGGCCCCGGAAGAGGGCCCACCGGTCGACGTGGAGTCGACGCGCACGGTGGTCGAGACGCGCTTCGACGGCGGCGCCAAGCTCAAGCGCCGCCGGACCGCCGGCGGTGTGATGGCCGCTGTTGGCGGGGCCGCCGCTGCCGGCGGGTTCATCCTCAACGCAGCGATCTACCGCTCGTACATCGGCTCCGATGAGCAGGAGCTGTACGAGTGGGCCGCACGCACGGCCCACGGCGGCCTGGCGCTCGGCATCGCGGGCGCGGCCACCGGCGTGGTCGG
>CAZITQ010000417.1:0-3551 GCA_964542165.1 uncultured Rickettsiales bacterium
CGACGACGACGACAGCTACGGCGACGACGACGACACCACCGACCCGTACCTGGATGACGACGACGACGGCGACGGTATCAACTACCCCAACCACGGCGTCGCCCCCGGCGGGATCGTGCTCGACGGGCTGCTGGTGGACGTGACCCCCGACGGCCTGGACTTCGTCGAGAACCTCGCCCTGCACATGGACAGCATCCACTTGCCCCTGTCCTCGATGACCCAGGATCTCGGAGAGTACGAGGGTTGCGACACCAGCATCAGCATCTCCAATCTGCTGGTGCACCTGGACTTCACCCACCTGGAGATCCGCCCCATCGCCCACGGCCTGGACCTGGAGCTGGGGATCAACATCTCGATCAACGACGGCGACAACCCCTTCGACCTGGGCATCGACCTGGACGGGGGCATCCTCGGCATCTGCGGACTGCTGGACCAGAGCTGCGATCTGTGGGTCGAGCCGATGAACGTGTCGCTGTCCATGGCCCTGTGGCTGGACGTCATCGACCCTGGCGGCGGCGCGCCCTCCTTCATCGACGCCATCGTGTCGACCCCCGAGCACAACCTCAGGACCGCCTTGACGGCGGACCACATCGGCCTGTCCGGCTGTCTGATCGCCACGATCAACGACATCCTCGGTTTCTTCGGCACCGACATCGTCCAGATGCTGCTGGACGAGGCATCGGGCGAGCTGTTCGCCTTCCTGGAGCACGACCTGCCCCGGGAGATCGAGGCGGCCATCGAGGACGGGTTCGACAGCGCGACGGTGAACGAGACCGTGGACGTGATGGGCGTGCCCCTGGAGCTGCGGCTGGAGCCCCGGGGGCTGATGATCGAGGAGGAGGGGATCCGGGTGCAGATGAACTCCTCGTTCTTCGCCCCGGCGGCCGAGTGCATCGAGGCCTACGACCCCGGCGGATCGCCCTTCCGCGACATCGCGCCCCCGGACCTGGATCCCAGCGCCCACCACCACGTCTCCGCTTTCGTGTCCCAGGACATGTTCGACGCCATGCTCTACACGGTCTGGCGCGGTGGACTGCTGTGCTACGACGTGGACCCGGCGGAGCTGGGGGTGCCGCTGGACACCTCGATCCTGGGCATGATGGTCGAGGAGGAGGATCGGGAGGCGGTCGACCGGATCTGGATCGGCGGGTCCCAGCCCCTGCTCATCAGTACCGCGCCCGCCGAGCCGCCCTATCTGCGCTACGGCGGCAGCCACGATCTGGCGATCGAGGTCCAGAACCTGGGCCTGGACTTCTTCGCCCTGACCCAGGATCGCCAGGCGCGGGTGATGGGCATGGGCCTGGACGCGGACGCGGGGCTGGACCTGAGCGCCCTGGGAGACGGCAGCCTGGGGATCGACCTGGAGCTGGACACGGCCCAGCTGGCCCCCCGGGTCGAGTACGACGAGATGCTGTGGTCCGTCTCCGACCAGATCGAGACCAACTTCGGCGAGCTGGTCGGCGGGATGGTCGACCCGATCCTCGACGGGGTGATCGGTGACCTGGCCCTGGGCCCCTTCGACGTGGGCGGCGTCGGGCTCACGGCGATGGAGATCGTCCCCGCAGGGCCCACCGGCGGCTACATGGGCACCTACGTGGCCGGAGGTGTGGTGAACCCCGCGGCGTCCTGCGAGCTGGGCGGCATCGGCCTCGGCTGCGACGAGGGGGGCGGCACCGGCTGCGAGGGGGGCTGCGGCGAGATGGCCGGCTGCTCCGAGGAGGACGCCTCCTGCGAGGAGGGTTCCTGCTCCACCGCGCGGGCGCGCAGGGTGCGGGGGATCTGGGTGGGCAACCTCTCGCTGCTACTGGCGTGCCTGGCGGTCCTCGCCGCACATCGCCGCCGAGGCGATTGAGGCCTAGCTCCTCTCGTGCCCAGGCCGTAGGCCGGTGCCCGTGCCCGTGCCCGTGCCCGATTCCCCAGTGGGTTCGACAGGCCGCCTCGCCCATGATCTGATGGCCCCATGGGTTCCACGAAGCAGTACCGTGAGTGGCTCCCCGATCAGCCCTACCTGTTCCCTCCGTCGCCTCACGAGTGGCTCGACGAGGGGGATCTGGCCTACTGGAACGAGAGCCATTTCGATTTCTGCGAAGCGCGGAACATCGACCCGTACATCGCCACCGGTCGATGGCCTCCGTCAAGGCTTGATCGGGCGCCCAGGCCCAATCTGACGGCTCTGCACGGTGAAACGGAAAACCAGACGGCTTCTCAGGCGAACACAGCGGAGAATCGGGCACCGGCCTGCGGCCTGGGCACGGGCACGGGCACGGGCACGGGAGGAGCGGTCTGGCTCGCCGCCGGAGGCGGCCATGTCCGACACGCTCCTACGGCGTCCACCCGACGAAGGCGCCGGGGCCGGTGGGCTCGATCTTGAAGGCCGAGAAGTTGTAGTTCAGCGGGCCGGTGATCGAGGTGAGGGCCTGGCCCAGGGGGGGATCCGGCGTCAGGTCCTGCACGCCGCAGTCGGTGTACTCGAAGAACAGCGAATCCACCAGCAGGCAGCCGTCCACCTCGAACTGACCGTAGCCGATGTCGGCGATGGTCGCGCTGACCGTCAGGTTCTCGACAGAGACGTACACGCCCTCCCAGGGCTCCCAGTCCGCCACGGCGCAGACGTCGGGGATCACATGGGCCGCCGGCGCCGGTCCGCTGGACACCACGGTCAGGTCGGCGGCGTCGGCCAGCTGGATCTCGCTGAGGTCGTAGTACTCGATGTAGGTCCCGGACAGGTCCACCACGTCCCCGGGGGTCACGGTGAAGCCGGGCAGTGCGGCCTCCTCGAACAGGACGAAGATGCCGCTGTACTCGCCCCCGGCCGGTTCCTGGATCCAGAAGCCGCGGCGGCTGCAGTAGGAGAAGGGCTCTGTGACCCCGGTGGTCACCACGACACCCTGCAGGTCGACCTCGCTCCCGTCGGGCACCGTGCCGCCCTGGATGTCGAAGATCGTGGCCACGCAGTCGTTGTCGGCCACGCCGTCGCAGTCCTGATCGGCGCCGTCGCAGGCCTCGGGGGCGCCGGGGTACATGGCGCCGTCCCCGTCGTCGCAGTCCCCTTCGCACTCGTCGTGGCCGTCCAGATCGTTGTCGACCTCGTTGGCGTGCAGGCTGCCGTTGCAGTCGTTGTCCAGGTAGTCGCAGTCCTGCTCCACGGCGCCCGGGTTGACCGACGGCTCGGTGTCGTCGCAGTCCGTACCCCCGGAGACCACCGATGCGTAGCCGTCCCCGTCCCCGTCCATGCCGTCCACGCCGTCGCAGTTCTGGTCCACGCCGTCGCCGGCTGCGTCCCCCTGGCCGGGGTTGATCACGGGGTTGCCGTCGTCGCAATCCCCGGAACAGGTGTCGTAGAAGTCGCCGTCCGCGTCGTCCAGGTTCAGGGCGGGATCGTTGTCGTCGCAGTCCACGCCGGCGTCCCAGCCGTCGCCGTCGTTGTCCACGGCGCCCGTGCTGTCGTCGTCGTCCCCGGTGGCGTCGTCGTCTCCGGTGGCATCGTCGTCCCCGGTGGCGTCGTCGTCTCCGGTGGAGTCGTCGTCGTCGCCGGTCGAATCGTCGTCCCC
>CAZITQ010000418.1:0-3512 GCA_964542165.1 uncultured Rickettsiales bacterium
CGTCGGGCACGTCCGGGTCGTCGCTGTCGATCAGCCCGTCGCAGTCGTTGTCGATACCGTCGCAGATCTCGGTGGCGCCGGGGTGGATGTCCGGGTCGGCGTCGTCGCAGTCCCCGTCGCACAGCAGGTAGCCGTCCCCGTCGTTGTCCTCCTCGCCCGCGGCCACCGAGCCGTCGCAGTCGCTGTCCAGGCCGTCGCAGATCTCCGGGGCGCCCGGGTAGACGTCGGCGTTGTCGTCGTCGCAGTCGCCGTCGCAGATCGAGTGTCCGTCTCCGTCCGCATCCTCGGCGTTCAGGGCCGGATCGTCGTCATCGCAGTCCCCGTCGCACTCGCTGCCGCCGTCGCCGTCGTCGTCGATCTCCTCGGGGCCCAGCACCCCGTCGCAGTCCGAGTCCTCCCCGTCGCACCCCTCGTCGGCGCCCGGGTAGATGGTGTCCTCGGTGTCGTCGCAGTCCCCGTCACACTCGGTGACCCCGTCCCCGTCGTCGTCGACCTCCTCGGGCCCGAGCACCCCGTCGCAGTCGGTGTCGATGCCGTCGCAACCCTCGTCCGCCCCCGGGTACACCGACGGATCGTCGTCGTCACAGTCCCCCTGGTCCACCGTCCACCCGTCCCCGTCCCCGTCGTCGGGATCGGTGGTGTCGTCGTCCCCGGTGCTGTCGTCGTCGTCGGGGTCGGGACAGCCGACGGCGAACAGGAGGGCGGAGCAGAGAAGGAGCAACCAGCTGATGCGTGCCATGGTGTGATCTCCCCAGGACGTGGAGCCAGCCGGGAGCGGCCGACGCCTGCGGGGGAGGAGCTTATGGGGGTGGGGCGAGGGTTGGCAAGGAGGGTGCGGGGCTCACCAGATCCGACTCGCTGGCAAGACGTGACCGCGCAGACCGTGGGCCGACAGCACCTCCTCGGTTCGGCCATCGGGCCAGCAGGCGAAGACCTGGTTCCGCGTCGGGCTTTCGTGGTCGCTGTCGTGGGCGATGGCGACCGGGGCTTCGGCGTCGCTGGCGAAGCGGGGGTCGGAGAGGGAGTGGGCGCCGAGTTCGCACTGCACCAATTCGTCGTCCAGGTACCAGGTGAGCCAGGTGTCGATGCCCGTGGCGTCGTCGGCGTGGGTCTGGAAGACGGCCCCGCCGTCGGGGTGGGTGGAGCAGTCCCACGAGGCGTCGTCGATGCCCTCGGCCAGGGTGAGCTCGGTGGGGAGGCCGTCGTCGGTGCCGTCCCAGTGGGCCACGGCCTCGGTCTCGATCAGGACGCCGCCGTCTCCGGCGAAGCCCATGGTGTGTTCGCCCCAGTCCAGGGCCCGGCCCATCCGGGCCGTCCCGTCGGGGGTGACGAGGGTGGGGACGCCCTCGATATCCAGTAGAACGCGCTCGCCCGCGGGATCGACGGTGAGCTGGCGGGTCTCCAGGTCGGCGGCCAGGGGGGCGTTCTCGGGGAGGGTGAACTCCCGCTGGACGGTGCCGTCGGGATCCACGGCGAGAAGGCGCAGCCGGCCCTCGTCGTCCTCGGCGCGGAGCAGCAGGTCACCGGAGACCATCACGTCCACCAGGGCCGCGCCGGTGAGTTCCGTCCCCAGGTCGGATCCCGAGGGGGTGCCATCGGCCTCGAGGACCACGATCTCCTCGCCGGGTCCTCCGTGGGCCTCGGGGAGGGTCCAGTGGACGGCGACCCGGCCGTCGTCCAGGGGGAAGGCGCGGCTGAGCGAGCCGGTGGGCTCCTCGGGATCGAACGCGTCGGCGAGGTAGTGCCCGAGCACCACGCCCTCGCCGGTGTGGACGTCGATCCGGTGGAGCTCCTGGACCCAGGGTTCGTAGATCGGGTACTCGGCGCCGTAGATCCCCGAGTGGGCGTCGACCTCGACGATCAGCAGGACGTGGTCGTGGTCCAGGCGGTGGGGGAGGGCCTCCTGGATCCAGCGCGCCTCGTCCGGGCAGTAGACGGCCTCCGCGCCGGGCCCGGTGGCCAGGGGGACCCGGTAGAGGCAGTGGGGATGGAGCGGGTAGCCCCCCTCGTCCGGGGCCTCGCCCCCGAGCAGGAGGTACCAGCCCACCTCCCCTTCGCCTTCCTCGCCGCCGGTGGGATCGCAGGCGGCCAGGGAGAGGGTGACGGCCAGGGCCAGGGTGCCGAGAGCGTTCGTCGTCGGGGTCCTGAGCATGGGTCCTCCTCCGGATTCCGGTGCCAGCCACTGCACGGGGGGAACCGTACCACCGGGCACACCCGTGCCCCGGCGCGTGACGTTGCCGTGATGCCCGGGAGCCGCTCTGGACGATCCCGGACGGATCCGGTAGGAAGAGGGCCCGGGTGCGAGGTGGTCGTGAACTCCGAACGATTCGGCAAGGTCGCCAAGGTCGAGCTGCATCAGCACGTGGACGGGTCCATCCCCGTGGAGGTCACGTGGGAGCTGATGCAGCGGCACGACCTGGCGCCGGTGGAGTCCCTGGAGGAGATGCGGCGGCTGCTGGTGCTGCAGGAGGAGGAAGAGGGCACCCTCCTGGACTACCTGGACAAGTTCCACTACCCGCTGTGGGTGACCCAGTTCTACGACAACCTGACCTACGTCACCTTCCGCATCGCCGAGGAGGCCTACCGCCACGGGGTGCGGGCGCTGGAGCTGCGGTACGCGCCCACCATCCACACCTACGCCGGGCTCACCGTCCGCCAGGCGATCACCTCGGTGCTGGCGGGGCTCAACAAGGCCCACCGTGAGCTGGAGGGGTTCCAGGCGGGGCTGATCGTGGTGGCCATGCGCCAGCTGGGGCCCCACATCGCCAAGATCCTCGCCCGCGCCGCCCTGGCCGAGGGTCAGCACCTGCACGACCGGACGGGTGTGATCGGCTTCGACATCGCCGGCGCCGAGCGGGGCAATCCGCCGCGGCTGTTCCGGGAGGCCTTCCGCATCGCCCGGCGCGGTCAGCTGGGCCTGACCATCCACGCCGGCGAGGTGGAGGACGCCTGGGCCGTGTGGCAGGCGGTGGACGAGGTGGGGGCGGACCGGATCGGCCACGGCAGCTCGGCGGTGGAGGACAAGGTGCTGCTCCGCCGCCTGGCGCGGGATCACATCTGCGTGGAGTGCTGCTTCACCTCCAACTACCAGACCCGGGCGGTCCAGCCCGGCGAACCCCACCCCATCGCCCGGTTCCTGGAGGCGGGGGTGCCCGTGGCCATCTGCACCGACAACACCACGGTGTCCAACACGGACATGATCCGCGAGTGCGAGCGCCTCACCGAGCAGATCGGCGAGGACGCGGTGATCGACATCCTGCGCCAGACCCACCGGCACTCGTTCATCAGCGCTGTCCGACGGTGGCCCGTCAACGGTCGATAGGGCTGATCGGGGGGGCGCGGCCCTCGCGGGGTGGGTTGCTGCAGCTGGCTTGGGTTCCTGTACGCGGATCTCGGACTCGGACTTGGACTCTGTCTTGGGTCGGGGCCTTCGGTAGCAACTCCGGGGTCAGGGGGGCGGTGGGTCGGTGGCAAGTGACAGCGGCCGTGTGGCCGTCTTCGGGGGCTCTTCT
>CAZITQ010000419.1:0-3472 GCA_964542165.1 uncultured Rickettsiales bacterium
CCCCCCCCCCCCCCCCCCCCCCCCCCCCCCCCCCCCCCCCCCCCCCCCGACACTGGGGATCGTTCCCGAAAGGCCCGCCGGATCAGTCCCAGCGGAACGGGTTGGTGGCCGCGCCCCAGAACGAGTAGCCGGGGGTCGCCAGGACGGCGGCCTGGCCCGTCTGCTGGTCGACCTCGAAGATCTGTCCCCACTCGTTGAACCCAAAGATCGTCTCCTCGGCGTAGCCCACCCCGAACATGGCGCCGTAGCCGGTGAGGCCCACCGTCTGGGTCTGGTTGTTGGACGGGTCGTACACCACCAGCGAGGTGGGGTCGGTCACCTCGCCGTCGGTCATCAGGCAGTAGATCAGCCCGTCGGGCAGGCCGACCATGTCGCCGGCGAACTGCCAGCCGGGGGTCATCCCGTACACCGACACCGCGCCGGTCGCTGGGTCCACGTGGAAGATCTTGTCCACGCTGCCCGCCAGCAGGGTGCCGTCGTGCTGGGCGGTCAGGGAGTTGACCATCTCGTCGGGGTCGAAGCTCGCCAGCGGGATCAGCTGCAGGTTCACCGGGTCCACCTGGAACAGATCCCAGAACCCGGTGGCGTACATCCGGCCGTCCAGGTCGAGGGCGAGGTCGGTGATCCCGTAGACGGGCAGGTTGGTGAAGTCCCCCACCGGCGTCACCGTGTACGGCGGGAACGGCGACACCTCGAACAGGGTCGAGTCCGTGTGGGCGTACAGGTAGTCCTCGAAGTCCGGCGCCGTGGTGTCGTCGTCGCCGGTGGCGTCGTCGTCCCCGGTCGCATCGTCGTCCCCGGTCGCATCGTCGTCCCCGGTCGCATCGTCGTCCCCGGTGGCGTCGTCGTCCGCGGTGGCGTCGTCGTCCCCGGTGGCGTCGTCGTCCCCCGCGCTGTCGTCGTCGTCCTGACCGGGGCAGCCCGCCGCGAGCAGGACGAGGGCGAGGGCCCAGGCGAGAAGGTACGGACGTCGTTCGAGCATGTGTCCTCCCTGATGGTTCTCCGTCTCACTCCCCCAGCAGCTTGAACACCGACGTGCTGCTCACCGTCAGCCAGGCGTCGCCCGGGTCGGTCTCCACGATCTGCCGGGTGTAGCGCACGACCTCCGAGTACGGGCAGTCGATGCCCGCGCAGGCGTCGGGGGTGGCCCAGTCGGGCCAGATGTCGGTCATCTCGGCGGGGATGGTCAGCGAGCCGGTGTCCGGGCCCACGCACTGCAGCACGTTGATGATCGGCAGGCCGTGGCCCATGTTCTGGGTGTAGAGGTTCACGGCAGCGCAGGCGTCGGGGTCGTTGCCCGCGTTCCAGGTCACGGTCACCGGTTCGGCGTCCGGGATCGAGAGCCCCCCGGCCTCCAGGACGGTGACCACCTGGGACACGGCGTGGGCCTCGAGTTCGACCGCGGGGAACACGTCCCCGGCCAGGGAGACCCGGATCGGGTTGGGCCCGTCCAGCTCGTCCAGGGACAGCGAAACCGAATCGCCGTACGATCCCGGCGCGTGGTCCTGGGCCTCGATCACCAGGGGATCGCCCAGCCCCTCCACGGTCATCGTCCCTGCCGCCACACCCTCGGGCCAGCCCACGCACTCGCCCCCCGAGGTGCAGAGCTCGGTGCCCTCGCAGGGCGGGTCGCAGTTGCCCGGGAGGAAGGTCATGTACCGGCAGGACTCGCTCTCCCGCAGCACCTCGTGCCACGACGGGTAGGGCTCGGCCCAGACGCGGCCGCTCACCGACACGGTCCAGCTCTCGGCGAAGGCGTGCTGACGGATGTCGAAGGAGGCCACCGGCGCATCGGCGAACTCGCAGGCGGCCAGCCCCGGACCGGCGGCGCTGTCGTCGTCGTCGTCTCCCGCGCTCGTGTCGTCGTCGTCCCCCCCCGGACACCCGGGCAGCAGCAGCAACAGCACGAGCGCGGCCCCGATCCTCGCGATCCGCATGACCCCTCCGATCTCCGAGGATCCGACCCTAGCACGGTCGACCCCACCCCAGGCCTCGCCGGACTTCACCATGGGGTTCATCCAACCCGTTGACAGCGGGGACAATGTCTTCTCGGACCCATGGGAAGGTGCCATGTTCGAGAGCCGGACCGTGCGCGCGACCACGCCACCGCGGGGGGACATCCGCGAGCGCATCCTCGACGAGGCCTCGCTCCAGTTCGGGGACCGGGGGTTCGGCGCCACCATCGAGCAGATCGCCACGGCGGTGGGCATCCGCAAGTCGTCGCTGCTGTACCACTTCGGCTCCAAGGACGAGCTGCGCGAGCAGGCCATCGCGCGGATGATGCTGCGCTGGCAGCACGAGATCCCCCGGCTGCTGACCCGCGGCGAGACCGGCGAGGACCGCTTCACCACCGTGATCACCGCGGTCATCGACTTCTTCTTGACCGATCCCTCCCGGGCTCGCCTGTGCGTCCGCGAGGCCATGGACCGCCCCGAGCACTACGGCGAGACCACCCGCCGCCACCTGCGGCCCCACCTCAAGCTGATCACCGACTACATCCGCTGGGGCCAGACCGGCGGCGGGATCCACGAGGACGTGGACCCCGAGCTGTGGGTGATCATCGTGCTGCGCGAGATCATCTGCATGGTCGCCTTCGCCCCGGTCGCCCAGGCCATGACCGGCCAGACCGCCGAGGAGCTGACCCGCCGCCAGCGGGACGAGTTCGTGCGGATCGCCCGCCGTTCCCTGCTGAAGAGCGCCTGAGCCGGCCGACTCGATGCTGCTGCGTCGCCTCCCCCTGCTCGCCCTCGCCCTGCTCGCGGGCTGCCCCGAGGACGTCTCGCCCGACCCCCCCGATCCGATCCCCGAGCTGCCGCTGCGCATGGTCGGCGAGTGGGAGCCGGCCCTGGGGGCGATGGTGGCCTGGCCCCTGCGGGTGCCCGAGGAGCTGGCGGTCGAGATCGCCGAGGACGACATCCTGTACCTGCTGGTGGACGACGAGACGGCCCGGGACGAGGCCGAGGCCAGCCTCCTGGACTGGGGCGTCGATCCGGCGCACCTGGAGTTCGTGGTCGCGCCCGGCGGCGACGCCCGCCCCTGGCCCCGGGACTGGGGCCCGTTCGGGGTCTTCGACGAGGATGGGGCCTACCGTCTGGCCGACCCGACCTTCCTGACCTACCCGCTGATGGGCCCCGAATGCGACGGGGCCCTGGTCCCCGACCCCTGGGGCACCCCCGAGTCCTGCGAGCCCGACGACCTGGCCACCGGGATCCTCGCCGACACCCTGGGCCTGAGCTCCAGCCAGGTACCCGCGACGCTCACCGGCGGCAACTTCCTCAACGACGGCAGGGGTACCGCGTTCTCCACCTGCGTGATCCTCGAGGAGAACGAGGAGGACCTGGGGGTGACCGAGGACCTGCTGGCCGCGACGATCGACGAGCACCTGGGCATTACCCGCCATGTGATCTTGCCCAACTACGCATCCGTGTTCGGATAAGCCCCGCTGGAATCGCTTAAGTACTTGAATAAAGGC
>CAZITQ010000420.1:0-3426 GCA_964542165.1 uncultured Rickettsiales bacterium
CCGGCCGTGCCCTTCGAAGCTCCCGGGCAGCCCGGCGGGACCCGCCGACCGTGGCGCCCAGCCGAGGAGCACGTTCCCCGAGTTCTGCTAGACCATACTCGATCGGGGAGGCGTGCGTCCCCCTTCCGGCATCTGCGTTCATCTGTGTACATCAGCGTCCATCTGTGGTTCTGATCAGGTCCCACAAAAGGGAGCGGAGAAGGCACCATGCGATTCGATCGATCCTGCGGACTGCTGCTCCATGTCTCCAGCCTCCCGGGCGAGCTGGGCGTCGGCGACGTGGGGCCCGCCGCCCGGTGGTTCGTCGACTTCCTGCGGGACGCGGGCCAGTCCTGGTGGCAGGTCCTCCCCCTGGGGCCCAGCGACGACGGCAACCCCTACATCGCCCAGTCCACCTGGGCCGGTGCCCCCTTCCTGGTGAGCCTGCAGGACCTGGCCGACCACGGCGACCTCCGGCACGAGGAGCTACGCGAGATCCAGGAGGCGGGGAATCGTCTGGTGGACTTCCCCCGCATCCGCGCGACCCACGGCGCCCTGCTCCGGCTGGCGGCCGGCCGATTCCTGGGGCGCCGCGGCAAGCACGACCGCGAGCGCTTCGATCTCTTCTGTTCCGACGAGGCCGGCTGGCTGGACGACTGGGCCCTGTACGCGGCCGCGCGGCGCCACCACAAGGACGCCCCCTGGTGGGCGTGGCCCCGCGACCTCGCCCTGCGCGACGCGGCGGCCCTGAAGGGGTGGCGCAGGAAGCTGGACACCGCCATCGCCAACGAGCGCTACGTGCAGTTCCGGTTCCGCGAGCAGTGGGACCGGCTCCGCGGCCGGGCGCGGGACGCCGGCATCCGCCTGATCGGCGACCTTCCGATCTACTGCTCCCGGGACAGCGCCGACGTCTGGGCGTCCCAGGATCGGTTCCAGCTCGACGAGGACGGCCATCCGATCGCCGTGTCGGGGGTCCCGCCGGACTACTTCGCCGTGGACGGCCAGCTCTGGGGAACCCCGCTGTACGACTGGCCCCGCCACCGCGAGGAGGGATTCGCCTGGTGGATCGACCGCCTGCGCGGTGTGCTGGGACTGGTCGACGTGGTCCGCGTGGATCATTTCCGCGCGTTCGACTCGTACTGGGAGGTCCCGGCGTCGGCGACCACGGCACGCACGGGGCGCTGGCTCCCCGGCCCGGGTGACGCGTTCTTCCAGGCGGTGCGCGAGGCCCTGGGTGAGGCTCCGCTGATCGCCGAGGACCTGGGGATCATCACCCGGGACGTGGACGAGCTGCGGCGGCGCTGGGACCTGCCGGGGATGAAGGTCCTGCAGTTTGGATTCGGCCAGGGGGGGTGCAGCCCCCACCTGCCCGTCTACCACGAGGCCAACTCGGTCGTGTACCCGGGCACCCACGACAACGACACCTGCCGCGGTTGGTACCGCACCGCCCCCGAGGAGGAGCGGGACCACTTCCGGCGCTTCACCGCCACCGACGGCGGGTCCCCCCACTACCACATGATGCTCGCGGCCCACCGCTCGGTCGCCGACCTGGCGGTGGTGGCGGTCCAGGACGTGCTGGGCCTGGACTCGGACGCCCGCATGAACGTCCCCGGAGTCCCGACGGGGAACTGGCGCTGGCGCCTGGTCCCGGGCCAGCTGGACCCGGGTGCAGCCGCGATGATGCGGGAGATGGCCGGGATCTGCGGCCGGCTCCCCGAGCAGAGTGTGGCCCGATTCGACTCGGTCTGATCCCTCCTGCGGCTATGCCCCGCATTCGTTCCGTGTCACAGTGTTGGCGGGATCGAATGTGGGAGACGAGATGGACGCTACGATCGGCCGGCTCACGGCACTGGCCTGGGGCCTGTCCCTGGTTCTCGCCCACCCGGCGAGCGGTCAGACCTGGCTCGACGAGTACGAGTACGACTTCGACACCACCGTGGTTTCCGACTTCTCCGGGAACGACGGCTGGACCTCCGGGTATCTCGCCGATCCCTGGACCACCGACGGGTACCCGGGCGAGGTGGCACCCCAGACCGATGTGTCCGGAGGCAGCTGGACCCCGTCGAGCGCGACGACGAACCACCTGATCCAGGAGGCCAGCGGCCCCTGGGAGGCAGTCTCGGTGCGCTCGAGGGCCGCGCTGCTGGACGACGATGCCGTGGGCCTGGTGGCCCGGAAGTCCGGGTCGGCCACCTTCTATCTGTTCCTGATGACCCTGGACTCCCGTCCTCCCGAGGGCGCCGGCGGCCCGGCGACCTACGACGTCGAGGGCGCGTTCCTCTTCCGCGTGGAGGCGGGCGTGGCGACCATCGTCGCCAGCGAGACCGGCCCGGCCGGGCACTACCGCCAGGACGACTACGGCTGGGACTACCAGCGCCTGCGGCTGGACGTGGTCGGTGACCAGATCGACGCGTACTACTCGCCAGACCCCAGCGGCGACTGGGACAACGCCGACATCGTGCTCAGCTTCACCGATCCCGCTCCGCTGCCCGCGGGCCACGCGGGCGTCTACGCCTACGAGGCAGGTGAGGCATACGCGCTGGTGGGGTTCAACGAGTTCCGGGTCCTGCTCGCGGACTCGGACGACGACGGGTGGGTCGACGACGACGATTGTGCGCCCCACGACGACGCCATCCATCCGGGCGCCCCGGAGGTCTGCAACGGCACCGACGACGACTGCGATGGAGCGATCGACGACCTGCCGGACGACGACGGGGACGGCTACGGCGCCTGCGAGGACTGTGACGACACGGACGCCACCGTGTCCCCCGGCGCGGCCGAGGTGTGCAACGGGATCGACGACGACTGCGACGGCGACGTGGACGAGCTACCCGACGGCGATGGCGACGGGTATTCCTCCTGCGACGACTGCGACGACACCGATCCGCTGACGCACCCCGGAGCCACCGAACTCTGCGACGGACTGGACAACGACTGCGACGGACTCATGGACGTCTCGGAGGCCGACGGGGACGGCGACGGCGTACGAGGGTGCGACGGGGACTGCGACGACGCGGATCCCGACACCTACCCGGGCGCAGCAGAGCTGTGCGATGGGATCGACAACGACTGCAATGGAGCCCTCGACCTCCAGGAGGCCGATGGGGACGGGGACGGCTTCCGCGGCTGCGAGGGAGATTGCGACGATGGGGACCCGGGGATCCACCCCGGGGCCGCCGAGGGGTGCGACGGCATCGACACGGACTGTGACGGTGATCCGGCGGGCGACGAGATCGACGGGGACGGCGACGGCCTGGCCGCTTGCGAGGGCGACTGCGACGACGGGGATCCAGGCGTCCACCCCGGGGCTCCCGAGGGATGCGATGGGATCGACACGGACTGCGACGGCGCTCCCGCGGGCGACGAGGTCGACGGGGACGGCGACGGCGTGGCGGTCTGTGAAGGCGATTGCGACGACTCGGAACCGGGCAACTTCCCGGGCAACCC
>CAZITQ010000421.1:0-3358 GCA_964542165.1 uncultured Rickettsiales bacterium
GCGGAGGAACCGCGGGCGCCGGCGCGCCGCCGCGCCCCCGCGCCGGCGGGCGCCCGCCCCCCGCGCCCGGCCGCCCGCGGCGGGGGCGCCCACCTCCGCAGCCACGTCGAGGACGGTCTTGTCCTCCACGCCCTCGAGCTTGACCCAGTCCACGTCCTCGCCGCCGTCGAGCCCCACGAGGATCGACAGGTCGGCCCGCTCGTGGGCCAGCAAGGTGTCCCAGACCAGGGTGCGGTTGAACTCCGGCACGCGGGCGAGCACCTCGCCCACCGCCTTGCCCACCAGGTGGGTCAGGCTGATCCTTCGCCCCTCCCGCTCCCCCAGCCAGGCCGAGAACGCCAGCGCCTGCTCGGCGTCCACGTCCAGCCGGGCGTGGATGTAACCCTCCCGGGGGCCACGCCACAGGGCCATGGCCACCTTGCGGCGGGGGCTGCGGGGGGCACCGCGAAGGGCCAGGATCACACGGGGCGCGAGCAGGGCGGTGGCGCCCGCAACGGCCAGGGCGAGGGCGACCCAGGCCGGGGCGGGCCAGTCGGGCACGGGCGATCTCCCGGGGTCAGGTAGGGCGCAGGATCACTGCACCTCGGTCATGGTCATACCCTCGAGGAGGGGACAGGTGCCGCTGTTGGCGGCCAGGAAGATGCAATACGGCCCCTGGTTGGGCCCGTCGGCGGGGCAGTCCACGCACTCGGCGCCGATGTCCTCGAGGGCGTCACACAGGGAGCCAGGATCCCATCCGAAGTAGGTGTCGTACGGGGCCAGATCGACCATCGCCTCGAGGGCAGTTGCCTCGATGGCGCTGCCGTCCGTGGCGTACGTGCCGCTCACCGTCAGACCCCAGAGGTGGGCCGGGGCGTCCTCGAAGTCGAAGATCAGGTCCGCCGGGCCGGCCTCGAAGGTCAGGCCATCGATGGTGCCGGACATGGACATGGTGGGAAGGGTCCCCTGCTCCCAGACCGCCGGTTCCACCGAGTCGTCCACCAGGGTCGCCGAACCCACCAGCAGCTCCAGGGTACCCGCCCCCTCGTCGATGGAGGAGGCCGAGAAGATATTCCCCGCGTCCGTGGGGTGCATCGACGGGATCAACGCTCCGGCGCCGGTCGGCTCGGTGAACACGAAGTCCCCGCGGGCCATGTCCAGGAAGTAGACCAGCCCCTCGAGCTCCACCGGCGGTCCGGTGTCGTCGTCCCCCGTGTCGTCGTCCCCCGTGTCGTCGTCGTCGCCCGTGGCGTCGTCGTCATCGTCGTCGTCGTCCGCCGTCTCGGGTGGTGTACACCCGAAGACCGCGCCCGACGTGACCAGCAGGGCCACTGCGAGCAACCAGGCCAGTTGAACTTTCATCCGCGTCTCCCCTTCCATGGATGACAGCCCGGTGGGGCTGAGCGCCGTTCTACCCCCCTCACCCGCCGATCATGGCACCGGGGTTCACAGGTCCACAAGGCCGGGGCTGGCCCGGAAGACGCGGACGGGATGGGGTCCCCCGAAGGGCCAGCTGAGGACCGCGGACACGCGATGGCCTCGGGTGGGGCGGTCGGACCAGTACTGCCAGTCGCGGACAGGCCTGTCGGGCGCCGAGGTCTGTCGCATCTCGATGCCCTCCCCCGAGACGTCGAAGAACACCGATCGCAGGGGAATCCTCAGCCCCACGCCCAGGCTCTTGACGTAGGCCTCCTTGAGGGTCCACAGCTGGTAGAAGTACTCGCTGCGGGCCTCCCCATCGAGCCCCTCGTACACCTCGTGCTCCACGCTCTGCATCATCCGGTACGCCACGCTGTCCATCATCTCCATGGGCCGCACCTTCTCCACGTCCACCCCGCAGTGCAGGGCCTTGCTGAACAGGCAGGCGACGAGGCCCCGGGTGCGCGAGAGGCTGATCCGGACGCCGTCCAGGAGGTTGGGGGTGCTCACGTAGAGCGGACCGAAGTCGGACGGCGCGAGCCTCCACCGGTCGGGCTCCACCGGGTAGTACCGCGAGAGTGTGGTCCGGAGCAGGGCGTGGGTCGCCAGATAGCGGGCGCGGTGGGCCTCGAACCGGAGGCTTCGGTACTTCTCCTGTTCGTGGGAATCCAGCAGGGCCTCCAGCTCCGCGCGGACGCTTCCCGCGATACCGTCGGCGGCCAGCCAGATATGGACCTCGCCCTCTTCGAGGTCGGACAGGGGATCGGATGGAGGTTCCCAGGCGCCGGACGGCATCGCTCGGCTCCTACCTGACCCACAAGAACACTGTCTCGGGGTACTGGCTCGCGCACTGGGCGTCGTTGTACCCACAGGTGGTCGGGCCGCCGATGTCCTGGGAGTAGCCGTCGTTGGTGTACTGGGTGCCGTTCTCCAGCGCGCCGAGGCCCACGTCCGCCTCCGACCGCGACGAGTCGTAGAAGCTGATCACCCCCGACGTGTCGGCCCCGCCGTCGGTGCGGGCGATGAAGATCCGATCGTGGGGCAGCGAGTAGTCGGTGGAGTCGCAGGGGGACGCGTACCCGGGATCACAGGCCCAGTCGGGGCTGTAGGTCCAGTCCACGTCACAGCTGTCGTAGTAGCTGTCCCCGCCGTAGGGGAACGATGCGAGCGACAGGCTGAAGTAGTCACTCATGACCAGACCGCCGATGCAGCCGTCGTTGGTGGCCACGTAGTCCCCCGGGTAGCTGTCGTCGGTGAACATCAGATCGCTGGCGATCACCTCGGCCCAGGCCTCGGCCCGGGCGTCGGCGCCGGTGGACAGATCGGTGGTCGTTCCATAGGGCGAGGTATCGGTCCAGCCCGACTCGGCGTTGGCCCAGTGGCGGCTGTCCTGGTTGGTGAACTTGGCCGCCAGGGTCCAGCCCCCGCCGTTGGTGGTCATGTCGCAGTAGGCCTGGTACGTGCCCCCGTCCATGGCTTCGAGCCAGTATGCACCGTCGAGGGCCAGGGGCTGCGCGGCCAGGATCTCGGCGCAGTCTTCCGCGGGGCAGTCCGCGTCCAGCCCGAGGAGATCCTCGTCCTCGTCCACGTCGCCGTCGCAGTCGTTGTCCACCCCGTCGCACTCCTCGGGGGCGCCGGGGTAGACGGCCGGGTCGAGGTCGTCGCAGTCCTCGCAGGCCGGTGATCCGTCCGCGTCGGCGTCCCCGATGTCCGGGTCGTCCCCGTCCACGTGTCCGTCGCAGTCGTTGTCGAACCCGTCGCACACCTCCACCGCTCCGGGATGCACCGCCGGATCGCCGTCGTCACAGTCCGCACAGGCGTCCACCCCGTCCCCATCCCCGTCCCCCACGTCTCCGTCCGCGCCGTCCACCAGGCCGTCGCAGTCGTTGTCGACCCCGTCACAGACCTCGACGTTGCCCGGGAACAGGTCGGGATCCCCGTCGTCGCAGTCCTCGCAGGC
>CAZITQ010000422.1:0-3340 GCA_964542165.1 uncultured Rickettsiales bacterium
CCCGGAGAATCGGGTGCCCTTCTCCGGCTGACGGACGATGTCCTCGAATTCCTGCTGGAAGGACTCGAAGTCGAATCCCTCCACCTCCCGCTCCCGGGACGCCCAGTTGAAGATGTCGGCCACGATCTCGAAGTATTCGGGCAGCAGGCGCAGGGTGTGGCCGAGATGCTCGCCGTCGAACAGTCGATTCTGCACCATCTGCTCGTACTCCTGCTCCGAGAATCCGAAACGATGGTCCTCTCGGCACAACTCGGCATTCTCGGCGTGCTCGCCGAGGCGGTGATGGGACACGAACTGGTAGGAGGTCTGCAGGCCCACCGGAACGCCGGCGGCGCCCGCGATGATCCCCTCGACGACGCCTCCCGGGAGGCCGGCGAACTGCAGGGCGCGGGCGGCGATGGCCAGGGCGAAGGTGGAGTCCCCGTCCGAGGGGGAGAGCAGGTTCCAGGGTTTCATCCCCGCGTCGAGCCAGCCCTGCAGGGTCGCCATGTGGCGGCTGCGGGCCAGGGCGCCGCCGCAGATCTGGTCCGGGGGCAGCTCCAGGACCTCGGAGAGGGCGAGGACCAGCTCCTCGGGGTTGGACTCCACGGTGATCCGTGGCAGCTCACGGGGGACCAGCAGCTTGTTGAGGTACAGGTAGTCGGTCAGTGGGCGGATGCCCCGGTGCCCGCCATGGGACTCGGCGTTGGCCGCCAGCATCAGGGAGAGGGCCCCGGAGTAGCCCGGGTACCAGGCGGAGGGATCCTCCATCCCGGGGTCCCACCCCGAGCCGACGCCACCGTACGCCCCCGAGCGGTCGAGCTTCTTGGTGGCGTTGGTGACCTCGAGGGGGTCGACCAGGAAATCGATCGGGGGGCCGTAGCCCACGCCGACCGGCTCTCCAAGGTACAGCGCGGCGCCGCGACCCATGGCGTCCCTGCCGCCGCCCTCGCCACCGCGGATGGAGCCGCGCATGTACACGGAGTTGAGCGCCCGCCGCATGGCCTCGGTGGCCGCGCCGTCCCCCATGGCCTTGGCGCGGCTCTGGTGGGCCTTCGCCGGCCCGCCCGTGCCCAGGTGGGGGTAGGCGGCGATCGCCGCCGAGATGGGTGCCACCAGCAGCTCCCAGTACATCTCCACGTCACCCGGAGCGTAGACGGGTCCGGCGATCGGGTGATAGGTCACCTTGTCGATGCGCAGCACCCGGTCGCGGACGTTGAACTCCTTGCCCACGAGCATGTCGCGGATCACGTGCAGCGGCATGGAATCCCGGGAGGTGTAGCCGTACTTCGCCCGATAGCGGGCGATGCCGTCCCGCACCGCCTTCTGGGTGGGGGGGGCGAACATCTGCTTTGCGGGCGAGAATTCCTTCGGCATGTCACCGAAGAGCGTGGTGGGCTGGAAGATCTGGGGATCGGACGCGACGTTGACCGGCATCTCACCCTCCTGAAGGGGACGAACGAAGTATATGGGGACTGTCGCGCGGGAAGACAACCGCCCTGCGGGTCCGCGCGGGCCTATCGGGGCAGTGGGTCGGGCAGGGCCAGGTCCAGATCGGGGGGCGGGCGCAGGGTCAGCTGACCGGTCCAGTCGAACCCGGAGCGGTCGAAGCGCATCTCGCGCAACCTGTCGACGACGCAGGTCGCCAGGGGAACGTCCGCGGGCTGGGGATGGTCGATTCGCAGGGTCGAGACGGCCCCGTCGGCCCCCATCGCGAAGCGGACCCGGACCTCACCGGCGCCGTCGGCGTGTGCGCGGAAGCACTCCTGCAGGGCCGGATCCCGGGCGACGGCATCCTGGACGGCGTCGGGATCGGGCTCGCTGAGAGCGAACAACGGCTCCGTCATGCCTCCCTCGGGCGGGGGTTGCGTCGCTGCGGCGACATCGCCGTCGGGGGGCTCGCCGGGGGTCTCCTGCGTCACGGGCTCCCCGGTGTGGGGCGGCGGGGTGGACGGCTCCGCCGTCGCCGGCTCTCCACCGGCGGCCACGGGCTCGGCGGTCGGGGGTTCGGGCGCGCCGGTGGGGACCTCGCGGTCGTCCGGTGCCCCCGCCGTGTCCACGGGAGCTGGAACCGCGGTCGGTGACTCCTCCGCCAGGGCGCCGGGCATGCCATCGAGGGTCCGGCCCTGGCCGCGGTCGTCCAGGGCGCGCCACGCCGCGCTACCGAGGAAGAGGATCGCCACCAGTCCCATGGCCGCGGCGGTCCAGGCCAGGGTCCTGGAGATCCCACCGCCCTCCCTGGCGTCGGCGCTGGCCGGGAGCTCGGCGGCCTCGGTGGGGGAGGGCGACCCGTCGGCCCGATCCCCCGACCGGTCCGGTCCGATCTCGACGCCCGCGGAGGGATCGTCGCCGCCGTCGTCGGGGGACATGCGGAGCATGGGGTGGACCGCGGCCATCAGGGCGTCGGATCCTGGCCGCCTCCCCGCGGCCCGGACCAGGGCATCGCCCATGGACGTCGCGTCCTCGAAGCGTCGCGCCGGCTCCACCGAGAACGCGATGGCGAGGACCGAGGCCAGGGGACCGTCCACGGCGTCCAGCCGTTCCACGGCCTGACCCACGTCCCCCTGGGCGATCCGGTACATCGAGCGGTACTCGGTCTCGGCCAGGAAGATCGGGTAGCCCAGGACCACCTCGGCCAGGATCGTGGCGAGCCCGAACAGGTCCGAGCGCAGGTCCACGCTCCGGCCCTCGCACATCTCGGGGCTCATGTAGCAGGGGGTCCCCCGGGTCGCGTCGCTCTGGGTCGCGAAGACGTTGGTGGCCGCCTTGGCGACGCCGAAGTCCATCACCTTCACGTCGCCGTCTTCGGTGACCATCAGGTTGCCGGGCTTCAGGTCGCGGTGGATGACCCCCAGCGGCCGTCCCTGCTCGTCACGGGCCCCGTGGGCATACGCCAGTCCCGCGCAGACCTGGGCCCCGATCTCCACCGCGGCCTCCACCCCGAGACCGACGCCGTGGGCCTGACCGTGAGCCAGGATCCGCTGCAGAGACCATCCCTTGACGAGCTCCATGGACAGGTAGGGCACGTCCTCGATGCGCCCGAAGTCGTAGACCTCGACGATCTTCGGATGGTGCAAACGGCTGCACAGACGGGCCTCGTCCTCGAAACCGGTGCGCGCGTCGGCGTCGGCCAGCTTGTGCGGCAGCATCCGCTTGACCGCCATGGGTTTGGTGAACCCGGACTCCCCGCGGTAGATCGCCCGGCGGACCTCGGCCATGCCCCCGCTGCCCAGGAGCTCCAACAGTTCGAAGGGTCCGAAGCGCTCCGCCATGGTCCCGCACCGCCGCTGCGAGGGTCGAGGATAGCGCAACCTCTCGACAGGAGTAGAATGCCGCACCGAGGGATCGTGTTCCCCAGCCC
>CAZITQ010000423.1:0-3340 GCA_964542165.1 uncultured Rickettsiales bacterium
GGATCGGTGGTCGCCGGGCAGTCGCCGCTGCAGGGCGCGTCGTGGCACAGCAGGCAGCGCGCCGCCTCGGCCGTGGCCTGGGCCAGGGTGTATCCGCTCTCCATGTCCGTCTCCGTGTCTCCCGCGCGGACGGCCCGCGCGCTCGCGAGTCCTTCCCGTGAAGGGAGCAGGTTATCACCCCACGCGGCTTGGGGCCCTCTTCAGGGCTCCACGGTCCAGCCACCCACCACCGTCACACGGGCGTCTCCCGCGAGGGTGCTGCCATCGCCGAGGGTCACGTCACGGCGGTTCTGGCGGGTGACCTGGACCGCCGCGTGGCCCGCGGGCAACCCCGCGAGGAAGGCGGGGCTGACCAGCGGTATCGAGTCCTCGGCGAAGCTGCAGACCAGGTTGCCGGCGGGTTGCGCGGCCCCGTCGAAGAAGTCGATCCACACCCTCAGGTGGTCACCCGGGGATCCGCCCGCCACCTCGATCAGCAGGCTCCCGCCGAGGGTGATGGACGTGCCCTGCCAGTCGTCCAGCGGCGGCGTGACCGTCAGCTCACCGTCCGGGGTGACCAGCGCACCGGCCGCGGTCTCCGCGGCGAACCCCGCTCCCCCCTCGAACACCACCGCGTACTCGGCCGCGGAGGCCCACGAGCCCAGACCGGCGGACGCCCCGTACCCACCGGAGCCGTCGGCATCGAGCACCACGTCCCCCGCCGGTGCGCTGTAGCGGGCCTGGAGGCCGGCCGCCCGGGGCGTGAGGACCGGCGAGGGGGCTGCGAAGTCCCTCACGCATCCCTCCGACGGGAAGTCGTCGTCGGGCGAGTAGGTCGTCGGTGTGAGCACCATGGCCCACGACCCCACCCCGTCGGCGACCGCCAGCCCCGGCACGCCGGGATCGACGACCTCCAGCCGGGCGTGTCGGGCGATGGCGCCGGTGGCCCCGGCGAAGGTGTCGCAGCCGGTGTAGGCGTCCTGGAGCAGGGAGTAGCCCGCGTCGTTGAGCACCGTGACGTCCAGGGTCAGGCACCCCTCGAGGGCCGGCGACAGGGCCACGATCCGTTCCGGCTCCACGCTCACGACCGTCGCGTCGAGAGCGCCGAAGTAGACTCGGACGTCCCCGCCGCCGTCGAAGTGCTCACCGGAGAGCTCGACCTCCGTTCCGCCGGCGAGCGGCCCGCTCAGGGGAGTGATGGACTGCAGGGAGGGAGGCTCGGGGGCCGGAGTGGTGTCGTCGTCTCCGGCGCTGTCGTCGTCGGCCGAGCCGGTGCTGTCGTCGTCGTCGGCCGAGCCGGTGCTGTCGTCGTCACCCGTGGCGTCGTCGTCACCATCGTCGGTGGTGTCGTCGTCGGGGGTCCAGGCCTCCGGATCTCCGTCGTAGGGGCACCCCGAGAGGGCCGAGCCGAGCCAGAGCAGCGCCGAGGTGGCGAAGATCCAGGGGATCGCGCGTGGCGGACCCATGGCCCTCACATCTCCCCGCCGAACCAGACATAGATCGAGCCGCCCCCCTGCCAGGGGCCGGCATCGGCGGAGGCCACGAGCACGTCGTCGTACCCATCGCCGTTCACGTCCCCTGCCGGCCTCACCTGACCGGCCTCGTCGTTGTAGTCCTCGCCCAGCAGCAGGGCGTGACCGCTGCCGGCCAGATCGCCGGTGTGGAGGGTGCCCCCGAGGGGTCCGTAGACCAGGGCAGCCGCGCCCTCGTCGGACAGCTGACCGCCCCCCACGTCGAACTCGCGACACCCCACGAGCAGGTCGCCGATCCCGTCTCCGTTCACGTCGCCGGCACCGGTCACGTGACTGCCGCAGGTGCTCCAGTCGTCGGTTCCGTACAGGTGGAAGTCCGCCCCGTCCAGGGAGGTGTTGGGGACGTAGGGTCCGAGGAACAGGCTGGCGCGGCCCATGTAGTTGTCGCCGAACTCCCCCCAGCGCCACTCGCCCACGGCGAAGTCGTCCAGGCCGTCGCCGTTCACGTCGCCGACCCCGGCCAGCCCCTGGGGATGCCCGACCTCGGAGACCTCGGGCCAGCTGATGCCGCTCCAGGTCTCGTCCGCGTTCAGCAGCTCCACCTCGCCGTACACCGGTCCGTGGACCAGGTAGGCCCGCCCGGTGCTCAGCAGGGGCGAACCCACCAGCAGGTCGTCCAGGCCGTCGCCGTTCACGTCGCCGGCCGAGGCGACCACGCTCCCCGCGTGGGCGTCGCTGGCGGTCCCGATCAGCATCGCGTCGGCGTCGGCCAGGGAGATCTCCCCGGCCAGGGGCCCGTACAGGACGGCCGCGGCGCCGGCGTAGGGATCGTTCCCCGGGTCGTGGTTGGGCACACCCACGACCAGGTCGTCCTGGCCGTCGCCGTCCAGGTCGCCGGCGTACTCCACGTCGACCCCGGCCCGGTCCTCGTCCACGGCCCCCACGAGCTTGATCTCCGCCAGGGCCAGGGTGTCCGTACCCGAGGGAAGCGACGTGACGATGTAGACGGCCCCCCGGTCGTACGCCCCCGCGTCGTGCCATGGCGCCGCGATCACCAGGTCGGGTTCGCCGTCCCCGTCCGCGTCGCCCCCGGCGGTCACCGCGTACCCGGCGCCGTCGCCGGCGGCCTCCGCGGTCAGCTTGGCCGTCGCGTCGGTGGTGTCCAGCTCGCCGGAGAACGGGGCCAGCCACAGATAGGCCGCGCCGGCGCTGATCCCGGCCTCGTTGTCCCCGTACGCCCCGGCGAGGATGTCGGCCTGCCCGTCGCCGTCGGCGTCCACGCCGGGGGCCAGCCCTCGCTCGCCGCTCAGGAAGCTCCACGATGTCCCTCGGATGACCGCGTCCGCATCCGCCGGCGAGAGCTCACCGTAGATCCCGCAGTCCCCGGGGCCCCCGTCGCAATCGTTGTCCACGCCGTCGCTGCAGACCTCGGCCTGGGCAGGGTGGACGGCCCCCTCTCCGTCGTCGCAGTCGCCATCGCAGGTCGTCCAGCCGTCTCCGTCGGCGTCCCAGGGATCCAGGGCGGCGTCGCCGTCGTCGCAGTCCCCGTCACAGGGGGTCGCGCCGTCACCGTCCGCGTCCAGCTCGTCCGGGTCGTCGATTCCGTCACAGTCGTTGTCCGCCACCCCATCGCAGTCCGCGGGCGCGCCCGGGTAGACCGTGGCGAGCACGTCGTTGCAATCGCCGGCGCACACCGGCCAGCCGTCCCCGTCCGCGTCCAGCTCGTGGGGGAAGACCACGCCGTCGCAGTCGTTGTCCTGGCCGTCACAGATCTCGGTGGCGCCGGGGTGGGACAGGGCGGTGCCGTCGTCGCAATCGCCGTCGCAGGTGGACCAGCCGTCCCCGTCCAGGTCCGCCGGACCCAGGGAGGGATCGGCGTCGTCGCAGTC
>CAZITQ010000424.1:0-3308 GCA_964542165.1 uncultured Rickettsiales bacterium
CCCCCGCCGGCCGATGCGCTCATTCCAGACTGCAGATCGCCGAGCAGTTTGGCGACCTTGCCCTCCAAACCTTCCGGCCCGGCGAGGCCTTCGGGCCCCTTGTCGTCGTCAGGCTTGTATTGGGTGCGGTTTCGCTTGGCTTCGGCCACAGCTGCGTCTAGTTCGGCCTGCGCGGCGTCCTGGGCGGCCTTTATCTCGCCGGTGGCGGCGATTATCCCTTTGCCGATCTCCGCCATCTTGGCGTCGTAGTTCTTCTGGACCTGCTGTCTCTTCTTGTCGAAATACGCATCGGAACTGGCGATCTCGGCGTCCATGTTCCGCTTGATCCCCATGACCTTCTTGCGGTATCGCTTTTCGTTCTGCTCGATCACGGCGTCCTGCTTGTCGTCGTCGGTGGTCAGCTTGATCGTCGTGTTGACTATCTCCTTTTCCACCCAGGCGTCGATGGCCTTCAGCCCGCCTACGAACTCCGACCAGAGGCTCTTGGCGCTCCTGGCCACAGAGAGGATCCCTTCGGCGATCCCCTTGGCCGCCGTCCAGAACGCAGCCTGAAAACCCTTCGTGAACGTTATCCACAGTCTTTCCAGGGCCCCGATGCCGGTGGTCCACGCCATCTTCAGGCCGAGCCACATGATCCTGGCGGCCAGGGCGATGTCGCCTGCGGCCAGCGCGTCGCCGATCCCCATCCACATGTCAGAGGCCCAGTTCTTGAGCTTCGTGAACTTGCCGCCCAGCCAGTCCAGCGCCTTGGCGCCGGACTTCGAGGCCGTAATCAGGTATGCGCCCAACGCGCCCACGGCGGCGATCACCATGGCGATTGGTGTCAGCATCAGTCCCAGCACGGTCGTGAACGCCGCAAACGCCACCTTTGCGATGCCGACCACGCCGATAACGACGCCGATCGCCGCTCCGACGGCCTTCAGCGCCAAACCCAACGCTACCAGCGCTGCTCCGGCGGCGAACACAGCGGCGATAACCTTGGCCAGCGTAACCAGCAGCGCCCTGTTGGTTTTCAGCCAGGCGGTGACGGAGCCCGCGGCCCTGGTCATCCAGCCGGACAGTTGGGCTATAACAGGCCCGAGGGCCTCGCCTATTGCGATCTGGACGCCTTCGACGGCCGACCAGAGTTTGCGGAAGGACCCGCCGAGCGTGTCGTCCATGACGCGGGCGGTCCGAGCGGCCGTTCCGCCCACACTGGAAAGCACGGCCTGCATGTTCTTGAAGTTCGACCCGCCGGCAAGCTTCAGGGCCGAAGCGCTGCCCCGTCCGAACAGTTTCTCGAAGATAGACAGGCGCTGGGCCGAGCCCATCTTCGCCGTCGCCCGGCCGAGGTCCGAGAGGATATCGGCTACCTTCCGAAGGTTGCCGTTTGCATCCACTGCGTCGACGCCCATCTTTTCGAGCATCTTCTGCGAACCGGTCTTCGCCAGGTTCTTGTACGCCCTGGCCAGTGCCGTGCCCGCCATAGAGCCCTTGATGCCGTTGTTGGCCAGGACGCCGAGCGCCGCGGCCGTGTCGCCGATCCCCTCGCCGGCCTCTTTGGCCATTGGGGCGACGTATTTCATCGACTCGCCGATATCCTCGAGGCCCTGTGCGGAGTTGTTGGCCGTGGCTGTCAGCACATCGGCGATATAGGTGGTGTCTTTGGCCGTCAGGCCGAAGCCGCGCATTGCGGCCGAGGCGATCTCCGCTGCACGCGGAAGGTCGGTGGCGGTCGCGCGGGCGAGGTTCAGGACCGATCCGATGGAATCGAGGATCTCGGCGGGCTTGAATCCGGCCCGGCCGAGTTCCGTCATGGCGCCGGCGACCTGGGCGGCGGTGAACGAAGTGGTCCGGCCGAGTTCCTTTGCCCGCTGGGTGAGTTTTTTGAATTCCCGATTCGTCGCGCCGGTCACCGCGCGAGTTTGGGCCATCTGGTCCTCGAAGCCAGCAAAGGTCCGGACGGCGACCCCGACGGGCACGGCCATCGCCGCCGTCGTCGCCGCTATCCGCGTTCCGATGTTCTGCAATCGCCGTCCGAACGCTTTCACCTTCGCCCTGGCGGCACGCAATCCGCGCACCAGCTTGCTGTTGTCGGCGAACAGTTCGACGAAGGCTCGACCGGCTCGAATTGCTCTTCCAGACGCCATTGTGGTTTTCCGCAAAATCTCCGGTGAAGTCTATTGACTGGCGGGACGTGAGAACCTAGTCTTTGGGTTCCCACTGTTCCGTTCCTCGCAAGAGGTCGGAACGGACGGAAGGTCTGGTCTCCCCCCGCCAGGCCTTCCTATTTTTTATCCTGCCGTCCCATCTGTCGCCGGCGGACCGACTGCAACTTTGGCCGCTTCGATCGCGTCTTTGATCTGGGCCTGTATATTCGCCTCGGTCTTGACTTCATCCCGTTCGGCCTGGGCCTTGCCTGCGTCGCGGCGTTTCTTGACTGCGTATCCGCCAGCCCCGATTCCCAGCGCGCCGAGGATCGTGATTATCTCCGGCGCGTACTTCTCATAGAGTCCGACTCCGCGTTCGATGGTCTCGACGGCCTTGGCGGCGGTCTTGTCTGCAGCATCAAGCGTCTTGTCGATTACTGTCGCCGCATCAGGGCGTTGGCCCGCCATGCCGCCTGCTATCGCCGACAGCTTGTCCACGGCCTCGGCGGTCGCTGCGGCGAGTTTGTCGACCTCCGGCGAGCGGGTATCATCCGGCGCACGCGGATCGGGAATGGCCGAGGCAACCTGGTCGGTCATCTGCGCAACCTCGGCGACGGCGCCCATCCGGTCGGCTATCTGCGCCGGTTTGGCGTCCGGCTTGGCGATATCCTCGGCAAGCGACGCCAGGCGAACGGTCGCCACGCCCATCGCACGCGCCCTCAGATCCGACCGCAGTCGGGCGGTTTTCACCTGATCGTCCTTGTACTTCCACTGACCGGCCTCGATCTGCGCCAGGGAATCCATATTCAAAGGACTCTTCGGCGCACCGGCGTAGGTTGCCCCGGGGCGAGTCATCTTCGCCAAGGCGCGCGATGCGGGCGAACCGGGCCTGGCGCCAGTTGCGATGAGCTGCGCCGCCAGGTCGTCGGCGCCCTGTGCGGCCTGCTTCTGGGTTTCGTCGGGCGCCAGGCGCAGGCCGGCGACCGTCATATCGTCGCAGCCGGGGGTCAAAACAACCGCGGCAGCCAGCAGGAACAGCCCCACCGCTACTCGCACGATTAGATTGCATCCGTTCATTGCAGTTTCTCCTTAGCCTCGAAAGGCCTTCTTGAATTCTGAAACAGTCTCGGGCGTCACTTCGATCACGTGTTCGCTCGGGACCGCCGTGTTGTGCGGGTC
>CAZITQ010000425.1:0-3241 GCA_964542165.1 uncultured Rickettsiales bacterium
GCCCGTGGTGTCGTCATCACCCGTGGTGTCGTCATAACCCGTGGTGTCGTCATCTCCGGTCGAATCGTCGTCGTCCCCCGTGGCGTCGTCGTCCCCGGTGGCGTCGTCGTCGTCGTCGCCCACGGGGCAGTCGGTGTCCGCGCCGTCCACGTCTCCGTCACAGTCGTTGTCCACCCCGTCCGCGCAGTCCTCGACGGCGCCGGGGAACACGCCCGGGGCGTCGTCGTCGCAGTCGTTCCCCCCACAGATGGACTTGTCCTCCCCGTCCAGATCGAAGTCGCACCAGGCGGTGAAGAGGTTGGTCATCAGCTGCAGGTTGTCCGGTTCCAGGGAACACTCGTCGGTGTACAGGTTGCCGTCGGCGACCAGGAACACGTGGTCCTCGTACGCGGCGATGACCTGGGCCGACTCCCCCAGCAGCAGGGTCTCGCCGTCGCCGGCCACCGCGATCTCGGACGTCCAGGCGTAGGTGGGACTGGTCACGCCGTCGATCAGGGGATTCCCGGGCACCGTGGTGGCCATCCGGCCGCAGCCCATGTCCAGCTGCGCGGGCACGAACGAGCTGTCCAGGCCGAGGGTGGCGGCCAGGTCGTTCAGCCGCTGGATCGGATCGACGAAGATGTCGATGTCGGCCGCCAGGACCAGCAAACCACCCGCAGCCAGGAAGATCTCGATGTCAGCCACCTGCCCCGGGTCGAGGTCGTTGTTGGGGAGGGCGAGCACCGCCAGGCGGAAGGGACCCAGGTTCGCGGGCCAGGTGTCGGTCTGGATGAACGAGGAGGCGCCCGCGGCGAGCATCGTGGCCTCGAGAGTGGTCAGGTCCGCCGGGAGGACGTGGTCGTAGAAGACCAGCACCCCGTCCGCCGGCTGGGCGTGCGCCTGGCGAACGGGCCCGAGGGTGGAGATCGCTACGAGCGCGACGAGGGCGAGGGCGGGACGGCAGAGCATGGTCGTCCTCCGGTGTCGGGGGCCTGGGGTATCGCCCGCGATCCTATACGGTTGGACCCTGTCCGTGGTCGTCGTGGATCCGATCGAGCTCGTCCATCAGCCCCGCCAGCTCCGAGCCTCCGATGTCTCGGCGCGCCGTCGCCAGGAATTCCCCCAGATCTCCGTGCCCCTGGGTCTCGTACACCGTTGCCTGCAAGGCCATCTCCAGCCGATCGACCCGGCGTACGAACGCGGCCTCCGGGGAGGAACTCTGCTCGTACTCCTCCCACAGCTCCAGGTACCTGTCTTCACCGGGCAAGCCGCCGAGAATCCGCTGGACGCCCTCCCGCTCCCGCGCCCGCTTCTCGCCCGCCGACACGCCGTCCTCGGGGGTCAGGTCGCCGGCGTGGGCCTCGCCGAGATCGTGGATCAACGCCAGCCGCATCACCCGCCCCACGTCCAGATCCGGCCGCAACTGGTCGGCGAGCAGCATCGCCAGCAGGGCGGCGCCGAAGGAGTGATCGGCCACGCTCTCGGCGTGCTCCGGGCCGACGCCCCGGCGGAGCCAGCCCTGGCGAAACAGCTGCTTGAGGTGCTGGAACTGGAAGTAGGCCTCGATCACGGGGGACAGGGAGTCGTCCCGCTTCGGCGGATGGGACATGGGGGCCTTGGTGTGCATGCGCGGGAGTCTACACCCCGGCGATGGACCGGCGTCCACGCGGGCCCGGGGCCCTGGTGCCGGCCGAGCGGGTGAGCCAGGATCCATGGGATGGTTGGCCAGCATTCCGAGTTCGTCGACGCTGCGTTCTTCGGCGGCGGTCCCGCCATGGGGCAGCCCACGCTGCACGTGGCCCTCGATCTGGAGGCTCCGTTCCCCCGGGACCAGCTGGCCCGAGCAGCGCGGGAGACCGAGCATGCGTTCCCCCTGCTGGCCAGCCGGTACCGCGCGCGCTGGTGGCGCGACCGGTGGGTCCCCGATCCCGACGGCGAGACCCTCGTCGAGGACCGGGAGGCCCCCGAGGGGATCGAGCCGGCGACCCTGGCGATCTGCCGGGAGACGGTCGACTCCTCGCGCGTGCGGCCCTGGGTGATCCGGCAGCTCCGGGCCGGCGGGGAGACCCGCCTGGTGATCTCGATCCTGCATCAGCTCACCGACGCCGCCGGCGCGCTCACCGCGGTGCGCGAGTTCGCGGCGCGCCTGACGGGTGAGCCGGGCGATCCCGGTTGGGGAGACCAGCCGATGCCCCGGGGTATGGGGCAGATGATCCGCGCCCTGGGGCTGGCCAGGCTGCCGGCGCTGGCGTTGGAGGCGGCCCGCTTCGCGCTGTTGCCCCTGCAGTACCTGACCCTCGGCCGGCCACGGCGACGCTGGAGCACCGGGCTCGCCACCGGTGGGCGGGCGTGCTCCCGGACCCTCTCCCTCGCGGTGGGGGAGGGGAGTCCCCTGCGGGACCATTGCCGTACCCTCGGCTGCACGGTCAACGACGCCCTGGTGGCGCTCCTGGCCCAGGTCAACGCGCGGCTCTACCGGGGTGGCAAGGTGGGGAACTTCTTCACCGTCGACCTGCGACGCTACCTCCGGGACGAGCGGCCGCGGATCGCCAACATCAGCGGCATGGACGTGGTGATCCTGCCCCGCGACGCGATCGACGACTTCGAGGGCGCCGCCGTGGCCGTCGCCCGCGGCACCGCCCGGCGCAAGCGAGGGTTCCCGGGCCTTCCGGCGTTGATCTCCAATCACGCCTCGATGTGGATGCTCCCCCACGCCCTGGTCCGTGTGGTGATCCGGCTCTGGGCGGTCTGGGCCTGCGCCCTGATCGATCGGGGCCTGCTGGTGACCAACATCGGCCCCCTCGACCCCTACCTCGCGCCCCTGGGGGCGAGGGTGAAGGCAGCCTGCCTGATCGGGCCGTGGGTGCCCGGGTTCGCGGTGCCGATCCTGACGGCGACCAGCTTCCGCGGGACCCTGACGGTCGGGATCCACGGGTTCGACGGGCCCGCCCAGACGCAGGTGGACGCCATCGAGGGCGAACTTCGCGAGCTGACCCGGGGCTGGGAGAGCTAGAGAGACGCGCCCGCGGTGGGGATCACAAGGAGCGTCGGGAGGGGGCGTCCGGATCAGCGATGGGGATCAGGGCGTGTTGCGCCGCCTGAGGGTCAGCAGGGATCCGAGGAATACGAGCAGCGCCGCCGTCGGACTCGTCGGGTGGTTCGACGACGACGAGCAGGCGCAGTCCCCGGCTCCGATATCCAGGTCCACGTCGTCGTCTCCGGTGTCGTCGTCTCCGGTGTCGTCGTCCCCGGTGTCGTCGTC
>CAZITQ010000426.1:0-3149 GCA_964542165.1 uncultured Rickettsiales bacterium
TCACCGACCGGCGGGACCTGGAGAAGCAGCTCTCGGACACCGCCGCCCTGACCGGCGAGGTGCTCACCCGCGTCAAGGCCGAGACTCGCGGCATCAGGACCGTCTCGTCCTACGTCGTCTTGCAGGAGGTGCTCCGGCGCAAGGGCAAGGATCTGGTCTTCACGATGGTCCAGAAGTACCGGGGCGAACTGATCGACGCCGACGCGACCGACCCTGACGGAGAGGACCTCGACGACGAGGAGAACGGGACCGAGGGCAGCGCCACGCGGACGCCACGCAAGACCGAGCCCCTGCCGGTGCTCAATACCGACGAGGACATCCTGGTCCTGGTGGACGAGGCACACCGCAGCCACACCAACACCGCCCACGCCAACCTGATGCGGGCGTTGCCCAACTGCGCCAAGATCGGCTTCACGGGCACGCCCATCATCATGCGGGCCAAGGGACAGACCGCCCGCATCTTCGGCGACTTCATCGACCGCTACACCATCCGCGAGTCCGAGGCGGACGGGGCCACCGTGCCCATCCTCTACGAAGGCCGCACCACCGGGGCCGCCGTCCAGGGCGGCGGCAAGCTCGACCAGGTCTTCGAGGACATGCTCGTGGACCGCACGCCCGAAGAGCTGGAGGCCATCAAGAAGAAGTACGCCACCAAGGGCCACGTTATGGAGGCCCCCGCACTGATCGCGGCCAAGGCCGCCAACATGCTGCGGCACTACGTCGAGCACATCCTGCCCAACGGCTTCAAGGCCCAGGTAGTAGCCGTCAGCCGCCGGGCGACCATCCGCTACTACGACGCCTTCCGCGAGGCGCGGGACGAGCTGGTGGCCGAGATCGAGGCCGTGCATCCCAACCTGCTCGACCTGGACGAGGCCGCCGTCGCCCGGCTCGATCGGGGCAAGGCGTTCCTCATCCGGGCGCACCGCTTCCTGCCCACCATCAAGGCCCTGGAGTTCGCCCCCGTCATCTCGGGCACCCACAACGACATCGTGGACCCAGGCCGCGAGTGGACCACCCGCGCCCAGATCGACGCCCGCATCGCCCGCTTCAAGCAGCCCCTGTTCGCGGACGGTCCCAACACCTTCGACGGCGACAAGGCCGACCCGCTGGCCTTCCTGATCGTCAAGTCCATGCTGCTCACCGGCTTCGATGCCCCCGTGGCCCAGGTCATGTACCTGGACCGGCACATCAAGGAGGCCGAGCTGCTCCAGGCCATCGCCCGCGTGAACCGCACCTATGCGCGGGGGGACGTGGAGAAGGGCTTCGGCATCGTCGTGGACTACTACGGCGTCGCCAGCCACCTCAAGGCCGCCCTGGCCGCCTACGCCGAGGAGGACATCGACGGGGCGCTCGGGAGCCTCAAGGACGAGATCCCCAAGCTGCGCGACCGCCACCGCCGGGCCGTGGACGTGTTCACCACGCGAGGCGTCGAGGACATCGACGACGTGGAAGCCTGTGTCGAGCTGCTCCGGGACGAGAAGCTGCGGGCCGAGTTCCACGTCAAGCTCAAGCAGTTCCTCGCCACCCTCGACCTGGTGCTGCCCCGCCCGGAGGGCCTGCCCTTCGACAATGACGCCAAGACCCTGGCCTTCATCCAGGCCCGCGCCCGCAACCGCTACCGCAGCGACGAGCGCCTCATCGGTCAGGAGGTCGGGGCCAAGGTCCGCAAGCTCATCGACGAGCACATCATCAGCCTGGGCATCGACCCCAAGATCCCACCCGTCGAGATCACCGCCCAGGACTTCGACGAGCAGGTGGACAAGCACCGCTCGCCCAGGGCCAAGGCCAGCGAGATGGAGCACGCGCTGCGCTACCACATCCGCAAGCACCTGGACGAAGACCCCACCCACTACGAGAAGCTGTCCCAGCGCCTCAAGGGCATCCTCGACGAGTTCGAGGGCCGGTGGGATGAGATGGCCCAGGCGCTCCAGCGGCTGGTGGAAGAGGCACGCTTAGGCCGCCGCGAGGACGAGGACGACACCGGCCTCGACCCGGAGACGCAGGCCCCGTTCTACGACCTGTTGAAGCAGGAGGCGGTGGGGGATGAGAAGCCCACCGACCTGGCCCGCGACCGCCTGTGTGCCCTGACGGTCGAGCTGGTCGCCCACATCCAGCAGGAGATCGGCATCGTCGGCTTCTGGGCCAAGGCGCAGGCTCGGGATGGCCTGCGGAGCTGGATCTTCATCACCCTCGATGACGCCGACGTGCTGCCCTTCGACCGGCTGGATGCGGTGGCTGACAGGTTGATGGAGCTGGCGAAGGCGAATCACCACCGGCTCACCCGATGACCCACACCCTGACCGTCGATGACCTGACCTTCGAGGTGCGGCACAGCGCCCGCCGCAAGACGCTGGAGATCACCATCGACCGTGGCGGGGAGCTGATCATCTCGTCACCGCCAGGTGTCCCCGACGACCAGCTCACCGACTTCGTGCGCGAGAAGCGGTTCTGGCTCTACGCCAAGCTCGCCGAGAAGGAGGCGCTCCAGCAGCCCGTGGCGGGCAAGGAGTTCGTATCTGGTGAGGGCTTCCCGTACCTGGGGAGGTCCTACCGGCTGCTCTTGGTGGACGAGCAGAACATGCCACTCAAGCTGGAGGCCGGGCGCTTCAAGCTCCTCCGCACCCAGGCCGACAAGGGCCGCGAGCACTTCGTTCGCTGGTACACCGACCACGCGCGTCCCTGGCTGACGAAGCGGGTGGGGCAGTGGGCCTCGCGCATGGGAGTTGAACCCACAGGCGTCGAGGTGCGGGACCTGGGCTTCCGCTGGGGTTCCTGCGGTCGAGCTGGCGGCGTCAACTTCCACTGGGCGACGATCCTGTTGCCCGTCTCGGTGGTGGACTACGTCGTGGTCCACGAGCTGGCCCACCTGGTCGAGCCGAACCACACGCCCGATTTCTGGGCGCGGGTGGGGCGGGCGCTGCCCGAGTACGAGCAGCGGAAGGCGTGGTTGGCGGAGCATGGGGGGCGGCATGTGGTGCTGTAGGCGTACGGATGCTGTCGTTCAAGGGGACGAACCCATCGCCCCGGGGCACCAAAGGAGTCTGTGAGATGGCCATGCAATTCGACAAGATCGGCTATTGGTCCGAGGTCAAGCTAGGAACCTCCGCAGCGGCAGACAGCGGCACCAGTCGAGTCCGGCCAGTCGGTCC
>CAZITQ010000427.1:0-3147 GCA_964542165.1 uncultured Rickettsiales bacterium
CTCCCTCCTCGTTATAACCCCCGGTGGGGGGGGGGGGGGGGAAAGGGAAAACTCGAGGTAGTGAACGGCGCGAGGGCGGCGGGGGCGGCTGGCCGATCCCGTGGTAATCTCGCCGGCGGGGAGGTACCGGTGTCCACGGTCCCCGAGCAGGTCAAGCAGCTGTTCGAACTCTTCCAGGCGGGGGCGATCACCCGCGAGGAGTACGACGACCAGAAGGCCGCGTTGCTGGCCGGGGGGCTGGAGGCCGCCGGGCAGACCGGGAGCCAGCCCAAGCTGCTCACCGAGGTGGGTGCCTACCGGCTGACGGGCCTGATCGGCGAGGGGGGGATGGGCGCCGTGTACCGGGGCCGCCACCGGACCGAGGCCCGGGCGCTGTCCCAGGGCGGGGACGTGGCGGTCAAGGTCATGCACCCCCAGTACGCCCGAAACGACGAGTACCGCGGGCGGTTCGAACGCGAGGCGTCCCTGGGTATGACGCTGGACGATCCCCACATCGTCAAGGTCCACGACCTGGTGGTCGACGGCGGCACCCTGGCGCTGGTGATGGAGCTGGTCGACGGGCAACCGCTGTCGGCACAGGTGGGTGAGGTGAGAGGGCCCATCCCCTGGAACCAGGTTCGGCCGATGTCGAAGGCCCTGCTGGGGGCGGTGGGACGGGCGCACGACAGGGGAGTCGTCCATCGGGATCTGAAACCTGACAACATCCTGATCACCGCCGACGGCGCACCCCACGTGATCGACTTCGGCATCGCCCGGGGACTCGACGGCCCGTCGACCGCGACGGGGACGGGCATGGGGACCATCGAGTACATGGCCCCCGAGCAGTACACCGACGCCAAGGGGGTCGATTCGCGGGCGGACGTGTACTCGCTGGGGATGATCCTCTACGAGATGCTGGCGGGGCGCCTCCCCTGGGAGGCGGGGGCGACGCCCTACCAGATCATGCAGCACAAGGCGGACCGCCAGCTGGTCTCCCCCGCGGCATTCTGTCCGGATATCCCGCCGGAGATCGTCGAGGGCCTGGCGCCCGCGCTGGCGGCGCGGCCGGAGGATCGATATCCCTCCACCGAGGCCTTCGGGGCCGCGCTGGAGGCAGCGACGGCGCGGGCCGTCGGCCGGGAGGAGCAACAGCGCCTGGCAGCGGAGGCCGCGCAGCGGCAGGAGGCGGAGCGGGCAGCCGCCACGGCGATCCCCGAGGCGCCGCCCCCTCCGCAGCCTCCCCATCGGAGGACGGTCGTGGATCCGGCGGCCGTCGCTCCGCCACCCCCCCCTTCCCCGCGGGCGGATGCCGGTGGACCGTCGCGGGCCGAGGACAACCGAGGCGATGTCCCTCGAGCCCGAGGTCGGTTCCGCGTGTTCGTGCTCGTGGGCCTGGTGCTGGCGGTTCTGGGGATCCTGTGCAGCGGGACCGTCGGGGTGCTCTATGCGCAGCGTCCGTACCGGCTGGTCACCGACCCCGCGGGCGCCGAGGTGGTCGTGGGGACCTCGGGCGAGGTCCTGGGGACGGCGCCGTTTCAGTGGTCCGGGGCCGAGGACGTGCCGTCCGGTGGCGTCTGCCTGTCGGCCGAGGGGTACTGGGCGACCTGCGTCCGCGGTCCCCAGCTCGTGGAAAGCCGAAAGACGGTGGTGGTGCTCGCGCCGGCGCCCGAGATCGCCATCGCGAGCGATCCACCGGAAGCGCAGGTTCAACTGATCTTGCGGGAGGGGGACCGTGAGGCGGAATCCTCGACCCTCGGGTGGACGCCCGTGACCTGGGAGGTGCCCGGCGAGCTGGGCCTCCCGGGGGCAGCCACTGTCGAGCTCCGGGCCCGCAAGGAGGGGCGCGCACCGGCGGTGGTCGAGCTGACGCCCGAGGACTTGAGCGGCGGTGCACCGATCCTGATCCGGCTGGACCCGGCGAGTACATTGCGCGTCACCAGCCGTCCCAGCGGAGCCAGCGTCGGTCTGGCGGGTCCGTCGATCGTCACGGGGGGCGTGACCCCCCTCGACCTGGACGACCTGCCCGAGGGCGAGTACGTGGTCGCGGTGAGCAAGGCGGGGTACGGGACCGTGGAGCGCTCGGTCTCGCTGGGGGTCGGGGTCGACGAGACGTTGTACGTCCGCCTCTCCCGCGGTAGTGACGGCACCGCGGGGGGGGATGCGACCGCGGGGGATGCCGATCCGGGCGCCAGCGGAAGCGACGCGGCCGCCGAGGTGCTCGCCGACCTCGCCCGCGAGGAAGCCCAGAACAACCTGTTCGGGACGGATGGAATCGGCGTGGGAGCGTCGGCGTTCGTCGGCGGTGTGATCGGTTCGCAGTACGGAAACCAATACGGATCCGGCGGGCTCGGTACGCAATCCGACGGTGCCAGCGCCGAGGACTCCGGCGAGGGACTCGGGGGTCTGGGGACCCGAGGGAGGGACCGGGGCGCGAGCGGATACGGGACCGGCGGCGGCTACTTCGGCAGGAAGAGCAGCGGGACTCCCGGGATGTCGACGGGCGACCCGATCATCCTCGGAGCGATGGACAAGTCGGTGATCGACCAGGTGATCAAGCAACATCTGGCGCAAATCCGGTATTGCTACCAGAAGGAGCTGAACAAGAACCCGCAACTCCACGGGAAGATCGTCATCAAGTTCGTCATCGCGAAGGACGGCTCGGTCTCGTCGGCCAAGACCCACACGACGTCGATGAACAATTCCATCGTCGAGAACTGCATCTGTCAGCGGTTCATGCGGTTCCAGTTTCCGGAAGCTACCGGAGGAGGGATCGTGATCGTGACCTACCCCTTCGTGTTCAAGTCGGGCTGATCAGCCCCTCGCCCGGCGCAGGCGGGCCAGACCCAGCAGGCCGAACATCAGCAGCGCGGCCGCAGCGGAGCGCGGACGGCCACCTTCGGAGTTGCAGCTGCAATCTCCGCCACCACCGACGTCGGTGTCGTCGTCTCCGGCCGAGCCGGTCGTGTCGTCGTCTCCCGGTGTGTCGTCGTCTCCCGAGGTGTCGTCGTCGCCGGTCGTGTCGTCGTCGCCGGTGGCATCGTCGTCGCCCGCGGAATCGTCGTCCCCGGTGGCGTCGTCGTCGCCCGTGGCGTCGTCGTCCCCGGTGGCGTCGTCGTCTCCGGTACTGTCGTCGTCTCCGGTACTGTCGTCGTCTCCGGTCGCGTCGTC
>CAZITQ010000428.1:0-3138 GCA_964542165.1 uncultured Rickettsiales bacterium
CGTTGCAGTCCCCGTCGCAGGTGGTGACCCCGTCCCCGTCCTCGTCGAAGCCGTCGTCCACCACGCCGTCGCAGTCGTCGTCGATGCCGTTGCAGTCCTCGACCGCGTCCGGGTTCACCGTCGGATCGTCGTCGTCACAGTCTCCGTTGCACGACGTGAAGCCGTCCCCGTCGATGTCGAAGCCCTCGTCCACGTCCCCGTCGCAGTCGTCGTCTACACCGTTGCAGTCCTCGACCGCGTCCGGGTTCACCGCCGGGTCGGTGTCGTCGCAGTCGCCGCCCTCGGCGACCCAGCCCACGGGCTGCACGCAGGCGAACTCGGCGCTGTCGTCGTCGCCGAATCCGTCCCCGTCCCCATCCTCGTACCAGGTGTCCCCGCCGATGGCGTCCTCGCCGTCGATCTCCCCGTCGCAGTCGTTGTCGATGCCGTCGCAGAGCTCGTCCGCGCCCGGGTAGATCGTCGGGTCCAGGGGATCGCAGTCCCCCTCGTCCGCCGTGTACCCGTCCCCGTCCCAGTCCAGGCTGTCGGACACGTCGATGCCCGCGTCGCCTGCAACGGCGCCACAGCCGGCTGCGCCGCCGGACACATCCACCGCACAGATCGCCACCGGCATGTCCGACAGCTGCTTGACCACGCCGCCGCCCCCGCCGCCGCCGTAGTCGTCCACCGAGCCGCCGGCACCGCCCCGGGCGTAGAGGGTCCCGCTGCAGTCCAGGGACTCGGACAGCAGCAGGATGCCGCCGCCCGCGCCCCCGCCGGCCGCATCGTTGCCGTGCACGCCGCCCGCATCCGCGTCGGCGACCAGGGTGCCCGCGATGACCACCATCGGCGCCTCCAGCACGATGGCCCCACCGCCGTTGCCCCCGGGGCCGCCGGCGTCGCCGTCCGCGGAGCCGGCCGCGCCCCCCGCGGAGCCCATGTCCACGGTCAGCGAGTTGGGATCGCCGTAGGCCGTGCCACCGTTGCCGTCGGGGGCCCCGCAGCCGTCCCGGGAGCCGGCGCCGCCGTCACCCCCGTGGGCGCCCCCGCCCCCGGAGTCCTGGCAGCAGGCGCCACCCTGACCGCCCCCGGGTCCCTCCCCGTCGGCCCCGGTCACCCCCCGGTAGCCCGCGCCGGTCGCCACGATCTGCGAGGTCGCGTCCACCTCGATGCTGTCGGCGATCAGGTGCAGGGTCCCGGTGGTGGAGGGATCGCCGTCGTAGTCGACCACGGTCAGGACGCCTCCGTTGATGACCTGGACCGAGTCGTAGGTGAGGGTGCCGCCGAGGGTCAGCGTGGTGCCGTCGACGATCAGGTCCTGGGCCAGGGCTGGAGTGGCGGCCATCGAGATGGTGGCGGCGATGACCGCGAGCCTGGTACGCAATCCGTACTTCATGGCGAATCCCTTCGCGGTGGGGTTCTGCTGCCGGCGTCCGCCGGTCTGCAGCAAGCCCACCGCATTCGGGCTGCCGGCGGGTGCCGGACAGCCCGAATGCCGATTATGTCTGAAAAGATCGCGTGCGCGGAGGAGCGAGCGGGGAGGATCCGGTCAGGACAGCACGTACAGCACCGCCTCGGCGGGTTCGGTCACCGTGGCCTTGGGCCGGAAGCGGTGCTCGGGGGGGAGGACGGCGTTGACCGCCAGGACCATGGCGTGGGGATCGCCGTCGCCCTCGACGCTGGCGTCCATGGCGCGCTCCACGTCGTGGAAGTGGCGGTCGGTGAGCTCGGCGGCGTCGAGGGCCTCGAAGATGGAGTCCCCCACCTCGTCGGTGGGACCGTCCGCCCGGACGATCACCGATCGGTGGCGACTGCGCTCCCATTCGGCGCCGCTCATGGTCGCGGCGAACGCCTGGAGCAGGGCCGCCTCGAGCTTGGGCCCCGCCTGCTCGGCCAGGATCTGTCTGGCCTGGGCGATCTGCTCCGGGGAGAACTCCCCGTCCATGCCCTCGGCCACCCGCTCGATCTCCTCCTGGGTCGGCCCGCCGCGCTCGTTGCGCCAGGCCATGTCCTCGGCGTAGGCCTTCTCGAACTCGGCGCGGAAGTCGGCGGCGACGGCCGGGCGTCGCTCCCCGGGACGGGCCTCGGAGGCCATTCGCTCCAGCAGGGCCCGCTCGTCCAGGGCCTTGTCGTACCGCTTGTCGTGGCCGGGGCGGTGATCCAGCTCGTGGCCCATGGGGGCGTTGGTGACGGTCAGCGAGCCCTCGGGTTCGTAGTTGACCACCACGTCGGACCACACCCCCGCCTGGGGGTGTCGGTAGACCACCGCCGACAGTCGGGCGGCCTCGTGGACCAGGCCGACCACCACGACGCCCTCCATCTCCTCGATGGCGTAGGCGCCTACGCGGTCGAATCCCTGCCCCTCGAACACCAGGACGCGGGAGACCACGTCGCCGTCATCGGTCGGGAATTCCCCCTCCACCAGGGTGATCGCGTCCGGCTGTCCGCCGCCGAAGATCTCGGTCAGGGCGCCCAGGAACTTCTTGATCTTGCGGTAGATCAGGAAGGCCAGGACCAGGATCACCAGGATGCCCGCCAGCGCCAGGACTCCAACCACCGAGAAGAAGGTCTCCATCTTTCCCTCCCACGCGCCGGGCTCCCCAGCCGGTTCGCGGTCTCACCCGGGTCATGTGGGCTGTCGGCGGAACGTGACGGTTCTTATGCGTGGGGCGAAAAAAAGTCGCTTCCGGCGTCGCGCCTCAGTTGACCGAGACGGCAGGTAACTGTACATTTGTTCAGTCAGTTGGCGGCAGGCCACCCGAAGTGGGATTGCGACGGCCGGCGCCGACACCCAGGACCCCACCGGCGGCGTGACCGGTGTCCGGGAGCCCGAGCCAGAAAAGGCGCGGCGCCTCCCCGAGCCCCACGCCCCGCCACCGCAGCACGCCGCTTCCCCGGACATCCCCTGTCCGGGGGGCGGCGATTTGCGTTCAGCAGCCTGCGCCGGGGTAGACGGTGTCGTCGGAGTCGTCGCAGTCCCAGTCCTCGGCGGGGTAGTTGGCGTAGTCGTAGGGGCCGGGTTGCCACCATTCGGGGTAGGTGTCCCAGTCGAGGTCCCAGGAGGAGGCGTTGGGGCCGCCGTATGCGCCCATGTCGGACTGGGAGCCATCCGGATCCTGAAGGGTGGGATCACCATCGTCTACACAGGGGGAGGAGGGA
>CAZITQ010000429.1:0-3127 GCA_964542165.1 uncultured Rickettsiales bacterium
CCGCGACCCTCAGCTTGGAAGGCTGATGCTCTACCACCTGAGCTATTCCCGCCCGATTCACGCTCCTCGCGGGGCCACGGGACAAGGAGATGGTGGAGGGGGGAGGATTCGAACCTCCGTAGGCGTCGCCGGCGGATTTACAGTCCGCTCCCTTTGGCCACTCGGGCACCCCTCCAGCTCATCGATATCCCGTGCACCTCGCGGTGCTTGTTCAAAGATCGTGTCGCCGGGCCTGGGGCTGGCGGTGGGACTCGAACCCGCAACCTGCTGATTACAAATCAGCTGCTCTACCATTTGAGCTACGCCAGCGGAGTTCGTTACGAGACCTCAGTCAGCAGAATGCCCGGCGAAAAACGACGGCGCATTATGGGAATGACCCCTGGGAGTGTCAAGCGGTAATCCGGTGGTTTCTCCGCCTTTTTTTCCGCTGGCCCGGATCTTGCGTAGGGAGCGCGCCCGTGCGCGGCTCATTCTCCCCCGCCGCGCTTGGGTTTTTCGGCCTTGCCGAGCACCTCGAACTTGCGGAGCGTCAGCTCGCTCAGCTGCACATCGTTGCGGAAGAACGTGCGCGCGTGGGGCAACACGAGTCCCTCGGCGACCGACTTGTAGTCGCCGAAGCGGTACGTGATGCGGCCCGCCTGCGAGGTGAACGAGGCCTCCAGCGGGAGGTGGCTCTCCGGGTCCAGCACCAGCCGCACCGCTTCCTGGCCATCCGTGTCCTCGGCCCGTACCACGTGGCGTTTGCCCTCCTCGCCGGTGGTGACCTCGCTGATCAGCCGGTCGCGCACCGGTTCGGGTAGGGCCTCGATCCCCCGCACTGCCAGGTCCAGGGGGACCTGGAACAGGGTTTCGGCTGCGAAGTCGTCGATCCGCGTCCGCACCTCTTCGGCCGTGAAGTCGGTACGCTCGCCGTCCGCCTCGACCCACGCCTCCTCGCCCCCCAGGTAGGCCACGCTGTCCTTGCCGTCGCCCGACACCACCTTGACCTCGAGCTTCAACGACGCGTCGAGGCCGCGCACGTACTCGTGCTTGGCCTTGAAGCTCTGCCCCGACCAGTGATCCGTCACGTCCATGTCGTAGGTCAGCCGGTACCCTGGCAGGCCGACCAGGGCCTGCCCACCCCCCTGGGGACCCCCGAGCGCCGCGGAGGCGGCCGCGATCAGCTCGGCCGGAGGCGGAGCGACCTCCGCGGCGGTGGACTCCGCACCCTCCTCTCCGGTCGAGTCCGGCGCCTTCTTGGCGGCGGCGGGGAGGGCGATCAGCGAGCAACAAAGCAGGGGGATGGTCGGGCGCACGGCAACCTCATCGTCAGGCGTCAGGCGTCAGGCGTCAGGCATCAGGTGTCATGCGCCGGGCGCCTCGTTCACTCTGTGAACGGTCCACGTATACAACTCCTGGGGAGGGACGTACACTCCCGCCGGGTTATTCTCCGGGGAACGTCCGTGGCCATCCGACTCGCCGAGATCGACGCCGTCCTCGAGGAGATCCGCGACCCGATCGTGGGCGCGCCCCTGCAGAAGGTGCGCGTGCCCGGACCCGACCGGGTGGTGCTGACCCTGCGGGCGCCGGGCGAGACCGTCCACCTGCTGATCGTGGTCCAGTCCCACCACACCCGGCTGCACGCCATCCCCCGGCCACCGCCGAACCCCGCGCGGTCGCTGGCGATCCAGGGTCGTCTACGCGCCCTGTTGCGGGGCCGCTGCAAGGGGATCGAGCGCCTGGGTCACGACCGCATCGTGGCCCTGGACGTGGGCGAGCACCGCCTGCAGATCGAGCTCACCGGCCGGCACGGGAACGTCTTCGTGCTGGATCGGGAGGGGACGATCCTGGCGTCGCTGTTGCCCAACCGATCCCATCGGCGAGACCTCCAGCCGGGGCGGCGCTACCAGCTCCCGGCCTCGGATCCGCCCCCCCCGCGGCCCACGCGCTTCAGCGGCGAAGGTGTCTCCGCGCAGATCGACGAACACTACGGAAGACTCGAAGCCGAGGCGGGGATCGGCGGGCGGCGGGCGGCCGCCCTGCGGCACCTCAGGACGATCCGCAAGCGCCTCGCGCGCAAGGCCGACCGACAGCTGGACGAGGCCATGCGGGAGGACGAGGTGGAGCGGTTGCGTCGGGAGGCCGACCTGCTCAACGCCAACTTCTCCCGCCTGACGCGGGGCGCCGACTCCGTCGAGGTACCCGACGTCTTCGAGGACGGCGCTCCGAACCGGCGGATCGAGCTGGATCCCGCGCTGGGGCCGCGGGAAGTGGTGGAGCGCCGCTACCGCAAGGCCCGACGCCTGGAGCGGGGCATGCTCCGCGCCGCCGACGAGCACGGCCGGACCGAGGCGGAGCTGCGGCGGCTCGAGGAGACCATCGGCCGCATCGAGGGGGTGACGGAGGAGGAGGCGCTGGAGGCCGAACTCGGGGAGCTGCCACGGACCTGGCGCCCCCAGACCGGCCCGCGCCGCAGGGCGCGCCCCGGGGAGCGACTGCCCTACCGGGAGTTCACCACCGCAGTCGGCGTCCGGATCCGGGTGGGCCGGTCGGGGGCCGACAACGACGAGCTGACCTTCCGTCACGCCCGGGGGAGGGACGTCTGGCTCCACGTCGTGGGTCGACCGGGCGCCCACGTGGTGATCCCGCTGGGTCGGGGGGAACACCCGGATCCCGCCACGTTGGAGGCCGCCGCCCAGCTGGCGCTGGCCCACTCGGGGTTCGCCGAAGGGGACGACGCGGAGGTGGCCTGGACCCGGGTCAAGCACGTGCGCAAGCCACGGAACGTGCCGCCGGGGACGGTCATCCACACCCAGGAACGGGTGTTCTTCGTGCGCCGGAGCCGCGAGGCGCTGGAGGGGGTCGAGCTGGTGGACGGGGTCTGAACGGGGCTGGTGCCCAGGCGGGGCGAGCCCGCCGGGGCTGCCGATGGACGAGGTTCGCTATCGGCGGCGCCGCAAGAGGACCAGGAGCGTCGCGAGCAGCAGGGTCACGCCCCCCTGTCTCGTCCCGGTCACACGGCAATTGCACCCTCCCCCGCCGAGGGCCAGGGTGTCCGCGTCCAGGAACCCCTCGGTCGTGTCGTCGTCGTCGCCCGTGTCGTCGTCCCCGGTGTCGTCGTCCCCGGTGTCGTCGTCCCCGGTGTCGT
>CAZITQ010000430.1:0-3120 GCA_964542165.1 uncultured Rickettsiales bacterium
CAACATGGTTCAGCTGGCGCCGCCAGGGGCTCCCGCCCCTGGACCCCGTTTGCACCCGAGCACGTGCGACGCGCCTCGTGCTCCCCCCGGCCGCGCGTCGGGACGGCGGCGGGTCTCCGCCTGGCTTCGCTGGCTGCGACCTCGCGCCGGCCCTGTGCCCAGCCTCCACCTGAAAAAACCGATCAAGGACAGAGGGTAAAAGGATCAAGGGTAATAATCAAACTACCTGGCACAACGAAACCCGAGGAAGTAGTCGCGGTAGCCGGGCGAGTTGAAGTTGCGGACGGCAGCCCGCAGGAGGCCCGCAACACTGAGCCAGCTGCCGCCACGGCGGACCCGGGCGGAGCCGCTGCAGTTTTCTGTCCAGGCCTTGCCAGTTGACGGCGCAGTTTCGTAGCTGCCGTGCCAGCAGTCTTCCACCCACTCCCACACATTGCCCGCCAGGTCGCACAGCCCCTGCGCAGAGTTGCCCGAGGATTTAGAGCACACCGGCCACGTACGCACTTTGCCGCAACCATTGCCCCCATCGTCCATCACCGCGCGGCTGCACGTCGCCGCCGCGTTACCCCAGGGGTACTTCCAGCCCTTCCCACCGCTCCGCGCCGCGTACTCCCACTCCGACTCGCTCGGCAACCGGCCCCCCGACCACCCGCAAAACGCGCGCGCCTGCTTCCAGTCAACGCAGTTCACAGGGTGACGACCACGACCCGACTTGCCCCAGTTGCAATAGCTGCCGGATGAATCCGGCGCGCTGCACTTGCCCGCCTTCACGCACGCGCCGTACTGACCCACCGTCACCTCGCTCTTGAGCAGCTCGAAGCTCGACACCCGCACCGTGTGCACCGGCTTTTCGTCTGAATCACCCGACTCCGAGCCCATGCGGAAGCTCCCACCCGGAATCCGTACCCACACCAGCCCCGCCTTACCAGGCGACGAACCGCCGGAAGACGACCCGGACGTGCGGCTCTGCACGGCCTGCAGCTTCACCGGCACCCGACTCACCTGCCCCCCCTGGACCAAAACCTCCCGCGAAAGGCTCTCGTAGCCACCGCGCGATACCCGCACCGTCACCGACCCACGCGGCACACCCCTCAGCGTGAAACCGCCCGTCAAACCCCAGCGCTTGCCGTAGCCTCCGTCCCCCGACACCTCGACCTTCGCACCCGCCGGCGTGCCGCCCACCCACAGCGAACCGTGAGACAGCTCCAGTTTCACCGACACCACCCGGGTCCGGTCCGTCTGCACTTCAACCGTGCTCCGGTAATCCCCGTACTTCGACTTGCGCACAAGCACCTCGTAGCGACCCGACGGCACAGAGCGCCACGTGTAAGGCAACCCCGCGGCGCCAGGGCCGCGGAAACCGCGCGGGCCCTTGACGTCGATGCGCGCACCCCTGGGCGTACCCTCAACCGCGAGCGTACCCACCTCAGCCTTCACCGGCGGCAACGCCTGATCCCCTCCGCCAGACACACCGGGCTCAGGCGGCGGTGGCGGAGCCACGGCACCCGGCGCTGCTCCGCCGCCCCTGCCCGTCAGCTTGCGCACCACCTTGTCGATGGCCTCCTGCAGCGCCTCCTCGCCGCAGCCGCCCCGGGCCGCGGCGCCCTTCTCCGTCACCTGGGTCCTGAGGTTGTACAGCGTCGCCGACACCGTGCAGCGGCGGCCGATACGCATCACCCGCGTGGAGAGCGAACGGTCGGCGGCGAGCGCCTGCCCGATGCGGATCTGACAACTCTTGGCGAAGCAGCTGCTCTTGCTGCGGAGCTGCTCGCGGTTCAGCGCCGCCCGCGTCTTGTCCCCCGGCACCACACGATACCGGCCCGTCGCGGCCAGCCGGTCCGACAGGTAATCTCGAAGGATCTTCGCCATCGAAGCCTTGAGCCGCACGTTGCGGAGCTCCAGCTCGAACACCGCCACACGCGGCGCGCGCGGCTTGGCCTGGGCCGGCGCTGGCGAGAGCGAAGCGATGAACATCAAGAGCAGACATCTCGCGGCTGCTGGCCTGAAAGCCCCCATCTGTTCCACTGGCTCCTCCTCGTCTTCCCCCAGCGAGGTCTCATGCCGGGGAAGCTCCATCTTGGCCCGGACAGGCCCTCCGGTTCAATGGTCCCGTGAGCGAGCTGGCGCATTGTCCGGGACTCCACTGATCAATCGCCCTGCCGCAGACTCAGCTATAGACTCTGATCCCGTACTGACCTTCTACTGCTTTAATCTCTGCTTTTGAGGCCGAATTCGGTTTTTGGGGGGTTCGGGGGCCTCGGGGGACGCGAATATTTTTTTTGGCAGCTCTGGCGGGCGATGCGAGGGGCGTGAATCCCTGGTTTCGAGGCCGTTCTACTGTTTTCCTGCTGAAAACGCGGTTTCGGGGCTGCGGCCGGGGTGTGATCGTCCTTGTTTGGCCGGTTTCACTCTGCTCCGCCTGCTCGTTTACTGATGCCTGGATCGCCGGGTTTGGGGCCCTACGGGGCCGTTGGCGGCCTTCGGGCCCCCTTGACATCGCGGCGTCTCGCACCACCCTTTCGGTTACCTCCCCGGGCTCCGCTTGCCAAAGTGAGAAGCTCAAATGAAGTCGGATTTTCCACGGGCGGCCGCCAGGGCCGGGCCGGTCTATTTGACCACGGCCGAAGCCGCCGAGTACCTCCGGTACCGATCTACTTCGGCAGTCAGGATGCTCGTTTGCAGGGGCAAGCTGCGGCCGGCGGGTCGGCGGGGGCGGACGTTGCTCTTCCTGCGGCAGGACCTGGACGATATGATCACGGGGTTGCGCCCCGTGACCTCCGCAGACAAAGGAGGAGACCATGGGAAAGCGAAACCGCTACCCGGGGGTCACGAGACTGAAGAAGGGGCTGTACGAGGTGAGGATCCAGATCAAGAAGCACCCGCGGACAGGGAGGTCCATGGAAGCTCGACGGCATGTGCAGGTGGCCAACGCCGAGGCGGCGTACAGGGAGCGGGTCCGGCTCCGGGAGGAGCTGCTCCGGGGCGACGGCTCCCCGGGCAGCGAGCGCCCGAGGCTGGGAGCCTACGCGAGCGAGTGGCTGCTGCGCAGGGCCGCGCGCCTCGCGGTGTCCACCGCCGACCGGTACGCTGACGCGCTGGAGCTGCATGTCATCCCGGCGC
>CAZITQ010000431.1:0-3078 GCA_964542165.1 uncultured Rickettsiales bacterium
AGGGCGCAGGCCCTGCGCCGCTGCCCCTCGTCGAAGAGCGCCTGCAAGAGGGGGACGGCCGAGCCGCCGGCCGCCCAGCGCCGCAGCAGCAGCACCTGGGCTACGCCCGGCTCGCCCAGCCGCGTCCGCAGTTCGGCCAGCAGCTGCTCCAGCGCGCAGCGGCGTTGGACCGGGAGGCGAGCGGGCTCGACCTGGGCGCAGCGCCGCAGCTCCTGTTCCACCGCCAGCTTGGCGGCGGCGAGGCGCTCCGCGGGGACCTGGCGGGCCAGGCGGCGCACGGCGGCCCAGTCGCGTCGCGCCAGGGCCTGGTGCAGGACGCCTTGCCAGGCGTCGGCGGGATCGGACATCGCGGGTGTTGACGCGCGGTTGCGCGCGTAGGTCGGAAAGGGGGCGCTCTTCGCGCATTCCAGCATGGCCATCTTCTCTCTCCCTGGGTTCGAGACGCCTGGGGAGAGAGCAATGGTCGTGCCGGGCGAAAAGCGGCTTTGCACGGTTGGGTGGTCGACGAATCGTCGAAAAAGCGTCGAAACTTCGACGCTTTGGGACCAGGCGTGAAGTGGGCGTCCCTCGGGATCGTCTCAAAACGCGGAATTCACTCGGTGAAGATCGAGTGTCGAGTCTGCGGTCGACCAGGGCCGTCCGTCCTCCGCAGCGACCCGATCAGATCTCTAACCAGCCGTGCTCCACACCCACCTGGACCACGCCGAGGCACTCCCCGGTCTCCGTGTCCTGCAGCAGCCAGGCGCCGTTCTTGGAGGACTCCCACCAGCTGTCCAGGCTCTGTGAGCCGCCAGGTTGGCCATCGGTGCCCAGAAAGCGCCTGCCGATACCCTCACCGGGATCGGGCGTGTAGACGTAGATCTCGTTCTGGCCCCGCTCGGCGCCCACCTCGCCCAGCAGGGAGCAGCTCTCGAGCTCCAGCTCCTCGTAGCGCTCGATGTGCTCCCAGCGGGTCTCCAGCGTGGACTGGCAGGGTTTCGGGCGGGCCGAGATGCAGCTGGGCGAACAGCTGATGTCGATGGTCATCTCTCCGCGCAGCTGCTGGTCGCCGCGCCCCTTCAGCTTGAAGCTCGCCAGGTGCAGCTCCTGGCAGCTCCCTCCGTTCTCTTGCCAGGTGACATCGTAGAGCGTGGTCGGCTCGCATTCCCACGCCTCCGGAGCGCCCTGGCAGCTGGTCGGCTCGCCGTACATGAAGGGCAGATCGAAGCGGAAGCCGCTCTGCGTGGCGTCGCTCACGGTGGCTGGGGTGTCCTGCCACAAGTCGTCCTCGCAGTCGCCCGCCAGCTGCTCGCCGGCCGTCACGAACCACCCGCCTTCCTGGGGTGGCTGGTTCGCGCAGCTGGCGAGCCATGCCGATGAACAGAGCAGCGCTCCGGCGGTGTTTCGCATCCTGGCCTCCGTAGGCCAGCGTAGCACCGTGCAGGGCGAGCCTCGTCAGATGCACAGCTCCTGGGTCGTGTCCAGCTGCAGCGTCATGGTCTGGGGCTGCACGTGGCAGCCGTCGGCGGTCATCTCCACGGTGACCGTCTCGCTGGCGCTGTCCTCGTAGGAGCACAGGGGATCCTTCTCGTGCTCGCGGTAGTAGGTGGCCGTGACCGTGATCTCTCCCGACACTTCCCAGCCGGCCACGTACTCGGTGCAGGGATCCCCGACGCAGTCAGCATCCAGCGCATCCCCGCCGTCCACGGTGTAGCTGACGGTCTCGGGGACCAGGGCGGCGCCGTCCTGATCCACGATGCTGACGTTGACCGAGCCGGCTGCGCTCGCGGTGCAGTCGACGGCGCTGGTGTCGCCGGTCTCCGTATTGGTGGGGTCGCAGCCGGTGGCGGCCATGAGAGCGAGGGCGAGCAGGGAAAGCTGTGTGCGCATGGGTTCTCCTTTTCATCGGCCCTGAGCCGGTGCGGGGAGTAACGCAAGTGTCGTGCCAACGATGCAAGGTAGGTTTCGCCGCGCAGTGCTGCGCGAATCCTGACATCGACGTCGCGGATCAGTCGTCTTCGTCCACCAGCATGCCCGCCTTGACCGACGAGACCTCCACCGCCTCGATCAGCGCGATGGGCAGGCCGCGCTCCTCCAGCTTGGTGATGCCGTCGATGGTGCAGCCGCCCGGCGTGGTGACCTCGTCCTTCAGGGCGGCGGGGTGGCGGCCGGTCTCCAGCACCAGGTCGGCGGCGCCGCGTAGCACCTGGGCGGCCATGATGCGGGACACGTCTCGCGGCAGGCCCATCTTGACGCCGCCCTCGGCCAGGGCCTCGATGATCTTGAAGGCGAAGGCCGGGCCGCAGCCGCCCAGGCCCGTGCAGCTGTCCATGTGGCGCTCCTCCAGCCGCACCACGCGGCCCACGGTGGAGAAGACACGCCGCGCGATCTCCTGGTGCCGCCGGTCGGCGTGGCGCCCCAGGCAGATGGCGGTCATGGAGGAGCCCACCACGGCCGCGATGTTGGGGGAGGCGCGCACCACGGGGAGCGGCCGCTGCAGCAGGCGCTCGATACGGCGGGTGGGCGCCCCGGTCACGATGGAGACCACCAGCGCGCTCTCGGCCAGCCCAGCGCGGATCTCGTCGATCACGGTCCCCAGGCTGCGCGGCTGCACCGCCAGTACCACCAGCGAGGCCCCTTCCACGGCGCCGCGGTTGTCCAGCGTGTGCCGGATGCCTCGCTCGGCGGCCCGCTGCTGCGAGCGCCGGTGGCGCGACGTGGCGGTGATGGCTGCGGGTTCGTAGTGGCCGGCAGCCACCAAGCCGTCGATCAGGGCGACACCCATCTTTCCCAGGCCGCCGATGACGGCGATATGGTCTTTCATCAAGGTGTTCTCCTGGTGGAGGGGGAGTCCCTACCACAGCACCGGGTTCGTGGTGGCGCCCCACCAGCCCTGGCTGGTGTGCTCTACCAGGCTGGAGTTGGCGTCCTCGGGCGAGATAGTCACGATCTCGCCGCCGGAGCCGAAGCCGTAGAGCTGATCTTCGTGGTACCCGACGCCGAAGAGCTTCTCGTAGCCGATCACGCCCAGCCAGGCCGCGGAGCCGTTGTCCGGGTCCACGCGCACCAGCTCGTCGCCGCCCCCCGAGCCCCAGACCG
>CAZITQ010000432.1:0-3068 GCA_964542165.1 uncultured Rickettsiales bacterium
GTCCAGGTTTAGACCCGCGTCATCGTCGTCGCAGTCCCCGTCGCAGACCATCCAGCCGTCCCCGTCCGTGTCCACCTCGTCCGCCGGCAGGGTGCCGTCGCAGTCGTCGTCCTCGCCGCTGCAGACCTCGTCCGCGCCCGGGTGCTGGTCCGGGTCCGCGTCGTCGCAATCGGTGTTGTCCGCCACGTAGCCCACCGGCGGGGCACAGGCGACGTCCGTCACGGCCGGGTCGCCGTAGCTGTCCTGGTCGGCGTCTGCGTACCAGGTCAGCGCGTCCAGCGCGTCGTCCTCGTCGGTCGCGCCGTCGCAGTCGTCGTCCTCGCCGTTGCAGTACTCATCCGCGCTCGGGTACTGGTCCGGATCCCCGTCGTCGCAATCGGTGTTGTCTGGTACGTACCCCGCGGGCTGAGAGCACGCCATATCGGTCACCGCTGGATCACCGTAGGTGTCCTGGTCGGTGTCCGCGTACCAGGTCGCCGCGTCCACGGCGTCGTCCTCGTCGGTCGCGCCGTCGCAGTCGTCGTCCTCGCCGTTGCAGACCTCGACCGCGCCCGGGTGTTGATGCGGATCCCCGTCGTCGCAGTCGGTGCCGTTGGCCACGTAGCCCGCCGGCTGGGCGCAGTCGACCTCGGAGACCGCGGCGTCACCGTACGAGTCCTGGTCCGTGTCGGCGTACCAGGTACCCGCATCCAAGGCGTCGTCCTCGTCCACGGTGGCGTCGCAGTCGTCGTCCACACCATTGCAGTACTCGTCCGCGCCCGGGTGGATGTCCGCGTCGCCGTCGTCGCAGTCGTCTCCGCCGCACGCCAGGTCACCGTGCCCATCACCGTCCCCGTCCACGCAGCAGATCGGGTTGGCCCCGCCGGGTGTCCCGAGGTCGCCGTCACCGAAGGAGTCGGCCCCCGCGCACCAGTGGGTGGAGTCGTCGTTGGCCGCAGCGTCGTGGTGATTGGGATCCAGGGACATCGACTGGCCTTCGCCGTCAGGCCAGTCCGGGTCGGCGTAGACCACCCGATCCAGCTCCACGCCGTGGTGGTTGATCACGATCTCGTCGTCGGTGTTGCTGAGGTACCACCCGTCGCCGTACGCGTAGTCCACGTCCACGCCGCCGTTGATCAGCGGATCGGCATCGGCGGCCAGGACCGCGTACTCCCCGGGTGAGATCCACACGTCGGTGGCGACCGTGGCCCAGTCGCCGTCCAGGTCGAGGAGTACGGCGCCGGCGAGGTTGATGTCGTACGCCGAGGCGTTGGTGATCTCGAACCACTCACCATCGTCGTCGGCCACAGCGGCCGGGTCCTTCATGATCTCGGTGATGAACAGGTCGCCCTCGGTCAGCAATCCCTCGTCGACGTAGTCGTCACAGTCGTCGTCGATGCCGTTGAGCACCTCCGCGGCCTGCACGTGGACGTCGGGATCCCGGTCATCGCAGTCGTCCCCGCCGCAATCCAGGGACTGGAAGCCATCGTCGTCCTTGTCGCAGGCCAACTCGGCGGCCCACGCGACGAAGTCCGGCAGGATATTGCCGTAATGCTGCCCGTAGGGGTGGTTGTAGTACCCCCACTCCAGTGACAGGGAAGAAACGATGAGTTCCCCGAGCCCCTGGTCGAACTCGTACATGGTGACTTCTTCGGGGTTTCCATTCTGCCAGTACTGGCTCGCGAGCACATGCACCCCGACCGGCAAGTCATAGAAGTAAGTGTGGCTCAGATACTGATTTCCATACCCCCATAGAGTGGCGGGAACGTTGTCCATGATCGGGTGGGTCGGATCCTCCAAGTTGTTGATGAAAACCCCCTGATACACGGTGGTTCCGCCGAACGGCGGATCCGCCACCGGTGACTGGTTGTCCAGCGCGCCGCCGCTGAAGAACAGCACCCCTCCGTCGATCACGAACGCTTCGAACTGGGCATGGGCGTTCATCATCAGCTGGTTGTAGGTGCCCCCCTGGACGCTGGACGTGATCACGATGTCGTATAGCTCGAGGTTTGTGTTCACCAGGTTGGCGGAGTTGAGCTGGGTGTACGGAATCCCCTGGTCGTCCAGTTCCGCCTGCCAGGCGTTGGATCCCCAGGGATAGCTATCCTGGATCAGCAAGGCCTCGATCGCCGCGGCCGGCCTAGGTGGTAGGCCACCGAGGCACAGCGTCACGAGGGCCAGGACGAGTGGATGGTTAGGTCTCATGGTCACCTCGTCGTTTCGGAAGCCCTGTGGGGAAATTGAGAGACAGCGTATCGGCTGCGGAGGACGGCCTCAAGCATCGCGTGTGCAGACGGGCACCGATGAAGCCTGGCTTGGGTTGCCGTACGCGCCCGTACCTACGGACAGCTGATGACGGACAAGAGGCCCCGGTTGCTGGCATCGAGGGACACCATCGAGACCTGGGCCAGTATCCCTCCGGGGCACGAGTTGTTGACGTCTGCAGTGGCGTTGGTCACGTCCCACTGGAACGTCGACCACACCAACAGCACGTCCTCGACCGGGATCCCGAGCCCCGCGCCGGTCACCTCCAGGTTCACGCCGCCCAGATCCACAGGGCCATCCACGAGTACGTCGCCGGTGGAAGAAATCGGTCCGGCAGAAACCTCTCCCGCCTGCACGCCCCCCGCTTGCACGATCCCGGCCGCGACGTCTCCTGCGTAGACCTCCGCCGCCGACACCACGCCAGCGGAGACGCCCCCAGCCTGGACATCTCCGAACTCCACGTCGCCTACCGTGACAGCCCCCGCGGTCACGGCTCCCGCCGTCACCTCCCCGGCCGTGACGGCTCCGGCATGAACCTCTCCCGCCTCGATGAGCGCTCCCTCGCCGCCGTCGTTGTGGCTGGCGTCCGTCTCTTCACAGCCCGATACCAGCAGGCCGACCAGTCCGATTGCCCAGATCACGTCGCGAGGCATGAGCCGCGTCCCCTCTACGCCGCAGGACACGGACCCCGGGTGGCCGGGACGCCCGTTCCAGCGCGTTCTTGACTAGGAGCGCGTGGCGCCATTGCGCCAGCGGCGCCGCGCGCGCCCCCACCAACCCAGCCCCTGCCCCGGCCCCGGGCCCCCCCCGCGCCCCCCCCCCCC
>CAZITQ010000433.1:0-2971 GCA_964542165.1 uncultured Rickettsiales bacterium
TCTCGTTCGCCAAGCGGGCCTACGAGATCGTCTACCGCCAGTTCCACGACATCGTGGGCGTGCCCCCCGAGGTCATCGAGCGCAACGCCGACCTGTACCCCAACATCCTCGGCCTGCTCCACGGCCGGGTGTACTACAACCTGATCAACGTCTACCGGCTGATCGCCCTGCTCCCCGGCTTCGAGTTCAACAAGCCGTTGCTCGAGCAGATGATGGGTCTCAAGGACGTGGCCGACTATGCCCCCGAGCGCCCCGCGGTCACCGGCGCCAGGCGCTACCTCGTCGAGCTGCCCCAGCTGCTGAAGACCGCGGTCCGATTCGGCCACCAGATCGCCACCGTCGAGCGCCGCGTCGACGGCTTCTTCGAGCTGTTCGAGGAGGTGATCGACGACTACGGGGACGCCGACTTCCGGTCCATGGAGCCCGCCGAGCTGGCCCGGGTCTACGAGGACATGGAGCGGCGCCTGCTGTGGAACTGGAAGGTCCCGATCGTCAACGACTTCGCCGTGATGATCTTCTACGGAGTGCTGCGCTCGCTCACCGAGAAGTGGGGGATCGACGAGACCGGGGCCCTGCACCACGAGCTGCTGTGCGGCGAGGGCGGGCTGATGTCCACCGAACCGGCCAAGGCCGCACTGCGGGTGGCCCTGCGACTCCACGACGACCCGGCCGTGGTCGAGCTGTTCCGCAACGGCAGCCCCGAGGAGCTGGCCGCGGCCCTGCGCGACCGGCAGCCACCGTCGGAGGTCTGGGACTGGATCGACGACTACCTGGACCGCTTCGGCTACCGCTGCGTGGGCGAGCTCAAGCTCGAGGAGCTCTCGCTCAAGGACGATCCCTCGCTGCTGATGTCCAGCCTCCAGGGCTACCTGGCCGGCGATCCCCCGGACCCGGACGAGCTGGACCGCAGGGAACGGGACAAGCGCCGCCGCGCCGAGGGCAAGGTGGATGCCGCCCTCGCCGGTCGTCCCCTGCGCAAGACCGCGTACCGCTGGTTGCTTCGCAAGGCGCGGGCCTCGGTGCGTGACCGGGAGAACATGCGCTTCTCCCGCACCCGGATCTTCGGGCTGTCCCGGGACCTGTTCCGGGGCCTGGGCTGGCAGCTGTACCGCATGGGTGAGCTGGCCGAACCCGAGGACGTGTTCTACCTGACCGTGCCCGACCTGTTCGACCTGGTCCACGGCACCTCGACCTGCACCGATCTGCGGGGCTTGGCGGCGGTGCGCAAGGACGAGTTCGAGCGCTACCGGGCCGAGGACGACCCCGCGGACCACCTGGTCACCCGGGGCATCCCCTACCGCAACAATCCGCTGTTCGCCGTCGAGGCCCCGGGCGAGCCCCCGGGGGGGGACGGCACCCTGACCGGCACGCCCTGTAGCCCGGGAGTGGTCCGAGCTCCGGTGCGGGTCGTGAAGACCCCGAGGGGCGAGCCCCCCCTCGACGGCGAGATCCTCGTCGCCGCCCGCACCGACCCCGGCTGGGTGACCCTCTTCCCGTCCGCCGCCGGCCTCCTGATCGAGCGCGGCTCCCCCCTCTCCCACTCCGCCGTGGTGGCGCGGGAGCTGGGCATCCCGGCGATCGTGGGGATCTCGGGCTTGCTCGGGGCTGTGAAGGCCGGTCAACGGGTGGAGATGGACGGGGGGACAGGTGGGGTGATCCTGGATCCGTAGACGGGCCGGTGCCCGTCCCGGGCCGTACCCGGGAGGATCCCGAGTGCGGCTAGAAGTTCACCTCCAGCGAGAACGCCTCCCCCATGGAGGCGTAATAGCCGTCCACCACCAGGTAGTACAGCCCGTCGTTGACCGCGGTGTAGCTGAGGATCTCCAGACCGTTGTCGTACTCGATGTCTGCCCCCGCGAGGCAGTTGAGATCCGGGGAGGCGGGGTCGTCGCTGATGTAGATCGAGGCGTCCTGCAGGTCCTGGTCGTACTGGATCAGCAGGTCCAGGGTCTGGTTGGCGTTCAACGGGATCCGGTAGACGCCGTCGTAGCCGTCGGCGGCCCAGCCGGTGCAGACCGAGGGATCGGCGTAGGTATTGCTCAACGAGCTGGTGTCGCCCAGGTAGGTGCCGGGCTGGGTGATCACCGGGGCGTTGTTGGTGTCGTCGGACGGCTGCAGGGTGACGTCGTCGTCGTCGTCGCCTGTGGTGTCGTCGTCACCGGTGTCGTCATCGCCCGTGTCGTCGTCACCGGTGTCGTCGTCGCCCGTGTCGTCGTCGCCGGTGTCATCGTCCCCGGTGTCGTCGTCGCCCGTGTCGTCGTCGTCGTCGTCACCGCTGGTGTCGTCGTCGCCTGGCTGCTGCCCGGGCAGGATGCAGGCCACGGAGAGGGCGAGGGCCAGGGTCGCCAGGAACACGAGGATCCCGGCGAGCCGCCCCTCGAGGAGGGCTCGCGCGCTGCGGTACATGAAATGTCTCCGGATCAGAACTTGAAGGAGAAGGTCGTGACGGGGCCGGGACGGATGTTGAGGTTCTCGGCCGAGCCGCTCTTGCCCGGGATGACCAGCATCAGGAAGCCGGTCGCGCCCACGGCGGTGCCGGCGGCGCCGATCACCAGGCCGATGACCGTGTTGTTGCGGGCCCAGTAGTAGGTCGCAGTGTCCTCTTCGTAGTAGTAGTTGTAGTACATCGATCCGCTGAGGATGAACCCCGCGGCCGCGGCGCCGGCGCCCACGCCCATCATCACCCCGCCGGCGGCCTTGCGGCGCTTGACGGACACGGTGGTGCTCTTGGTCTTGTTCAGGTTCTTGTCGACCCGGGAGCTGCCCCCGGAGCTGGCGCTGCGGTTGCTGTCGCTGCCCGCGCGGGCGTCGTAGCGGTCGTCGTCATCGTCGTCGTCGTCGCGCCAGTCGTCGTCGTCGTCCAGCTCGTCGATGTCGACGCCGCCGTCGTCGGAGCGGTTCCAGTCGTCATCGTCGTCGTCGTTGCGCCAGTCGTCGTCGTCGTCGTTGCGCCAGTCGTCGTCGTCGTCGT
>CAZITQ010000434.1:0-2933 GCA_964542165.1 uncultured Rickettsiales bacterium
GAGTGCTACCAGCCCACCGGCTACGTGGCCGACGACACCGACTGCGACGACGGCGACGCCGCGGTCTACCCGGGAGCCACCGAGTACTGCAACGGCTACGACGACGACTGCGATGGCAGCACCGACGAAGACGCCGCCGCCGACGCCAGCACCTGGTATCAGGATGCCGACTCCGACGGCTACGGCGAAGCCACGGTGAGCGATGTCGAGTGCTACCAGCCCAGCGGCTACGTCTCCGACAACACCGACTGCGACGACGGCGACGGCGCGGTCTACCCAGGGGCCACCGAGTACTGCAACGGCTACGACGACGACTGCGACGGAGACACCGACGAGGACAGCGCCGCCGACGCCACGACCTGGTATCGGGACCTGGACAATGACGGCTACGGCGATCCCTCGGTGAGCGACACCGAGTGCTACCAGCCCAGCGGCTACGTGACCGACAACACCGACTGCGACGATGCGGACGCCGGCTCCTACCCCGGCGGCACCGAGATCTGCGACGGCGCCGACAACGACTGCAACGGCACCGTGGACGACAACCCCGTCGACGGCACCACCTACTACCTGGACAGCGACGGCGACGGGCTGGGCGATCCCAACAACACCGACAGCGAGTGTTCCCTGCCCTCGGGCTACGCCGATAACGACTACGACTGCAACGACAACGACGCGGGCGAGCCGGTGGTCGTGGACATCTCCTCGGGCTCCAGCTCGGGAGCCGGCACCCTGTCCAGCCCCCTCGACGCCATCCAGGACGGCATCGACCAGGCCGACGAGTGCGTGATCGTCTACGCCGGCACCTACGAAGAGGAGATCGACCTGGGCGGCAAGTCCATCGACCTCTGGGGCGTCGAGGGCCAGGACGACACCTTCATCGACGCCAACCTGACCACCTGCACCTACCTCGACCCCTCCGACTGCAACGCCACGGTCACTGTCGCCAGCAGCTCCTCGGCCGCGCCGGAGATCCACGGCTTCTCCATCCGTGGCGGCACCGGGGCCATGTCCTATGCCCAGACCACCCAGAGCTGCGCCGACTCCTCGGCCTCCCACGGCGGGAACAACACCTGTACCGTGAACACCTACGAGTACTGCGGCGGCGGCATGTACGTCGAGGGCGACGATCCCGTAGTCTATGACGTGATCATCGAGGACAACATCCTGCCCGAGTTCATCCAGATCGCCGACGGGAGCTTCACCCAGACCTGGCTCTACAGCTACGGCGGAGGCATCTGCGCTGTGGACGCCGTGGTGGATCTGGACGACGTGCACATCCTCGACAACTTTGCCGACCAGGGCGGAGGAATCTACGGCACCGACTACGCCGTCATCGACCTGGAGCACTCCCTGGTCATGGACAACGAGGCCACCGACGGCGCCGGCAGCAACGTGGACAGCGGCACCTCCTTGACCGCCAACAACTCCATCTACGGCTGCAACACCGCCTCCACCGACGGCGGCGGTCTCTTCCTGGACGGCAGCGGTACGGCCATCAGCTTCGTCAACACGGTGCTCTACGACGACCAATCCGCCACGGGCAGCAGCCACGGCGCGGGCGCCTACGGCGGCGCAAGCTCCATGTTGACCCTTCAGAACAGCATCGTCTACACCACCATCTCGGCCTACGCCCTCTACGGAGCGGGCAGCGGCGCCTTCTACTACAGCGATGTCTACAACAGCGCGACCTCCTCCTACACCTGGGGCGGCACCTACTCCTCCACCAGCGGCAACATCTCGTCGGATCCGCTCTTCGTCTCCGCCACCTGCGACGGCAACCCCAACAACGACGACTTCTCGCTCTCGTCGGGCAGCCCGGCCATCGACGCGGGCAACCCCACCAGCAGCCACGACGACACCGACGGCACCGACAACGACATGGGAGCCTACGGCGGGCCGGAGGGCGACTGGTAGGCGGCGCCGCCCTTCACCCCCAAGGGCCTCTGCCTGGAGCCCTCCTCCTGCGGACGCCCAGCCCGAGAAGGGCCAAGGTCAGCGCTGCCACCGAAGCTCCCCGGGGCGCGGCCGCGCAGCCGAACCAGTCTTCGCAGACGATGTCGGCGGTGGCGAAGCCGGCGTCGCTGCCGTCGTGGGCGATGGCCTGGACTTCCAGGGTGTAGTCCCTGCAATAGTCCTCCTTCGTGGCCCAGTGCTCCCTCTCCTGCGTGCAGACCGTCCCGGACCAAACGTCATATCCTACGTAGGCCTGCACCAAGCCCCCGATCGCGAAGAAATCCCCGCTCAGGCCGATGGGCTCGAAGAACACCTCTTCAAAGGTGCAATCCTCGCCGTCGTAGGCGCACTCGACTTCCCTCTTGCCTGTCTCGAGCCCCTCTATGTAGCTGTCGTCGAAGACCACTTCTTTCCCAACCTCGAAGACGAATTCGCCTTCATCGATGAACTCATCGCCGATCTCGCTGTCGCACAGGAACCGGTAGCTTCCAGCCTGCTCGATGCCGTGCACGCGGAAGCCCCTGCAGTACTCCTGGTCCCGGAAGAACTCGAGCTCCAGGTGGGGTTGCTCGACACCTTCGAGCTCGAGCCAACAACTCCGAACCGCGATGGCCCCTTCCAAGGCGTAGGCGGTCTTGGAGGCGTACCAAGGCGCGCTGTTCAGAGCCCAGACGTATTGCTCGTCCATGACGGGGCACGGCGCGTGGTAGGGGGCCTGGATATCCGCCGAGCACGAGGCTGTCAGAAAGAAGATTGCGGCGGCACGCGGCCACAGCCGCCTAGCACTCGCTGGCACAGGTTTCATTTCCTGTTCCATTGGGCTCCATCCGGTGCGCATCAGGGTGCCGTCCTCACTCACTTCGCTCCCTGCGGACAGCCCATCATAGGCGGCCGGAGCGGAACGTGCCAACCACGTACCCGGTCTGATGGGCAAACCATGTTCCCGGCTTGACACGCGGCCTCTCCCTCCACCCATC
>CAZITQ010000435.1:0-2844 GCA_964542165.1 uncultured Rickettsiales bacterium
TCGTCCCCGGTGTCGTCGTCCCCGGTGTCGTCGTCCCCGGTGTCGTCGTCCCCCGGATCGTCCTCGCCCTCGACGACCGCACAGACGATGGCGGTGGTCTCCTCGAGTTCGTAGCGATCCCAGTTGCTGTCGTAGCGCTCGTAGAAGAACACCAGCTCCAAGGTGTAGAACGCCGGCCGCGCGTCCCGGGCCACGTCGAACACCACCTGCGCCCGGCAATGCTCCGCGCCCACCACACCGCTGCTCTGCACCACGACCCCCTCGAAGACCGACGGGTCGTAGGTCCCGGGTTCGGCGTAGCAGGTGGTCAGCCAGTCGTCCCCCGAGACCACATCGATCTCCAGGGAGACCGTCACCGTCTCCCCGGGCCGGACGTGCTCCTTCTCGTCGCACCCGCCCCCCGTGGTGCACCCCCGCTCGCACCCCGACAGGAACAGGGCGGACAACCCCGCGACGGAGAGCGACAGGACGAACGCCAGCCCGTAGTGGTGACCCATGGGTCCTCCTCACGGGAATTATCGCGCCGTCGGGCGGCGGTTTCACCTCCCCGAGCGAATTGGGGCTCCTGCCCGTCGGTGAAGGGCGTCAGGCCGGCGAGATCGTGCGTCGGGTCGACGGGAACGAGGGCTCTCTCGATGCCTCGATCGGGGGCACCTCAGTCGAAGAGGGGGATCCGGGCAGGATCGAGGTCGCGCAGGACCTCGGTGAGCAGCGCCAGCGCGCGCTTCGCCTTGCCACCCGCGGTCCTCGCCTTGCCCACCTTGTCGGCGAAGGCCTTGATCTCGGCCAGGGCCGCCGGCCGGCGCATGCTCTTGAGGTCGGGCAGGGTCGCGCCGACCTCGGCATAGCCGGACCGCACCTCGGCGCCGAAGGTCTTGACGAAGAACTCGGACGTCTCCTTCCAGTGGCGCAGGTACATGACGTGGCGGTTCATGGTCTGGATCGCGCCCAGGGTCCGTCCGTGGGGTGACAGGTCGGCGTTGGAGTAGTTGTTGGCCAGGACCTGCAGCGTGGTCTGCAGGCGGGTCAGGCGGCTGCGATCGATGGTGCCCTTGGTGTAGCCGGCCGTGTACGCGGGCTCGTCGTAGGCCAGCGAGTGCATCAGCGCGGCCAGGTCCGAGCTGGCTTCCGGGCTGTCGGTCTTGTAGCCGTCGTCCTTGTTCCAGATGGCCACGTTCTTGTCGTTCTTGCGATTGCGCCGCGAGATCTCCTTGCGGCGCTCGTCCATCGTCCCGCTGCCGCGGCCGCGGGTGCCGCGGTTCCACTTCTTGATGTGGTGGGGGCTTCCCTGGGCCTTCTCGCCCGACGGCGAGTAGCCCGCGTAGGCCCAGATCGTCTTGAGGTTGGGGAACATCTTGCGGTACTGGGCCAGCAGCTTGGTGTGGCCGGTGTTGCAACCGCTGACCATCAGGTCTTCCACCTGGGCGAAGGCGATGGGGAAGACCTTGTTCAACTCACCGATGTGCGAGAAGTAGATCTTGGCGCTGTCGTCGCCCTCGATGGCGGTGCCGCCGCTGTGCCCAGAGAGCACGAGCCGCTTCATCAGGGACTGGCCGGTCTCCACCCGGTAGAGCACCCCGATCAGCTGGGCCAGCTCGTCACGGGTCTCGCCGCCGGACTTGCGCAGGTAGTCCGCCAGCACCTTCGACCTCGCGTTGCCCAGCTTGGGCATGCCGGCGAGGAAGGCCTGGAGGCCCGCGTCGGTGGTCAGGTCGGCCCATTTCCCCCCGACCTTGATCTGGTCCTCGTGGCGACTGCCCGATCCGGTGATCGCGTCCACGTTCCGCCGGCCCATCGCGCCCTTGAGCGTGCGGGACTCCAGCCCCCGGGACTTCTTGCGGATCCCCAGGTAGACCGTGTGCTCGCTCCGCAGCTCGGCGTCGAGGGCCTCACCCCCGGGCTCGAGGGCCAACCACTGCAGGGTGATCTCGCCGAGACGCCCGTCCACGGTGAGTCCCTTGCCCTTCTGCCACTCCGCCAGGGCCAGGGCGAGGCCCGCGGTGGGGCGATCGTCGGGGCTCTTGACCAGCGCCGCGACCTTCTTCCAGGCCCGCCGGGGGATCCGTCGGCGGCGGTTGTACCGCACCGCCGTCTTGACCGTCTCCGGGGGCAGGATCGCCGCTGCCTCCGCTTCGAACTGCACCGCGCCCCCTGCGGCACCACCCTCGGCGCGGCCGTCGAGGATGCCTTCGCTGCTGCGGCCAGCCAACACCGCCTCGGCGACATCGTCGGCCTGGCGCTCGTGGGCATCCCCGGATCGTCCCACGCCCCCCGGGAGTGCGAGCCCCGATCGCTGCTGGACCACGTGGGCCGCCTCGTGGGCGGCGGTGGCGACATCGGGGGACGAGCGGAAGGCGACGTCCTCGCCGGTGGCGTAGGCCCGCGCCCCGAGGGAGCGAGTCGCGTCCGCCGCGGGACCCCCCACGTGAGCACGGACGCCCCCGAGATCGTGCTTGCCGAACGAAGCCTGTAACCGGTCCAGGTGGGGGAGTTCGCGACCAGAACCGCCGACCCCATCCGCCGCCCGCTGCCCGACGGTCATGCCATCGAGCAGGGGATCCACGAGGGGATCGGCGCGCCGCTGCACCGCCGGGGCGGAGCCCCTCTGCGCGCCGCCCCCCGTTCGACGGTCGCCGTCACCCCGACGGCGCTGCTTGGTCGTGACCTCTCGACTCATCCCCGGTCCACCCGATCTCCCAGTGTCCCACCGGGGCGTTGTCGGGAAAAGGAGAATCGGGCGGATCCACGGGAGACGGGCCCCCTCCGCTCTTGACCGCCACTCCCACGGGCCCTAGCAGCCTGTCGCGCATAGACGCGACAGGCTGCTCCCGTGCCCAGGGCGAG
>CAZITQ010000436.1:0-2829 GCA_964542165.1 uncultured Rickettsiales bacterium
AATCAAGGTTTGCCATAGTTCTTCCATGCAATAACCCACCTGTTTTTTCAGATAAGTTTGTTCTGAGGATGTAACCGGATGGATTGTTTTTAATAATTTGTGAAAAATCTGGCTTGTTTTGTACGTTCTTCATTTTTAACCTCCATGTATTTTGTTGTTAACTAATGTTAACAATGAAAATACATGAAAATTAAAAGGTTTGCGCACCTAATACTGGACTATGATCGAACTAATTAATTAGGACTTTTTTAAGTCGTTTGACAAAGAGTATAAAGCTTGAGCACTCAAATTTATTCTATTAGTGTGGGCTTTTGCTTGAGGATATTTTCTGATTAATATATTTCTCATTATACCCCCTTTAATTTCACGATAAGGCTTTTCAGAACCAAAGTGTTTTTTATGAATATCTTCAGAATTAATATTTTTAAATTTGTCTTTATTAGATTCGAATATTTCAAGGGCATGCTCATAATTTATATCTAACGTTTTTAATTTTCTTTTATTTACATGCAGTTTTAACAATTCATAAAAATTGTCAACCTCTGGTCTTATACTTTGAATCAAAGATTTAACTGTTTTCTCTAAATTGTGTTCTTTAATCTCATCATTTCTTATTTTCTGCTGAATTGATTCCAAATTATTACATTGTTTATTAATATCAATTTCAACAGACTGACCAACATCATCCTTATTTTCAAAATTCAATTCATCTGGAATAGGATAAAAGTTCTTGTTAGCCCATTTATAGAATGAAATACTATCAAATTTTATTGAATTTTGGTAAATTTTACAAAAACCCTCTTTCATTGGATTCTTTATATGCTCTATTTCTTTCTTAATGATTCCAATTGAAATCATTTCCTTAATTTCCAACAATAAATATTCAAGAGCTCTTCTTTTAAAGTTTTGCTCTTTAGTGTAATGGTAATCACACCAATAAGTTGCAAGCATGGGGGTTCTTTTGTTTAACAAATCGAATATTACTTCTGAAAAAACAAGACTATCCAATTTTTCTATTCCTGTGAGTGCGTAAACGCAGTCCTTTTCTGTGTGCCAAAGCTTTTGATTCATGAAATCATAATGCTGTTTCCCCATCGGTAAGATAACATTCTCCGAGTCAGCTATATCATAAACAAATTCAGGTAATATGTGTGGGAGTTGATTTTTTAGATTTTGAAAAACTGCTTTAAATTCTTTATCTACTTTTTCCAGTTTTTGATATTTTCCAATCTGTCTTAATAATAAATTCCCCCAATATCTACTTTTCACCATGTGCTTTTCCTGAAAACTTTTGTTTAAAGATTTATTGGAAACATGCTTCATTATTGAAATCAATTCAAACTAACCAAGCATTTGCTTATTCTTGAATGATTTATACTCACTGTTTTTTAGATCCGAACAACAATATTAAGCTTTTTTTCAAACTGACGAGCAGCTTTTTTCAGCCCATCAGGCTTTAAATGACTGTAGCGTTCAGTTAACTGTATGGTTGAATGCCCAAGTAATTCTTTTACTGTGTAAAGATCTGTACCATTCTGTACATGCCAACTTGCAAAAGTGTGGCGGCAAGTATGAAAAGTTACTTTATCACGCCTATCTGTTACACCGTTATTAAATCCAAGCTCTTTAACAGTTCTTCCAAAGGTTTTGCTTGTTTTTATTATTCGCTTGCCGTTTTTATCCTTAAATACAAGTTCAGAAGCGGCTTGACCATTATACATATCTTGAAACGTTTTTTGAGTGGCAACTGTTAAATAAACATGCCTGGCTTTTCCTTTGGCATCTCTTATTAATACAGAGCTATTTCTAAAATCTACAACACCCCAAGTCAAAGAAAATATTTCTCCTGCTCTTACTCCAGTATGTAACGATAACAAAGTCATATCATGGACTTGTTTACTTTTACATTTCAATAAATTTAATAGATTTGTGGCTTCTTCCTGGCTCAAAAATCTTAATCTTTGATTTTCGACTTTAGGTAATTTTACTTTTGTTGTTGGACTATCTGCATTTATAAGGTCATTCATCCGAGCATAATTCCAAACTTGCCTGAATACAGCAAAACAATATTGTAAACTCCTCGGTGCTCTGCCAGCATCAAGCATATTCTTTTTTATTTTTTCAAGATTAAAAGGCTTTATTTTGTCAAATGGCAAGTGTCCAATTTCTGAATCAAGCCAGTTATGAAAAAGACTAATTTCATTTTGAACAGTATGCTGTTTTTTATGCTTTAATGCTGTTGGTGCATATACATCTTTAAAAAAGATACTGAAAATTATGTTTTCTTTTTCTTTCTGATCTTTAATTTTTTGCAACTCTTCCTGTTCGTGCTCTTTTAATGCAATTTCTTCTTTTAACGTGGTAGGTTTAATCCCATTTTTTGAATTGTGTTTATAGTCATTGATTTTCTTCCATACACTTTGTTCTGTCCATCCCTCAGAACTCCAGCCAAAACCAATGAATTTTCTTTTACCTCTCACTTGATATGAACCAGAAAAATATCTGTCAAATTTTATCCCATGTTTTCGTGTGTCATGTTTATAAAATCTTATTCCTGGAAAATTCCCTTTTTCCCAACTTATTTTTTTACTGGTCATTGATAACACCTTTAAAAATTTACACACATTTTACACACTTTTTAGGTTTAATCAAGTGAAAATGAATGATATGAAATGAAAATATAGATTTAAAAAAACGATGCAAAAACTTTATCAATAGGCCTTTCAGTTACTATTTGTGAATACGAGTGCACTCGTATGAATTGCTTCAAATAATGACTACGAATCAGGGGGTCGCAGGTTCGAATCCTGCCGGGCGCGCCAATAATAA
>CAZITQ010000437.1:0-2829 GCA_964542165.1 uncultured Rickettsiales bacterium
GCCCCTGCCAACCCCGGGGCCCCCGAGATCTGCGACGACGCTTAGGGGGACGAGGACTGCACCGGCGTGGCGGACGACGACGACTCCGGCCTGCTGGCGGCCACCGCCACCAGCTGGTATCCCGACGCGGACGGCGACGGCTACGGCGCCGCCGACGACGCCGGCAGCGTGCAGTGCGACGCGGACGCCACCTACGCCCTGGAGGACAACAGCGACTGCGACGACGGCGATGCCGCCATCAACCCGGGCGCCGCCGAGGTCTGCGACGAGGACGACACGGACGAGGACTGCGATGGCCTAAGCGACGACGACGACGGCGACGCCACCGGGTTCAACAGCTTCTACGCGGACACGGACAGCGACGGCTACGGCGATCCCGACAACGTCGTCGAGCGCTGCGACGCCACCGCCAGCTTCCTCGAGGACGATACGGACTGCGACGACGGCAACCGCCTGGTCAATCCCGGCGCCGAAGAGATCTGGTACGACGGCGCGGACCAGGACTGCGACGGCGCCAGCGACTACGATGCCGATGGCGACGGCTTCGACAGCGACGACTACAGCGGAGACGACTGCGACGACGAGGACGCGACGGTCAACCCCGACGGCACCGACGACAGCGAGGACGGCAGCGATCAGAACTGCGACGGCATCGATGGTCCCGTGCTGTCCGTCATCGAGCTGGGCCTGGGCGACCTGGTCATCAGCGAGGTGATGCAGAACCCGGACGCGGTGCTCGACAGCGTTGGCGAGTGGTTCGAGATCTACAACGCCAGCGGCCAGGCCGTGGACCTCGATGGCCTGTACGTCTACGACGCCGGCACCAACAGCTTCACCGTCTCGGGCAGCGCCATCGTGGAGGCGGATGGCTACTTCGTCTTCGCCAACGACATCGATACCAGCTCCAATGGCGGCTTTCAGGCGGACTACGAGTTCAGCACCAGCGACATGGCCCTGGCCAACAGCGACGACGAGCTCTACCTGGACAACGGGCGCCTGGAGATCGACGGCGTCGAGTGGGACAATGGAGCCAGCTTCCCGGATCCCATCGGCGCCTCCATGACCCTGGATCCCGACAGCCTGGACTACGTCGCCAACGACGTCGGCACCAACTGGTGCGAGGCCACGTCGCTCTTTGGCGATGGCGATCTGGGCACGCCGGGTGATGCCAACGACAGCTGCGGCGCGGACTGGGAGGGTGTGCGCGAGCTGCAGCTCGACATCTTCGGCTACGGAACGGTCTGCGACATGTGGTGGGATTCTTACGGCACGGCCAGCTCCAATATCTGTACCGACTGCGACTGGGCCTACGACCTGGAGTTCACCTACCTGGGTGACGACCTGGGCGGCTGTGATGGCGAGGACTATCTGCCCGAGTACACCGTCGGCCTGCATCTCGACTACTACTTCGCCGGATACGGCACCTACGACATGCTGATGCTGGAGTACGGCGGCACCTGGTACACCCAGTTCTTCGTCACCTCCTACGGCGGCGGCCACATCGAGTACCAGACCGAGTGGGACTCCCTCAAGTCCTCCGGCTACCTCTACCTGTACTACTGGTACGGGGAGGCCGACTACTAGCCGTATGGAGCCCGCCCCGGCACCTGGAAGGGGTGTTCCTCGCGCAGCAGGGCGTAGCTGGCGCGCTCCTGCTGCCCCTGGCCCGCGACGCCTTGCCAGGCCATGCCGCAGCTCTCAGCCAGGGCGCGGCTGGCCGCGTTGTCCGGGGCGCAGTTCCAGATCAGCTTGCGCCAGGGCCAGGCCGTGAAGCCCCAGGCCAGCAAGGCGCCCAGCAGCTGGCTGCCCAGGCCCTGTCCGGCTTCCTCGGCGCGGATCCACATGCCTATCTCCGCTTCGTACCCGGCGAGCTCTCGGCCGTGCAGGTGGAAGCCGCTGCCCCCCAGCAGGCGCCGCTCGTCCGGTGCGAAGACGCCCAGGGCGAAGTCCTCGGCCAGCAGCCAGCGCCCGCGGAAGCGCCGTGCCACCTCCTCCATCTGTCGTGGAGTTCGGTGCTGCCTGGCCCAGGGCATGTAGCGGCGCAGGTGCTCGTAGGAGGCGTTGACGGCCTCTGCCAGCGCTGGGCCGTCCCCTGGTCGATAGCAGCGGATCAGGGCGAAATCCGTGCGCAGGCGATCCGGGGCGAAGAGGTAGTCGCTCACTGGCTGGTCACGCGCTCCAGGTTCTCCAGGAATCCCTGGTGGCAGGCGGCCCACTTGGGCTGCACGCGCTCGAAGTAGGCGCGCTTGAAGGGACGGGGTGGCGCCATGATCCAGGTGTGCATCTCGAGCGCGGTGCCCCCCTCGGCCTGCTTCATGTCCCAGGTGATCACGAAGCCGCGCTTGCCCGCGTGGTCCAGCACGATGCGCCGCTCGTCGGCCTGCGAGAGGGTGGCGGTCAGCCGACGCCGCCAGCTGCCGGCGCGGTAGGTCAGGCGCGCGCTGGCCCCGACGCCCTGGGAGGTGCTGCTGTGCTCCCACTTGCGGGTGCAGCCCTCGGGCCAGAGCAGCTCCTGCTGCTTGAGATCCAGCAATGCGGCGCTCAGCGTCTCGCCCGAAGCCGCCAACGTGGCCTGGACCTCCACGTCCCCCTCGCGGTCCAGGTAGGGGTTGTCGGCCAACGCCGCGCTGGAGAGGCAGAGGGCGCAAGCCGCACCCAGGGTGGCCCTTGCAGGGGCGCCGGGGGTCGGGGTTCGCATCTGCGGCATGGGGCCTCCGTGTCGCGGGCTCGCCCGGTGGCGGCGGGCATGGGGCCTGTCTATCCCCAGAGGGGTCAGGATGTCACCATTACACTTTTCGTCATAGACTAAAAGTGTAATGGTGACATCCT
>CAZITQ010000438.1:0-2822 GCA_964542165.1 uncultured Rickettsiales bacterium
GGGGAGCTGGCACCCGGGCCACGGCCAGCAGCTCGCGCCAGCGCAGCTGGTAGGCCCGGCCCAGGCTGGTGCGCGGCGCAAAGGCCTCGAGGGCCTCGCCAGCGATGCGCAGGGCCTCGCTGGCGTGCGGCGCATCCGCACAGCCGGCCACCAGGCCCAGGGCCTGGGAGGTGGGCAGGTGCACGCTGCCCTGCAGCGCCTCGCCGCAGCGCAGCAGAAGCAGCATGCGGCTGAGATCGGCGCTGGGCGTGCTGGCTGCCAGCAGCTCGCGGGCAGGCCCTCGACTCAGAGTCTCCTCCCAGCTCGCGTAGAGCTGACGGGCGGCCTCGCTGCGTCGCGACCAGCGCTGCGCAGCGGCCCCCAGCTGCCCAGGGATCCGCATTGGGTCGGCCTCGGGATCGGAGAGCAGGGCGCGCGCCTCCTGCAACGCGCCGGGCACCTCTTCCCAGCCCTCCTGGGCCAGGCAGGCCATCTCCACGGCCTCGACCACCGCGTCCAGGGCCGGCACGCCCTCCGGCCGCCTTGGGCCCGGATTCTCGACCCCCAGCAGCAGCGGGAGGCAGAAGCAGAGGGCTGCGCGTAGTACACTGCCTGCCGCGGGCACCCTTGTCCGTCCACGGCCGGATCCCGCCGCTCGACCCTCGCCCTCCTCCAGGTTCTGCAAGCTCTTCGTCATGCACTACGCCGCTCCCCGCCTTCCCTATGCGCCCGCCGGAACGCACGCCATGCTCCAACAGGCCGGCGTGGCGCCGGATGCGCCCCTGCCCACCCAGCGCGCCGCCCTGGAATCGCTCTGCGCCCAACAGCCCGAGCGCCTGCAGCAGCTGGATCCCATCCTGCTGAAGCTGCGCGACCTCGAGACCCTGGACGAAGGCCTGCCTCGCATCCTGGGCAGCGTTCGCCGGGTGGGACTGCTTGCCTGCGATCCCATCACGGTCAGCTGGTGGGGCTGGAATGCCACCAGCGGGGCGCGGGAGGCGGTGCGCTGCCTGCGACCGCGCTGGAGGAAAGACCCGGTCTGGCATCGTCGCCTGCAGCGCGGCGTGCGCATCGCCAGCGCCCTGCGCGGGCTCGCCCCCCTGCGCTGGCGTCCCCACGACGCCTGGCCCCACGTGCACTGCGGCCTGCCGGGCGTCCCCCTGGCGGATCTCCTGCCCGCGCAGGACCCTCCCGACGCCACCGACCTGACCTGGTGGGCGGCCCTGGCGCTGCAGCAGCTGGCCCAGCTGCATCGCGCCGGCTTGACCCACGGTTCCATCGACGGGCAGCACCTGCTGCTGCAACCTGGCGGACTGGCCCTGGTCTGGCTCGACGTGCTGCGCTCCGTGCCTAGCTCGACACAGGCCGACGTGAGCGACCTGGCGCGCTGTCTGGGGGCGCTGGATCATAAGCAGCAGCATCCCTTGACCCAGCTGATGGCTCCCTGGGGCGAGAATCCGCCTGCCACGGCCACCGACGGCCTGGCGCTGCTGCGTCGCGTGCTGGCGGATCTTCTCATGGAGGAGCGCCATCGCATCGTGCTGCGCGTGCGCTTCCGAGGCCGTCAACAGCGCCGAGCCCACCTGCTGCGCACGACGCGCGCCCTGAGCCGCGCGCTGCCTCCTCCCAGCGGCCACTGCTGCCTGCGGGCGGCCCTCGATGGCAGCTTGTTCCTGCTCAAGAGCGATGGCTGCGGCGTCTGGTGCGGCACCGCCGCCGGCCTGCCCGCCCAGCACATGCTGTCGCTCTACACCCCCAAGCTGGGCCTCAAGGCTCAGTCCGCCCGCATCATGCTGCGGGCCTGGGCACGCCGCGAAGATGGAGACGAAGAGCGCCGGGCGCGCGTGCAGCGGCAGCTGGGCGGCAGCGACGCGCTGGCCGCCGCCCTGACGCGCTGGCTCTCAGCCCAGTCACGGCTGCGTGTGCTCATGCTGCTGCTGGAACGCGGCCTCGACGCCCAGCGCTAGGTGCTCACGGAGCGAAGCCGACCATGCCCTCCGACGAAAAGAAGAAGCTCAGCGGCGTCCTGCGCAAAGGCTGTCTGGCGCCCGTGCTGGCCCTGGCGCTCTTGGCCCTGGGCGCCATCGCCCTGGTGAAGATCCTGCGCGTACGCGCCCTGGCGCGCCAGGAGGAGATCGCCCAGCAGGAGTTCACCCCGGTACTGGACAAGTTGACCGACGCCAGCAGCTCGAACGAGGACTACGACATCGACCAGACCGTCCGCGTGCTGCACGAAATCGACCTGGCGGTGGAGCAGAACGGTTCCATGAAGGAGTACCTGGCTCACCTGGCTCGCCAGGACTACCGTGGCGCGGCGCCCGAGGTGCTCCAGGCACGAAAGCGCATCCTGGACCTGCTCTTCCGGCTCTACGCGCGGCAGGTGGAGAGCGAGGACCAGGAGGCCATGTGGACCTTCTCGCGCCAGCTGATGCCCGCCCTCTCGGCGCTGAGCATGATGGAGGGAGGCGTCGCCATTCCGGGAACGGGCTCCTTCTCGGTGGATCGGGACCAGACCAAGCGCGTGCTCGAAGACATGAAGGAGCAGCAGCGGGCCCACGAGCGCTTCCTGCGGGAGGTGAACGAGCTGGAGAGCGAGCTCATCCAGGCCATGTTCGAGACCTCCGAGGTCTACTACCGCTATATGGCCGAGTGGGACCGCCTCTGCGTGCTGCGAGATCGGGCCTACCTGGCGGCCCACGAGGGCAACTGGCAGGCCAGCCTGGAGACCGCCGAGGCGGCCGTCGCGCTGGCGCCAACGGAGCGCGAGGCCCACCTGCTAAGAGCCCTGGCCTTGATCGAGGCACCGGAGATCTCCCCGGAGCGCGCCCAGCAGGTGCCTCAGC
>CAZITQ010000439.1:0-2782 GCA_964542165.1 uncultured Rickettsiales bacterium
CAGCACGACTACGGCGACACGCAGATCTACTCCGGCGTGATCCAGGAGTTCCACGTGGGCAACGCCGGGCTGATGCCCCTCGAGGTCGGCCAGGCCACGATCACCGGCTGGGATCCGGACGTGTTCGGGATCACCTACGACGAGGTCTCCAACAAGACCTTCGACGCCGGTTCGCTGCCCGGGATCATCACGGTGGAGTTCAGCCCCGGCGCGGTGGCGCCCTACGAGGCCGACCTGGAGATCCCCAGCACCGACCCGGACGAGGACCCGCTGGTCATCCCGCTGACGGGCGACGGATGGACTCCGGGGGGCGACGGCCCGGTCGCCGTCTGCGACGTGACGCCCAACCCGGTGCACCCGATCGTCGACGTGGCCACCTGGATCGGCCACAACTCCTACGACACCAGCGGCTACATGCTCACGAGCTATCGGTGGGATCTGATCTCGCTGCCGCCGGGTTCGTCGGCCTACCTGCCCCTGAGCTGCACCACCGGCAACGGTTCGATGGACTGCACGTTCTCCGCGGACACCGCGGGCACCTACACCGCCCAGCTGACGGTGGAGAACCTCATCGGACAGACCGGCTCCTGCCAGGTGAGCCTGGAGGCCATCCCGCCCGGCGGCCTGTGGGTGGAGATGTACTGGACCCTGCCCTACGACGACATGGACCTGCACATGCTCGCCCCCGGCGGATCGCTGTGGACCGACACCGACTGCCACTTCGGCAACTGCATCAGCGGCGGCATCTTCGGCGGCAACCTGGACTGGGGGCAGCAGGGCTACGACGGCGACGATCCGTCGCTGGACCTGGACGACATCCCGGGGACCGGGCCCGAGAACATCAACATGTCCGACCCCGAGCCCGCCGGAATCTACGAGGTCTGGGTCCACGACTACAGCGGGTCCAACGCGGACGAGTGGGACTCGGATCCCACCCAGGGCAACGCCACGACGGTCAACGTCTACCTGGACGGGATCCTGACCTGGTCCGACTCCCGCAACATCGGCGGTGACGGCAACGAGGTCCCCTTCTGCGTGATCGACTGGGCCAGCCAGACCGTCACCGACCTGTAGATCCCCCGTCCCCCTCCGCCAGCGCCTCCCGCAGCCCCTCCCCCACCAGGTTCACGCTCACCACCGCCGCGACGATGGCCAGGCCCGGGACCGTGGAGACCCAGGGGGCGGTGAGCAGGTAGCTCCGCCCCTCCTCGACCATGCTGCCCCAGGCCGCCACCGGCGGCGGCACCCCCAGCCCCAGGAAGCTCAGCCCCGCCTCGATGAGGATCGTGTGCCCCACCATCAACGTCGCCGAGACGAGTACGGGGGCGGCGGCGTTGGGCAGCAAGTGACGCAGCACCACCCGCGGGGCGGAGAGGCCGGCAGCCCGGGCCGCGAGCACGAACTCCCGTCCGCGGAGGCTGAGCACCTGGCCCCGGACGAGGCGGGCCACGTCCATCCAGCCCGTCAGCGCCAACACGATCACCACCAGGTAGATGTTCCGCTCCTCCAGCAGGGCCAGCAGGACCAGCAGCAGGACCAGCCGCGGGAAGGCCATCATCATGTCCACGCCGCGCATCAGGAGGCCGTCCAGCCACGGTCCGCCGTACCCCGCGGCGGCGCCCACAAGGGATCCCACGAGCACCGCGATGGCGGCCGCCAGCAGGCCGATGGTCAGCGAGATTCGCGCGCCGTGGAGCAGGCGGCTGAGGATGTCCCGGGCATAGGGGTCGGTCCCCAGGAGGTGGTCCCACGACGGCGGCTGCAGGGCGTTGTCGACCACGCCGAGCTGCTCGTGGGGTTCGTACGGAGCCAGGATGGGGGCGAGGGCCATGGCCCCGTAGAGCAGTCCCAGGGCGATCAGCCCGGCCACGGCCAGGCGGTTTCCCCGGAAGCGCCGCCAGGTGGCGGACGCCAGCCCCCGTCTCGCGCGACCGCGGCTGCTCATACCTCGCGCGTCCTCGGATCGACCGCGGCGTACAGCAGGTCGGCCAGCAGGTTGCCACCGATGACAGCGAAGGTGTAGAGCACCCCGCCCCCCAGCACCACCGGGAAGTCCTGCTGGCCGATGGCGTCGACCATCAGTCGACCCATGCCGGGCCAGCCGAACACGGTCTCGATGAGCACCGAGCCCCCGAACAGGTAGGGAAGGTAGAGGCCCAGGAGGGTCACCAGGGGCAAGGCAGCGTTGCGCAGCGCGTGGCGGAGCACCACCCGGACCGAGCTCAGGCCGCGCGCCCGCGCGGCGCGGACGAAGTCGGCTCCCAGGGCCTCGACCATGGCAGCGCGCACGTAGCGCGCCACACCGGCGGAGGGCGCGACCCCCAGGGCCAGGGCGGGGAGCACCAGGTGCAAGGCGCGGTCCCAGAGCTTTGCCCAGGGGCCCAGGAACTCGTACCCCACGCTGGTGACGCTCGACGCGGGCAGGATCGGAAAGGCGTAGGCGAACAGCAGGATCGCCATCAGGGCGAGCCAGAACCCCGGGATGGAGTACAGGACCAGGGAGGTCAGGGTCAGCGCGCCGTCGACCAGGCTGCCCTTGCGGAGCGCCGACACGACGCCAATCGCCGTTCCGATGCCGAACATCAGCACCAGCGCCGTGCCGCACAGCACGGCCGTGTTGGGGATCGCCTCCGCCAGGATCGTCGACACCGGCCTGCCCTGGTGAAAGGAATGTCCCAGGTCCAGCCGCAACAGGGCCGAGAGCCAGCGCAGGTATTGCACCGGCACCGGCTGGTCGAGTCCCAGGTTGCGCGACATCACCTCGCGGATATCGGTGGGGAAC
>CAZITQ010000440.1:0-2771 GCA_964542165.1 uncultured Rickettsiales bacterium
CTGGACCAGATCCGCGGGCTACGGATCCCCGACACCAAGACGGGTCCGCGGTGGTACAGGTCGGGTGTCGCTCGGTGACTTTCGGCCTCCCGTCCGTACATCCCCCTCAGCACCCTCATCGCCATCGTGACCAGGTTGTAGACCACCCCTGGCAGGGCACCACGTACCACCCGGTCCGGGTCCTTCGCCAGTCTGCTCATCGCCTCCAGGTACTCTCGCCCCAGGTCTTCCAGCTTCTCCTGGGGGTCCGGGTCCACGATGACGACCTCGTAGCCCAGGTACTCGGCCAACCCTTTGACGGCCGCCTGGGCCAGCTGCCCATCCACGTCGTTCTCCCTGATGTGGGCTGCAAGAGGTGTCAACCTGCGAGCGAGTTCCTGGTGGGGGTGGGGCGTGGGCATTAGGGGCCTCCTACCTGTGGGAGGGGATAGGAGGGTCACCGGCCCACGTCTGGCGATGGGGGCAGGTTGAGCACGCAGCGATGACCCCGGTCGCTAAGCCTCTTTCATGGAACCGCCACCTTTGACAAGATGCTTCGGTGTGCGGGCGTGGCGAGGTTGGGTCCTGCTCGGGGACCGGGGACCGGGGACCTGACGGCAGCCAATGCAGACTTGAAAGAGGAGGCGAGAGATGAAGCATAGCAGCGCCATGAACGGGAACAGACTGGCTGTTCTGTTTGTCATTTTGACCGTGGCCAACGGGGTGGGCTGCAACCGCTACTGGGTGAATCCGGATGGGATAACTTCTTTCGATAAGGACAGCTACGAGTGCAAAATGGAGACCTCCTTCGTGAGGCATTCGGGCAGTTCATCAGCGACTGCAGATAGCGAGGACTACCGAAGCAACGCTTCGTACAACACCTCTCTGGACTATGACACGGATCTCTACGAGTCCTGCATGAACGCACGAGGATACCGGCTCGTGTCAGAACGTGAGCTTCAGGCATCAAGGGAACGGGAGGCGTCCGCAGGAGGTACCGACCAAAGCAGCCAGCGCACGGACACTACAAGCGTACGCAAACCTACTGAGCGTGAGATACAGGCCGCCGTCGATCAAGCCACCGAACAAATGGGCCAAGAGCGGAAGTTACGTTTCCACTTCTGCGAGTTCTTCGGGCTGACCGGCGCCACCCCTGTCTCCCAAGCGTACAGCCTGCTGTCTGAAAGATCCGACGTTGTGCAAGTCGCAGCTTGGCTGGAAGACACTGACTATGGGCCTGGAACGAAGCTCACCACAACATACAACTTCATGGTAAACAAAGCTGGAACCGCCGACGACGAGCACGAACTGACAGTGGTGTATTCGGCCACCGAAGGCGGGCTCAGAACGGAACTGCAGTATGTTGAACTACAACAAGGGCGGCCAGAGGATTATGATCCGTTGCCCGTCCTATCAAATAGTTTCCGTAAACAATACGAGCAACGCTTCAAGTGGATAGGGGTGACCGCCGAAACACTGAAAATCTATTTTGGAGAGGGAAACACTCCGGAGCAATACTATAATTTCATCGGCTCCGAATCTAGTGCTCTCGGCACGTGCGACGACGGATCGACTTTGGCGGGTGTGGGGTTCTATTCCGATAGGCCATGGTCGTCGGGGTCGAACACCGTAGGCGAATTGCCCGCCTGGGTGCGCCTAGAGCAAGGCGCCGTCGGCAGAGTGGCTGTAACCTTGCTCAATGAAGAGAACACTCTGCCCACGAGCCTCGCCAGTATCTACCCAGAAATCGACGTGTCCCCACCCGGGGGGTATGTATGGGGCTCCCCGCCCCCAAGCGACGCCGAACCGTTCAGCTCGGATGGTGACCTAGTCGGCTATGACGTGAAGAACGACGGCACCAACGGAATGAGTCTGCGGTTTTGTGATGAACGGCTTGGCCAAGTTGTATATTGGGGACCTGGCGATTTCGACGCAACAAAGAGGCTGTTTTCCGAATTGTACGGCCCGGGAAAGACCTACGGCCCGGAAAGCGAGGAGCCGCCACAGCACTGGTGGTCTCTGAGGAGATACGCCATCAAGGCATCCGCATATGGTGGCGGAATCGCTGCCGCACGTCCAGACCTAGCACCCGGGGTACAAGTAAATATACAGGATAGGGAAATAGTAGAACCCTGCGTAGACGATTTTCTGGATTGAATTCGCTACTCAAATGAGACCATCATTTTCCAGTCAACAGGATGACGCATACTGCTGGAGTCACTGGCCGTGAATCACTCGGCCCTCGCCATCCCCAATATCCTCTATCTCCACCATCCGACAGCCCAGCACACGCTCGACCAGTTCGACGTGGTCCACCTGCCCCTCATCCCGGCAAGCAACGGTAGCCCAGACCACGTGCTTCCCTGACAGCAGGAGATGTCCCTGGAACTGCAACGGGTATCCGGCTTCTCCCAGCACTTCACAGGCCCACTGGAGGGCCGGGTAGCCGGTGGACCCTGGGGTGGTCTTCACGATCAAAACGTGGGTGTAGGCGTCGTACTCCAGGCGCTCCCGGATGGCAGCAGCCTGCTGGTCGCCGAACTTGGACCCGGACACTTTGACGAGGGCCCACCTGGAGGTCGAGGCTGAGGGTGCGGCGTCCGGCAGGGGTGCGAGGCCCGGGGTCTTCACGTAGTTGTCGCCGGGGTCCGTGGCGTCCGTGGTGTCCCCGGCGTCATCGGGCTCGTCGCCCTGTACCTCGGGGGCATCGCCTCCATCGGACTCGACCTCGCCGTCACCTCCATACGGTAGGAAATTGCTTTGGGGCCGTTCGGTTGGATCGACTTCCCCTC
>CAZITQ010000441.1:0-2746 GCA_964542165.1 uncultured Rickettsiales bacterium
GCGGTATTCTCATTGCCGCGTGTGGCGTCTCTCTCGGGGAGGATCCCCCCGCAATCGCTAGCGCAAGGGCGCCCCTCCGGGAGGGTAGCCCGGCGGCGGCTCCGCGGGCGGTGTCTTCACCGTACTGGCCAGGATCAGGTACCCGATCACCGCCCCGATGATCCCCCCGAACCCAACCCCCGTGGCCGCCCCGATCACGGCCCCCGCGACGGCCCCGATCATCCCCCTCCCCCACCGGCTGCTGGGATCGAACAGGATCTTGAGCTTGCGCCACTCGTCGCCCATCTGGCTGCCGAGGGTGAAGGCCAGCTTCTGCTCCCGGGAGATCTCACCGTAGCGCATCATCGAGTGCGCCATTCCGAGGACGAATCCCATCGCGATCAGGGGGAAGAACAGCAACCTCAGCAGCACCGCCGGTACGAAGTTCACCAGCGTGCCGAAGATGTAGGTGAAGTAGGCAGGCCAGAGCATCCGGTAGGCCCGGATCTCCGCGTAGTGGGCCCCGATCGCCCGCAGCGAGAGGATGGCGTGGCGGGACGCCATGAACTCCTGCCACAGGGGCACCAGGGGGATGATGCCCACCAGGGCGTACAGCCCAGGCAGGGGACTGTTGCGGAAGTCCAGCGCGTGGCCCATCTCGTGGGTCGCGATGGCCGGGTGGTCCGAGTAGAGGTTCACCGTGTCGGTGAAGGGGTTGTAGTGGTCGCCCCCGAAGACCCGACCGCAGTTGAGCACGTAGTTCAGCCACAGGGGCAGCCCGAACAGGATGCGCCACACGATGTTCACCCGGCGCTCGGGCGACCACAGCCGGTTCCACTCGTCCCCGGGATCCCACTGGTTCAGCCGGACGGCGAGCCCCGGCAGCGGGTGCTGTCCGAGGAAGGTCTCCACGCTGCGTTCGACCACCGGCGATATCCGGTGGGCGTCGATGTCCGGCGTCAGGAACATCACCTTGGCGGGCAACGCCAGCACGTTGCCCAGGGCGTCCAGGGCGTCGATGGGTCGTCCGCGTTGGATCTGTGGGTGCACGGTCAGCAGCCGCTCCCCGGGTACGTGGCGTCGTCCTGGTCGTCGCAGTCCCAGCCCTGGCCGGGGTCGGAGACCGGATCGTAGGGGCCCGGGTGCCACCACTCGGGGTAGTCGTCGCCGTCCAGGTCCCACGACTCGGCGCCCGGACCGCTGTAGACGCCCATGTCCGAGGTAGACCCGTCCGGATCCACCAGGAAGGGGGCGCCGGCGTCCACCAGCGGGGAGGCCGCCGCCAGGTGCAGGTCCCAGTCGAGTGGATTGGCTCCCGAGGTGTCGAGGAAGGCCGGATTCACGGCCAGGTTGCCGCTGGCCCCGGTGGGATCGGTCATGCCGTAGTAGGCATCCGGGGCGTTGCCCCAGGCGTCGGAGTAGGTCACCACGGGGGTGCCGGAGAAGCAGTAGATGGCGCCGCCACCCCAGTCCGGCGCCACGTTCTCGGAGAGGATCACGTCGGTGAGCATGGGATCCGAGGTCTTCACGTACAGCCCGCCGCCGCAGCAGTGGGCCACGTTGGCGTGGATGACGGCGTGGCTGATCACGGCGTCGGTCAGGTCCAGATACAGGCCGCCGCCCGCCGCAGCGGTGGACTCGTTGCGCGTAACGGCCATGTGCGCCAGCGACGCCGTACTGGTGTGCAGGTACAGCCCGGCGCCGTTGTGGTCGACCCGGTTGTCCGCGATCACGACGTTGCCCAGGGCGACGGTGGCCTGGTACGCGTAGATCCCTCCGCCGTCACCGCCCGAACCGAAGTCGCTCTCCACGGCCTCGTTGCCGGCGATCACCGAGTCGACGAGGGTCAGATCGCCGTACAGCAGGTTCAGTCCACCGCCCGACTGATCGGCCGTGTTCCCCAGGATGGCCATCCCGCTCATGGTGGGCTGGCCGTATTCCACGTGGATGCCTCCGCCGCCGGACTGCTGGGCCACGTTGCCCGACACCGTCACGCCCTCGAGGGTCGGCGACCCGTTCTCCACGTAGACCCCGCCGCCCTGGTCGGCCACGTTGCCCGCGACGACCAGATCGACCAGCGACGGGGACGACGACAGGATGTGGATCCCGCCCCCGAAGCCGGACACGCCGTTGGTCAGCGTCAGACCCTCGAGCCGCGAACCCGGCCCTTCCCCGTTCACGAAGCTCACCACCGATCCTGCAAACCCCCCGTCGATGGTCGTCACCGCGGCGCCGTCGACGCCCAGGACGTGGAGCTCCTTGCCGGTGTAGTCGACGGTCTCGCTGTACGTCCCCGCGCTGACGCAGATCGTGTCGCCGTCCACCGAGAAGTCGATGGCGGCCTGGATCGTGGCGAAGGCCGCGGGGACGAGACGGTCGGTGGCGCCGTCGCAGTCGTCGTCGAATCCGTTGCAGATCACCTCGGTGCCGCCCGGATTCACGAAGTCGACCAGGTCGTTGCAGTCGCCGTCACAGGTGGAGTAGCCGTCTCCATCCACGTCCCCGGGATTCAGGTTCGCCGACACGTCGTTGCAGTCGCCAGCGCACTCGGAGTACCCATCCCCGTCGTCGTCGGTCTCCTGGGGGTCGTCGATGCCGTTGCAGTCGTTGTCCAGCACCCCGTCGCAGGCCTCCGGGGCGCCGGGGTAGACATCGGCGTTGTTGTCATCGCAGTCCACGTCCTCGTCGTACCCGTCCCCGTCCGCGTCCGCCGCGGTGGTGTCGTCGTCCCCGGTCGAGTCGTCGTCCCCGGTCGAGTCGTCGTCCC
>CAZITQ010000442.1:0-2690 GCA_964542165.1 uncultured Rickettsiales bacterium
CCCGGGAGCGGCCGAGATCTGCGACGGGGAGGACAACGACTGCGACGGAGTGCTGCCCGCGGACGAGGAGGACGCCGACGGCGACGACTACGCCGAGTGCGAGGGCGACTGCGACGACAATCAGGACGACACCTACCCCGGCGCCCCCGAGCAGTGCGACGGCGAGGACAACGACTGAGACGGCGCCGTGGACGAGAACGTCGACGACGACGCGGACGGCGACGGCTACTCGGAGTGTGACGGCGACTGCGACGACGACGACGCCACCGTGTACCTGGGCGCGCCCGAGACCTGCGACTTCGAGGACGAGGACTGCGACGGGTACGTGGACTACGACTACGACGCCAACGACGGCTACCTCAATCCCAATACCAACAAGTACGACACCTTCGAGGACTGCGGGACCTGCGGCAACGACTGCAACACCTACGCGTACGACAACGCGGACACGATCTGTGACGACGCGCTGGACGTGCCCGAGTGCGTGCCCGACTGTCTCGCCGGCTACCACGATGCCAACGACGACATCAGCGACGGCTGCGAGTGCGAGTTCCTCGACGCCAACGACGAGCCCTTCGACGGCATCGACGCCAACTGCGACGGCTCCGACGGCGACCCGGAGGACGCCATCCACGTGTCGATCCTGGGCAACCCCAGCGGCATCGGCACCGTGGACGACCCGCTCAACAGCATCCAGGACGGCGTGGACGAGGCCGTGCTCCAGGGCCTGGCCTACGTGCGTGTGACCGCGGGCGTGTTCTACGAGTCCGTGGAGTGGACCGAGGGCATCAACATCATCGGTGGCTGGGACTACTTCTTCACCGAGCTGGACGAGGCCAACTACCCGACCACGGTGGACGGACGCACCGCCACCGCGGCGCTGCCCGGCACCTTCACCCTGCGTTGTAGCCAGGGCCTCGAGCAGCGGCTACAGGCCTTCATCATCGTCGGGACCACCGCGGCGGCCGCGGGCGACTCCTCCTACGGCGTCTACCTGGAGGACTGCGACGAGGGCACCAGCATCTGGAACAACACCGTCGAGGGCCGTCCCGGTGCGGACGGCGACGGCGGCTCCGCCGGCGACAACGGGTCCGACGGCGTGGACGGCGAGCCGGGCCAGGACGTGCAGTGGACCGACTGCGGCACCCCGCCGGTGGGCGGTGACGGCGGTTACAAGGTCTGTGGCGCGCAGGACGTGTCCGGCGGCGACGGTGGCGGCACCCTGTGTCCCATCTCCAACGGCAGCTGGATGGAGGACGGCCAGGACGGCGATGGCGACAACCCCGGCGGCGGCGGCGACGGCCACACCAACGGCGTTCACTACAGCTGGGCCTGTGGGACCTGCTACATCAACGCCAACTGGGGCGCCGGCGATACCGGTGTCGACGGGGATCCTGGCCTCGCCGGGGACGGCGGCGACGGCTGCGACGACACCGAAGGCAGCATCGTGGCCGGACTGTTCGTGCCCTCGTCGGCCTTCGACGGGTCGCCGGGGACCAACGGCTCCGGCGGCGGCGGCGGCGGCTCCGGCTCCGGCGCCGAGCACCAGTGCTACAGCGACAACGTGGCCGGTGGCACCGGCGGCGGCGCCGGATCGGGCGGCTGTTCGGCTGGCGGCGGTGACGCGGCCGTGGGCGGTGGCGGGTCCTTCGGGATCTTCGTGCACTACAACAGCGTCCCGGCCAGCCAGCCGATCCTCGACGGCAACGTCGTGACCGCCGACCTGGGCGGCGACGGCGGCGGCGGCGGCGACGGCGGCGTGGGCGGTGACGGCGGCACCCTGGGCTTCGGTGGCGATCCCACCTACGGCGCCACCTTCTGCGGCCGCGCCGGCGGCGACGGCGGACGCGGCGGCGACGGCGGCCACGGCGGCGGCGGCGGCGGCGGCTGCGGCGGCCCGTCCTACGGCCTGTTCGTGAGTGGTGCGCTGGTCGCGGCGGACTACGGCGACGACTCCTCCTTCTCCGCCCTCGGCGGCGGCAACGGCGGCGTCGGCGGATTCGGCCCCGGTGGAACTGACGGGGATCCGGGGGATGATGGGGAATCTGGCGACAAGAATTTCTAAAGGCCGCATCCAAAGTCACTCGTACAGCGGATCCCAGACCCCCGGAGTCCACCCCGGATCGTCGGGGCCGACACCGCCACGTCCCGAGACGCCCCCGCCAGCCTGACACTCGGCCGCTGCCCCTGTTCGCCCCGAAGCGCCCGTCGCCCCCAGAGTCACGACAAGGCCGGGTGGCGGTCATCAAAAAAGAGTGGTTCATACGAGCGTGGTGGAGAGTTCTTTTAGAGGGAACAGTGCCCGGGAGAAGGACGGTCTCGCTCCGCGAGCCCGGGAGGGGGACGGTCTCGCTCCGCGAGCCCGGGAGAACGACGGCCTCGCTCCGCGAGCCCGGGAGGGGGACGGTCTCGCTCCGCGCGCCCGGGAGAAGGACGGCCTCGCTCCGCGAGACCGGGAGGGGGACGGCCTCGCTCCGCGCGCCCGGGAGAACGACGGTCTCGCTCCGCGATCCCGGGAGAACGACGGCCTCGCTCCGCGAGCCCGGGAGAACGACGGTCTCGCTCCGCGATCCCGGGAGAAGGACGGTCTCGCTCCGCGAGCCCGGGGGGGGACGGCCCCGCTCCGCGCGCCCGGGAGAACGACGGCCCCCCTCCGCGCGCCCCGGAGAACGACGGCCCCCCTCCGCGCC
>CAZITQ010000443.1:0-2666 GCA_964542165.1 uncultured Rickettsiales bacterium
CCCCCCCCCCCCCCCCCCCCCCCCCCCCCCCCCCCCCCCCCCCCCCCGGCCCCGGGCCGCCCCCCGCCCGCCCCCCGCCGGGGGGGGGCCCGGGGGGGGCCCCCCCCGGCCCGCCCCCGCCCGCCCCACCTCGTCCCATTCCGACCCCCGGCGGCGGGCCCATGCCGGCATGGGGCGGTCTACCACCACCCGACCGCTGCTGTATCTCCGCGATGAGTTCAGGGGACAGCCCGGCAAGGTGGATCCCGACGGTCAACGCAGCCGGCGAGCCGTCCTCTTCATTTTGGACATCCTGTCCGAATACCGCCGGAGGCAGCCGGACCTCGTGACCGAAAACGCCGGCCTGGCTCGCCGCAGCGATCACCGGCTGCTCACCGTCGAATCGGTCCTCGGGGTACCCGAGGTCCCGCCCATCTCCCTTGAAATGGATGGAGAGATCCTGGTTCTTGCCTCCTTCGGGGTCGATCCAGATCGTCACTCCGGCGAATTGCAGGACGCGGGTCAATGCCGGGTCGCGGGTGAAGAACATCAGGTAGAGCGCGTCTGCGTCGTTCCTCACTGACAACGAGATACGCTCCTCGTCGAATACGTAGTACTCGATGGGGTCGGCCCAATCTCCGATCTCGCCGTCGACCACCGGAGGAGAACTCGTCCACCGGCTCTGTACCCTGGAGTGGGCGCAGCCGTCCAGGACCAGCAGCCCCAGCGACGACGCCAGCAGGAAACACGTCGTGTGCGTGGAGGAACGAACCATGAGCTACCGGCGGAACGGCGGGCCGAAAGGAGAGGAACCGCGTGGGCCAGGCCTTCCTCCCCACGGACTACGTCCACGCATATCCTCCATCTGTTCTCCGAGCAGTTCCTGCAGAGCATCCTGCTGTGTCGGGGTGAGCAGGCCCCGGACATCAAGGAGCAGACCGAGGCGGAGCTTCCGCATCGTCTCTTCGGCGTCACCGAGGATCTCGACCTGCAACATGACGGCCTCGCGGTCCGGCTCCTCGGCGCCGACCAGCTCGTGCAACTGCGCCGTCTCCTCGATGACAGCCGCCCGGGCTTGCTGGATCTCCGGCTGCCTGGCCTCCTCCATCTCGGCGATCACTCCCAGGGTCGCCTCATCGATACCCAGCTCCTCGGCGTGCTCCGACAAGAACGCGGCTGGCGATGGCGGACCACCTGGCACGGATGCGTCAGGGGGCGATGCCGTCGCCGGAGCCATGGCCACGGCAACAGTCGCGGTCACAGCCACAGCCACGGCAGCCGACAGACATGTCGTCAGAAGAAATCGATTCACACTCCACCTCCCAGAAGCCAACGAGGTTCCCGCCGGGGAAACCTCGTGAGCCGCGCAGGCCCATCTCTACCGAACGGCTCTAGCCTCAGCATGGCGGCGATCGGCGCGAAATTCGACGGTGTTTGCGTGACGGAACGTGACGGTTCGTGACCGGGCGCGCCGGCAACGCCAGGTTCGATACGCGGGAGAGTTCCTTGCTGCCTTTTTCCTCGAGCAGGCGGACGACCAGATTGAGGAAGGTCTCGACCGTGAAGAGTGTCGGGATCTCCCTGACCGTGAGACCGGGACGGAAGCGATCTTCAGGGACTTCGGGGAGCGCTTCTCGAAGCCTGGTCAGCCCGGTCCCGGTGAGCGTTCCATCGACCTCGAAAGGCTCACCGCTCTCGGCCGCCTCCTCCTCGGCCTTCTGCAGCTACTTCCAGCCGCTGATCATCATGTCGGCGATCCCGCTGGGCTTCATCGGCGCCGTGGGGGGCCACGTCCTGATGGGCTACGAGCTCACCCTCGTGAGCATCTTCGGTGTCATCGCGCTCTCCGGCGTGGTGGTGAACGACTCGCTGGTCCTGATCGAACGGGTCAACCGCAACCGGAAGGGAGGAATGTCCCGGGCCGAAGCGTTGGTTTCCGCCGCCAGACGTCGCTTCCGCCCGATCCTGCTGACCTCGCTGACCACCTTCTTCGGCCTGGCCCCGATGATCTTCGAGACCTCCCCCCAGGCCCGCTTCCTGATCCCGATGGCCATCAGCCTGGGCTACGGCATCCTCGTCGCGACGTTCATCGTGCTGCTGATCGTGCCCTCGCTGTACTTGGTCCTGGAGGATGCCCGGGAGCTGGTGACGGGGGAGAGCACGGACCGCGAACCAGAGTCGCCGCGGGCGGAGGCGATCAGCCCGACCTGAAGCCGGTCGCCACTCGCCGGCTTCCGGCACAGGTGAGGCTCAACTCCACCTGGCGCGGTGGCCCGCGATATCGGCTGCGAAAGCCGCGAAACCAGCGCGAAACCCCGTGGTGGCTGCGGTGGCGGCGGTGGCGGTGCGGTGGCGATGCGGTGGCGGCGGTGGCGAGGCGGTGGCGGCGGTGGCGAGGCGGTGGAGGAAGCGGTGACTGCGGTGGCAGCTGGGACGGCGGAGACCGGAGCAGAGGCGAGAGAGGACGTCCATCTCCCGCGAGAAGGCGCACTGACCATGCCCCTTGTGCGAGGAGCCCTCCAATCCCCCGCTGACAACCGCGGTTTGCTATCCTGAACTCGACTAGGGAACTCGAAGCAGAAAGGCAACTGGTCGCGTCCTGCGGCCGGGATGTCCAGCCTTTCTGTGTGTTCCCTAGCAGCCTGTCGCGCATAGACGCGACAGGCTGCTCCCGTGCCCAGGGCGAG
>CAZITQ010000444.1:0-407 GCA_964542165.1 uncultured Rickettsiales bacterium
GTGACCGCCGACTTCGAGTACGGCAGCTGGCCCCTGGGCAACGGCGAGGACGAGATCGTGCTGACCCTGGGCGGCGTTGAGCTGGACCGGATCGAGTTCGACGACGTGGACTGGCCCGACACCGCCGGGGCCTCCATGTCCCTGGACCCGGATGCCATCGACACCCTGGCCAACGACGACTTCGGCGCCTGGTGTAACGGTATGGATCCCTACGGCCTGGGCGACCTGGGCACGCCGGGGAGCGACAACCCGATCTGCTGTGTGGACCTGGACGGGGACGGCTACCTGGACGCGGCCTGCGGCGGCGACGACTGCGACGACGCCGACGCGGACCTCAACCTCGACGACGCCGACGCCGACGGCGCCACCCCCGGCGACGGCGCCGGCGCCCACGACGCCGCCGCCGG
>CAZITQ010000444.1:417-2631 GCA_964542165.1 uncultured Rickettsiales bacterium
GCGTGGCCGCCCTGGGCCCGGGGGAGTGCGACTACGAGGTCTTGTGGGTGTACCTGGACGCGGTGGCCTCCGACGGCGCCACCAGCTGTGACGGGGACTGCGACGACGACGACGAGACCATCTACCCCGACGCGCCCGAGCAGTGCGACCAGATCGACAACGACTGCGACGGCGAGATCGACGAGGACGTGGACGAGGACATCGACGGCGACGGCTTCAACGCCTGCCAGGGGGACTGCGACAACGAGGACGACACGGTCTACCCCGGCGCGGACGAGGTCTGTGACGGCCTGGACAACGACTGCGACGGCGAGCTCCCCGACGAGGAGGCGGACGAGGACGGCGACGGCTGGCTGGCCTGCGACGAGGACTGTGACGACACCGACGAGACCGCCAACCCCGACCAGGACGAGGTATGCGACGACGGCGTGGACAACGACTGCGACGGAGACGTGGACGCCGACGACGCCGACTGCGAGGTGGGCGACGACGACACCGGGGACGACGACACCTCGGGTGACGATGACGACGATGACGACGATGACGACGACTGCCAGTGCCGGACCTCCGGCGGTCCCTCGCCCCTGTCCGGCGCCTGGCTGGCCGTGCTCGCCGCCCTGATCCTCCGCCGCCGCCTGGGCTGACGCCCCCTCTGTTGCGCCGCATCAAATGCCCCCCGCGGGCCCCCGTACGCCCGGATCCGCGTTGACGCGCGAGCCCTCGTCCGGGACTATCGATTCGGGTCCTCCCAATCCGGGGCCCGGGAGTATCGATGCCGAGCGACAACGATCAAGGCGGTCTCAAGAGCGCGGCGGTTCCCCGCAACCTGCGCCAGGACCAGGAGAAGAACCAGGGGCGCGGCAAGGGCGACGACCTCGAAGAGCCCCTCGCCGACGACCTGGTCGATCCCCTCAAGGACCCGCTGCTGGCCGACCTTCCCGACGGCTCCGGCCCGGCCCCCGGCGATCCGGATCCCGGCGCCCCCGGCGGTGGCGACCCGGTGCAGATGGACGGCGGCGGCGACGACGGCGGTGCCCCCTTCGACGGCTGGGGCCCTGCGGCCTTCGGCGCGGTCCAGCACCTGGGCGGCCCGGTCCAGCGCAAGGGCGAAGGCGGCGCCGACGTCCAGCGCCTCGCATCCGATGGCATCAAGGGCGGCGCGAGTTCGTTGCCCCACCTGGACACCATCCAGCACAGCTTCGGCGGCCACGACGTCTCCGGCGTCCAGGCCCACACCGGTGGCTCGGCCAAGTCCGCCGCCCAGGCCATGGGCGCGAGCGCCTTCGCCACGGGCAACCACGTGGCCTTCTCCAAGTCGCCCAGCCTGCACACCGCCGCTCACGAGGCGGCCCACGTGGTTCAGCAGCGCTCGGGGGTGAACGTCCCCGGCGGCGTCGGTCAGGTGGGGGACCGCTACGAGAAGCACGCGGACTCGGTGGCCGACACCGTGGTCCAGGGCAAGTCGGCGGAACCGCTGCTCAACGAGATGAGCGGTCCGGCCCCCACCGCCAAGGACGCGGCCGCCGTCCAGCGCAAGGCGGTCCAGATGGGCTGGCTCGGCGACGCCCTGGAGTGGGGCGCCGGCGTGATCAAGCGCGGCGTGGAGGCCGTGTTCCGCTGGATCGACCTGATGGCCGCCAAGGGCCGGCTGCTGGCCAAGATCTGCGACACCTCCTGGGTCTCCAAGGTCGCGTCGACCGTCAAGGCCAACCCCCACCCCAAACACAAGAACCGGATGGCCCTGTCGATCCTCGGCGTCACGCTGCTGTGCCGCCTGGAGGCCATGTCCCACGCCCTGCGCATCGCCGGCTGCAACTCGCTCAAGCAGGTCGAGGCGCTGAGCAAGTCCGTGGACAAGTGGCAGGCCAAGCGCGGCCTCACCCTCAAGAAGGACATCGAGGGCAAGATCGACGAGTACCGCAAGGAAGAGGCCAAGTGGCTGACCACCTACAAGGGCACCGCGCCCATGGAGCAGAAGGACGTCTTCCCCAACAAGGGGTCCAACAAGGCCGACATCAGGCTGGCGCCCGCTGACTCCAAGGTCTCCCTCACCAGTCGCCTCAAGATCGGCTGGAAGCACACGCCCAAGGCGATCAAGGCCGGACTGGACAAGAAGAAGCCCTGGAAGCCCAAGGAGAAGACCGAGATGCTGGCCAAGGTCCAGAAGCAGCTGGACGCGGTCTGGGGCCCGGGCAACCAGATGAAGCCCTTCAA
>CAZITQ010000445.1:0-2583 GCA_964542165.1 uncultured Rickettsiales bacterium
GGGGTGTTTTTGGGGGGGGGGGCCCCGGGGGGGGGGGGCCCCCCCGGGCGCCCCCGCGCCCCCCGCCCCCCCGGGGGGCGCCCGCCCCCCGGGGCCAGCCACCGTGTCCAACCCCTCCGATCGCTTGTCATCCCGCGATCAGGCGCCTATTCTCCTCTGCACCCCAATCCAACCCCGAACTCGTGCAGAGGGAGAGACGAGATGCGCCGGTTGTTCCTGATCCTGTCGTTGACCGTGGTGGCCACTGCCCCCGCATTCCGAGCTGCTGCCCAGGAGGCCCTGCTGGTCCAGGACCACCTCCCCTGGGGCGACAACGCCTGGCAGTCCGAGCTGGCCGCGGCCGGGATCACCTACACGGAGATCACCTCGGCCGCCCTGGCAGGCACCGACCTGACCCAGTACGCGATGGTGGTCACCAGCAGCGACCAGGACGGTACCTACCAGACCAACCTCGAGGCCAAGAACACCGACTTCGAGGCCTACGTGGACGGTGGCGGGGTCCTGGTCTGGTCGGGTTGCACCCAGAGCGGCGACACGCCCTACAACGATCCCCCCTACGGCGGCACCAACGAGTGGGACGGCACCGACTACAACGACGTGGTCGACTACACCCACCCGCTGATGGCCGGGATCACCGGCCAGCTGGTGGGCAACTACGCCAGCCACAACTACATCACCGGCCTGCCCGGTGGCGCCGAGATCCTGGCCACGGAAGACGGCCAGGGCTACCCGACCCTGTGGGTCTACGAGAGCGGCACCGGGACGATGATCGGCCACACCCTGACCCTGGAGATCGGGTGGGATCTGGGCTGGAACGTGGGCGACATCGTGGTCAACACGGTCGACTGGGGCTGGTCCCAGATCAGCTGTGACGAGGACGGGGACGGCTTTGACGACGAGGCCTGCGGTGGCCTCGACTGCGACGACGACGACGCGGACGTCTACCCGGGCGCGGACGAGTACTGCAACGGCTACGACGACGACTGTGACGGGATCGTGGACGAGGACGACGCGGTGGACGCCCTGGACTGGTGGTACGACGGGGACGGGGATGGGTACGGCGATCCGGCCGTGGCGGACATCGCCTGCGATCAGCCCACCGACTACGTGGACAACGACGACGACTGCGACGACGACGACATCGACATCAACCCGGGCGCGGACGAGTCCCTCAACGCGATCGACGACGACTGCGACGGCTATTACGACGAGGCCCTGCTGGCGGCGGGCGACCTGTTCGTCACCGAGATCATGAAGGACCCGTCGGCGGTGAACGACGAGTTCGGAGAGTGGTTCGAGGTCTACAACGCCTCCAACCTGGCCATCAACCTGATCGGCGCGACGATCTACGACCTGGACGGTGACACCTTCACCGTGGGCAGCGACCTGTGGGTCGCGGTGGGTGAGCACGCCGTGCTGGCCCGCAACGGCGACGACGGCGTCAACGGCGGCGTGGCCGAGGACTACGAGTACGGCTCCTGGCCCCTGGCCAACGGCAGCGACGAGATCGAGATCGACCACTTTGGCGTGACCCTGGACACCGTGGTCTTCGCGGACCCGGATTGGCCGGACGTGTCGGGCGAGTCCATGTCCCTGGATCCGGACGAGTACGACGCCACGTCCAACGACGACGCCGCGAACTGGTGCGGCGGCCAGGACATCTACGGCCAGGGCGACCTGGGCAACCCGGGCGACATGAACCCCGACTGCTGCCCGGACGCGGACGGCGACGGCTACCAGGACGCGGCGTGCGGCGGCGAGGACTGCGACGACACCAACTCGCTGATCAATCCGGCCGCCTCCGAGGTCTGCAACGAGGTGGACGACAATTGCGACGGAGCGGTGGACGAGGGCCTGGCCACCACGGTCTGGTACCCGGACGCGGACGGCGACGGCTACGGTGACGCGGGCGACGCGGGCACCGAGACCTGCCTGGTCCTGGCGGACCACGTGGACAACAACGACGACTGCAACGACGGCGACGCGGCGGTGAGCCCCGACGCCACCGAGATGTGCGACGCCATCGACAACGACTGCGACGGCATCATCGACGAGGCCGACGCGGCGGACGCCCTGACCTTCTACGAGGACGCGGACGGCGACACCTACGGCGACATCGGCTCGACCACCCAGGCCTGCTCGGCGCCCCAGGGGTACGTGACCAACTTCATCGACTGCGACGACGCGGACCCGAACCAGTTCCCGGGCGCCGACGAGCTGTGCAACGGCGAGGACGACGACTGCGACGGGGACGTGGACGAGGACGACGCGTTGGACGTGGCGACCTGGTACGAGGACGCGGACGGCGACTCCTTCGGCAACGCGGCGGTCACCGACATCGACTGTGAGCAGCCCCAGGGCTACGTGGGCAACGATCTGGACTGCGACGACGCGGATGCGGACCAGTTCCCCTTCGCCGACGAATACTGCAACGGCGAGGACGACGACTGCGACGGGACGGTGGACGAGGACGACGCTCTGGACGTCCTGACCTGGTACGAGGACCTGGACGCCGACGGCTACGGCGACCCGGCCGTCACCGACCTCGCCTGCGCTCAGCCGACCGCCTTCGTGGCCAACGCC
>CAZITQ010000446.1:0-2581 GCA_964542165.1 uncultured Rickettsiales bacterium
GTCTCGGACTCGGTCTCGGACTCGGACTCGGTCTCGGACTCGGTCTCGGTCTCGGACTCGGTCTCGGACTCGGCCTCGGACTCGGTCGCGGTGGGGCGGCCATCCGCCCCGGTCTCGCCCCGGGCACCGGTCCCCCACCCCAGGGCCAGACAAAGCCCCAGAACACGGACCCACACCCCCACGCGGAGGGTGGCATACCACTCCATCGGATCACCTCTTCGAAGAGGGTTGTCTCTGAGGGGCCGGAGGGCCCCGCTCAGGCCTGGCGAGCGGGCGGAGGCGAGAGCTTGGGGGCGAGCTGGAGCAGTTCGATGGCGCGGTTCGGGAGCGAGGCGAGGCGGGGTGGGTTGGACGACGAGTCCATCCCGGACGTGCCCGGGCCGACCTGCGCCCCAAGCCCGCCCGCCGAGTGGGCCAGACCCGCCAGAAGGGCACAGTTCTCGGGCGCGTGCGGCGCCTGCGGATGCTGCGCCAGCCGGGGGCCGGCTTCGCCGTGGTCGTCGTGGCCGTGATCCCCGAGGTGGTGATCCCCGTGGTCTCCCGCGTGCCCACCACCACAGCCCAGATGGATGACCTGCCCGGTCGCCGCGTCGCGAACATGCCCGACGCCGTGGAAGTGCACCGCCGTGGACACGCCCCCCGCGATCCAGGCGAGGGAGGCCAGGAGTAGGGCGAGGGTACGGCGCTGGTGGTCGGCTTGCGTCACATCGAGCCCGTTCCGGATGGCTTTCCGGATACCTGGCTTATGTAGGGTAATTAGTCACGCCTGTCAACCGGAGCCAGGCGTAGCGCCGCAAGATAGAACGCGATCGGCGCCGCGAACCAGATCAGCTGGGGCATCAGGGTGATCGGGTGGCCCGCGACCTCGAACAGCGTGGGGTTGAAGGGAAGGCCTCCGGCGTAGCTCCACGCGTTACCGGTGATGCCGCCGAACTCCACCGCCAGCTCGGAGGTCTGGCCCCACAGGAGCAGGACTCCCAGCTCGCGCCAGGAGAATCGGGTCAGGATCGGTCGGGGGCAGGTCAGGCCGACCAGGGCGACGCCGCCGAGGAACAGGCCGCCGTCCCACAGGGAGTGGGCCACGATCAGGCCCAGGGGGTGGATCGGCGGCGGGGTGAGCATCACCAGCACCGGGTCGCGGGCGAAGGTGTTGGAGAGGAAGAGGGGGACCTCCCAGGTGGTGCCGATGGCCACGCCGAGCCAGAACAGCTTCGCGATCCAGCGCCCCCGGGCGCTTCCCCGGCACCAGACCACCACCCACAGGGTGACCCCCGCCGCGATAGCCAGGTCCAGCCACCAGAAAGCCGCCTGGAACAGGTCGAGCACCGTCTCCTCCCACCCCGTCCCGACATGAGCGCCGGATCACAGGTCGTCGTATGTCACCTTACGGTACAAGACTCTGCCCTCCTCGGCCCCCTCCACCTGCAGCCAGACCACGTGGGTGTGCCCCGCCGGATCCACGGACAAGGACTGCTGCCAGTTGTCCAGGGCCCCGTCGGTGGACACCTGCCGCGGCGGCTGCCAGACGCCGGTGGCCCCGTCGGCGGTGGCGTACTGGACCTGCCCCTTGCCGCCCACCAGCTGGTGCCAGGCCCCGTGAAGGGTGCCGTCGCCGTCCACCGTCAGGGCGGTCCAGCTCCAGTCGGTGGGACCGGTGGAGATCACCTGCTCCGGCTCCCAGCCACCGCCGCTGGTGCGGCGGTACTTCACGTCGCAGTCCCCGTGGCGGCCGGTGTAGGTCACGTGGGCCTCGCCGGACGGGTCCATCACGATCTGGGGCCAGGAGTGATAGGAGTCCACGAGATCCAGCCCCTCGGCGAACTCCGATCCGGTCCAGTAGGTGTAGCTGGGGTGGCAGTTGGCGTAGCTCTCGTCGTCCTGCTCGTAGATCAGGTGGGGGATCAACCCGGCCACCGAGATGTCGCAGAACCGGGAGTCCCATGGGGTCGTGGTGACCTGGGTGACCGGCGCCGACCAGACCCCGCCGGTGGCCTTGCGGTAGTAGACGTTGGTGTAGTCCACGTCGTGCCAGCACACGTGGGGATCGTCGTCGGTGTCCACGGCCACCCTGGCGTAGCGGCCCCCCTCGGGGCCGGAGATCACCTCCACCGCGGACCAGTTCGACGAGGCGCAGCCGGCCCCCGCGCCGAGCACCGAGTAGTAGATCCCGTTGCCCGCGCCCCAGGTGGACACCAGGTGGACCCGTCCCTGGGCGTCGGCCTGCAGGCGGGTGGCCTTGGCCGTCGACTCCATCCCCGGCACGCCCTGGACCGACGTCCAGCCCGAGGCGTCCCGGCAGATCCACCTCGCCCCGCCGTCGCACCAGGCCACCACCACCTTGTCGCCAGTGGCCGCCACCCCCGGGAAGGTGGCGGTCAGCTGCCCCCACAGCTCCACGGGGACGCAGGCGTCGCAGTCGCCGCCACAGTCCACGTCGGTCTCGCCGCAGTCGAGCAGGCCGTTGGTGCAGTGGTCCTCGCAGGGATCGGAGGTGTCGTCGTCCGCCGTGCTGTCGTCGTCGGCGGTGTCGTCGTCCCCGGTCGCGTCGTCGTCCCCGGTCGCGTCGTCGTCCCCGGTCGCG
>CAZITQ010000447.1:0-2501 GCA_964542165.1 uncultured Rickettsiales bacterium
TACTGCGACATGACCACCCACGGCGGCGGCTGGACCCTGTGGTGGTGGTTCGAGGACGGGGCGGACATCACCGGCGTCACCGACACCCTGTACCAGGAGCTGTGGGACTGCGATCCCTCCACGGACATCGCCTGTTACTCCAAGCTACCCGTGGCCGACCCGGCGGAGCTGATGGTGACCAACCACGAGGACAACTGGGGGGTGTGGGAGTTCGACGCCTCGACCACCTCCACCAACGCCCTGGCCGCGTTCACGCTGGGGACCGAGATCTCCACGAGCATCTGCAACGACGCGTGGAATCCCGTCGCCCAGTTCGGCACCATGACCGACGACCCCTACCACTGCGACGAGACCAACAACGACGGCGGGAACTGCCGCTGCTTCTGGTACTACGAGTACAACGGCGTGTGGAGCTTCTACCTGGACGACGACTCGGGCTGGGCCGAGACGGCCTTTGGCGCCGGGTACGACAACTCGGGGAGCCTGGGCATCGACTCACTGGAGCTGTACTACCGGTACCACGACGTGGTCGACCGCTCCCTGTGGATGTTCTGGCGCTGACCTACCCGCCCTCGTCGAACCGATAGCTGGGTCCGGAGTCGGCGTCCATGCAGCCGATCCAGCGTCCCGACGCGGAGAACGGGGCGATGTGGCGGCGCCCGCCGCGCAGGAACGCCAGCTCTCCGGTCAAGGTCCGGACCCGTCGCGCCCCGGCAGTTCGAACGCCCTCGCGGAGGATCCGCAGCTGGGGCAGCGGCAGGTAGGCGCTGGAGATCAGGCGGCGGGACTCCCCCGGCGCGAGCTCGAATGCCTCACCCTCGAGTCGCCCTCGCACCGTGGCCTCACCCACGACCATCTGCCAGCTCACCGCCTCGATCCGGACGGCGTCGTCGCCCCGGTTGTGGACCCTCAGCTCGGCGACGAGGTCCCAGATCGCGGGCAGCCCCTCCCCGTCGCCGCCCCAGACGTCACAGCCCAGCCGGTCGAGGGATATCCGGACCTGCGACGAGGCCTCGGGCGGTGGACCGCCCTCGTCCGCCACCTCGTCCGCCCGGGCGGCGAACGCGCACAGGCAGACGGCGAGGATCAGCGAGACCGGATGCGCGAGGCGCTGCGAGGGGTACGGGGTCGCCATGGAGACGACCCCTCGACACCCCCGGTGCGTGGCTTGTTCCCACCCCGATCAGGGGGTCACGTTGTGGAGCCCGCACATGTAGGTGTTCGAGCTCACCTCGGGGTCCTGGGCCGCCGCGGAGACGGACAGGTAGTAGTCGCCCTCGTCGGTGATCTGCACGGCCGACATGGAGGCGTCGGCGTAGGCGCTGTCGGTCCACAGGACGTCGGCGTCGGCGGTCTCGGTCTCGGTCTGGATCACGTTCATCCCCGAGTCGAGGATCGCGAACGTGGCGTCCACCAGCCCCGAGCCGTTGCGGCGGGCGGCGCAGGCCAGGGCGAAGTCCTGGTTGGCGCCGGACGAGAACTGCCAGAAGTCGACGTCCACGGGGTTGTGGAGCGCGCCGGCCAGGTAGGTCGAGCCGCTGTCGAAGGAGGTGGACTCGGCGCTGCCCGGGGTGTCGTTGGCCCCGCCGCCGACCTCGTTCTCGAAGGGATTGCTCGAGAACGCGTTGTACAGGTCGATCACGTAGAAGTCGTTGTCGCCGCTGGTCCAGCCGTCGGGAGCCCGGACCCACAGCAGCACGTCCAGCCCACCCTCGAAGGGCAGGGAGATGGCCTCCATGTCCAGCTCCCCGTCGGCGCGACCGATGACGTTGCCCTGGAGATCGGAGATCTCGACCCGCCCCAGCTCCAGGGTCGTGCCGTGCCCCTGTTCGTTGGAGCCGCCGGGGCCGGTGGGCCGGAAGAAGTAGACGTTGATGTAGGTGGCGTCCTCGTGGAGTGTGAACGCGTACACGTCCACGTCGTCGGCGGTCTCGAGCAGGCCGTAGACGGTGCCGTAGATGCCGCCGGTGCCCTCGTACATGGTGCCGGCCTGGGCCTGGTCCACGTCGTCGTTGGGCTCGGTGTCCTCGTTGAGCACGCCCTCGTACCAGAGCTCCGAGTCCGGATCCATGACCAGGGCGTTGAGGGCGTAGGACCAGTCGAGGGTCTCGAGGGAGGCGGTCTCGCCGGACCAGTGGTCCCAGCCCTCGATCTTCACGCAGTAGGTCCCGGCCGTGGCGCGGTACCGCAGCTCGCTGTCGGTGTTGAGCCGCGGGATCTGGTCGTCCGCGGTGGCCAGCAGGGTGCTGCCGTCCTCGGTGTACAGGGAGATCACCGGGTCCAGCTGCCCGTCCACGGCCTCGTCGTAGAACCCGGTCCACACGTTGACGAAGGCGTCCTCGTCCACCGTGAAGGTGAAGAAGTCCTCGTCGTCTTCGCTGTCCAGCTGGTCCATCACCCAGTCCCCGTCCATGGGCAGGGGGTAGGCCTCGGCGCAGCTGTTGTTGCCGTCGTCGTCGTCGCCGGTGTCGTCGTCGCCGGTGTCGTCGTCGCCGGTGTCG